>JALHHX010000168.1 GCA_022837245.1 Lentisphaerota bacterium
AGGGAACGTCACTACCCGGGTCTCGAATCCGAAGCAGAAAGTGAACGCAGTCACCTCGCGATATACGACGCCGTCGTCAGACGCCTCCAGCCGCCCTTTGTTCTGCCACCAGAACGGCCCAGGAGCCTCGAACTTCAGAGTGCGCGCGGAAATCGGCCGTTCGTATTCAAGCTCAAGATAGCACGGCCTTCCTGACAACGCCGGCTCTAGCTCGACAAAAGTCTCAGGGTCGCCATCGAACACAGCTGAACCATTGGCGCCGTCCGCAGTAGTGGCGCGTATAGGGATTGGCTCCAGCCCGGTCTCAGGTTGCGGTGCGCGGAAGGCAAGCGTTGCCACATCACGGTAGAAATCGAGCCGCATAGGAGGCTTGGGCAGAATCCCGTCGAACCTATGCGGCCCCTTGACGCGCGTATCCGCCGTTGTGAGCACCTTCATGGCACGTTCGGGCTTGATCCACGGCCCACCGCTGCTGCTCCAGCCTGGGCAGTTATGCATGCAAAACTCAAGTCCAAGTCGGCGGCATTCGCGTGCGGCATGGACCACGAGTCCGCGCCATTCGGGCGTGCCGAACGAGACCGGCCCGTTTGGGATCGTGCAGGATGGATAAAAGAGCTGGACTCCAGCGATTCCCACTGCGGCGAAAGCCTCAAGATCCGCCGTAATGCCCTCGCGTGCCACGTGGCCGTTGTTCCAATGCCACCAAGTGCGAGGCCCCTCGGCGACAGACGGTTTTTTGAAGTCGGAGTCTTCCATAATTCTCTTACTCGTTCAGATCATGCTCAGTCATGCAAACTAATGCATAGCTTACAACGACATGCGCCGGACAAGCAAGGGTTTTAGATTTTAAAAACCAACATTTGCGGGTAGTCGTCGAAGTTCCTGGGAACTCCGAGCTCCAGCTCGATCCCGCGGCAAGGGTGCTAATCTATGGCGTTGGAGGGCAACGCGCCAGGGAGCCGCACCGCGGCAGAGTCCAAACCCCGCCACACGCCATTATTATTACCGGACTATTATGACTGTACCGGCCGGAGGGGGAACTGTCAGGAAGACGACCGTGCCGGGCTGGGCGGCCGGCTCGACTCCTGACCCGCCGGCGGCAGAGACAACTCCGAGGAATTTGCCATAATCCGCCGAGATTTCCACGCCTTTCATATTGCCTGACAGTATGGCGTCGCGGAAGCTTTCTGGGACGCCATGCCAGACGGAAATTCGCCCGCCACCACCACCTGCGCCGGTGTCGGCCAGCGATTTTCCGCCACTGGCGGACATTAAGGCATTCGTGCCGCCTCTGAACACACCGCTCTCGATCATGATAGTGCCGCCGGAACCACCGCCGCCTTTCGAGTCTCCACCGTTCGCCATAAGCTTTCCGTCCATGACTACGCGCCCCGTCGCCTGCATCCATATAGCGCCGCCGCCGTTGCCGCCGTATCCTGAATTTCCTTCACCACCGCCGCTTCCCGGCAATGTGGGCATGATTGCGGATCCGTATGTCTTGCCTGTCGTCCCGGAGTACCTGCCGCCAGTTCCGCCATGGCCACCCCCAACTCTTGACGCGCCGCCACCAGGGCCACCGCCGAGTAGATTGTATGCCTTGCTACCGGCATATCCTTTCAGCGATGCGTCAAAGCCCGCATTTCCCGCCACGAAGATGTTGCGAGCTCTGAACAAAGCAGAACCGCCGCCAACAGGATCAGACCAGGGATAAACCCATGATCCGTTGGCCAGCGAAAAATCTCCAGAGACTTCCACAATCGCGCCAAAGGATGGCCACACCGTGTTCGAGGGGCAGCTATAGACCGTCATAGACGCGCTATTTGTCAGCATGAGACCGCCGCCCGAATACAGCCCTGAGCCGCCGCCTTCGGCAGTGTGGAGCATGATCGAACCACCGTCCTGAACAAAATCACCAGTGCATTGCACCTCACCGCCATAAAGCCGCAGCGAGCCTCTTGAGACATTCAAATTGCCGCCGCACGACAGTACTGCGTTGGACATCTCCAAACGATGAATGTTGGCGGAAGTTCCAATTAAGCTGATGTTGTTCGCCACGGTCACGTCAACTGCGCCGAAGCGCAGCCAAGCATTGGATAGAGAGAGCGAATCTGGCTGCCAGTGTGTCAAGCCTTCTGCAATCCACTGCCCGCTATGACGCAGCACACCCGTGTTCCGCTCTAGGAACAGGTTGTCGGAGAAACACAAAGTACCCACATCGCCAATCTTGGCAACGTTGGCGGATTCGCCCGAGCCTGCCGTGAATACAATCGAAGGTAGCGCACTAGCCCCCATCGCCACCGTATCGTATTTTACGGCGATACGTCCGCCACCGCCACTAGCACCGTTCGAATGAGCGGACAACCCGCCCTTCGCAGACAGCACGCCGCCCATCCCTGCGATCTTCTTGCATTCAATCAAAATCGCACCTCCAGAACCGCCTCCGCCATCGCTCGGGTGGCCATCTGCTATGATTGAGCCATCAACGACCACGGTGCCTGCGGCTTGCACCAACACCGCGCCGCCTCCAGCTCCACCCTTCGCGGCATTACCTTCACCGCCGCCGCTTCCCGGCTGGATAGGATTCTGCGCCAATCCATAAGTATTTCCGCTTACGCCGGCGTAACCACCGCCAAAGCCGCCGTACCCGCCAGCAATGTATGGGATTCCCCCGCCAGGTCCCCTCCCCGGAGACGGCCATCCCGGACTCCCAGTGTATCCTTTGTAGGCGACATCAATTTTACCAGATGATGAAACCGTCAAATTAGTACACGAAATCCACACGCGCGCGTTGGGGATCCGATTGTAGGTCGTGTAGATTCCGCTGCCGATGCGAAATCCACACGCGCGCGTTGGGGATCCACTCGCCGTTGACGGCCTCCGTTGCGGTGTTCGCGACATGCGTAACCGTGCCTGCGACAGTCACGTCTGCCGCTGTGAGCCGGGCGTCCCAACTGCTAAAAGTCAAAGTTCCGTCGACCGACACCGACCCGAGCGCCGGGGTCGCCACGCCGAGAGTCATGTTGTGGCCCTGGTTGATTACCGCCGTTGTGCCAGCCCGTGGGACGCCGGTCGGAGTCCAAACCGTAGAATCTGTCCATGAGCCGCTTGAATTGGAGGTTCTATGCGCCACAGGCTCAAGCGTCAAGAAGCTCCCGACAGCAGACTCCCCCGACCCAAATGCGTTTATTGCATGAAGCTGGTAAAAGTATGTAGTCGAAGGCATCAAGCCGTCCAAGTCCGTTTTAAACTGCTGCATCGGGATGACGCCAAAGTCGTTCGTGTTCGTCATGGTCTCGGCGGAGGTGCCCCACACAAAGTACACATGCGCCTCGTTGCCGTCTTGGAGCGTGCCTCGCAATTGCGCCGAAGTGTCCGACACCCAGTTCACGCCCGCTTCGGAAACGGCGGGCGGGCCGGGCGTCCGGAAGCTGGGCGCAGCTCCTGCTGCACCCCATGCCATACCGTAGAAGTTGCTTGCCGCGAAGGTGTAATAGTAAACAGTGTTCGGATTAAGGCCAGTTATCTGCGCAGCTGTATCCACACCCTCTCCTGTCTCGCCAAGGTCTGCGAAAGCGCCTTTGGCAAGCCACGCCGAGGCGTCGGTTCCGCAATCGTTCGTCGCCCAGAACACGTAAAGTTTCGTCGGTGGCATGCCCACATAAGTTATCATGCCGTAGACAGTAGCCGATGCGTCGAGAACATCTGTCACCGCGCCGTTCTGCGCTTCAGGGGCACGCTGCGGCGTGGAAAAGCTTACTGAGGATGGGGAGAAAAATATCCCGGTTTCGTTGGATGCCGCAACCCGATAGAATATCGTCTCCATGGACAAGCCAGTCAACGCGTTTGTGTAAACCCCGGTACTTGCCGACGCCTCAGCTAGCACATTGGTGTTGGCCCATGCGGAAGCATCTACCCCGCCATCTGAATTGCCCCAATAGAGGATCAAGGAAGTATCGGAAACCCCGGCTGAAGTTAAAGCTCCCACCATTTTTGCGTCGGCGAAACTCACATCCACTGCTGGATATGTCACGGCGTCAGGGTCGGTGAATGCGGTGCCGTCGTCGTAACGGAACAAGCTCATCGTACCTTTATCGTCCGGGAAAATATAATCGCCGCCCTGTGTTGTGTCGAGGCCGTTGATGTTGTAACCAAAGCCCTTCGTTGCAGTCCAGCCGTTCTCGGCCTTGGGACCTGCACCGGAGGAGCCATTGCCGAAGCGCATCTCGATATCGCGCCAGCCCGCCGTAAGATTAATCGGACCTGACTTAGGGCTTATCCGTAAATAAGGCTTTCGTTTTCGCGCACCTCCTGATAGGATATCTGCCAACCACATCAGGAGGACATACAAATGGCAAGAACACA
>JALHHX010000010.1 GCA_022837245.1 Lentisphaerota bacterium
CGGTAACCATGGCGTTGACGGATGCATGATGAAACCGGAAATCTGCAACGGCAGGGGGTGCATTCTACATGGGAAACTGAAGGCGGTAAACGACCACTTGCTGGATCTGTTCGGCGGAAACACACTAGCCGACGTGGTGAAGAGCATAAACCAAAACAACATAAAAACCTCAGGCGGGAAACCGCCCAAGCGCAGATCGAAAACCTTGGGGAAGAACAAATGAAACGTAAAGTAGTTTCCATAGACGAAAATCTCTGCAACGGATGCGGCCTTTGCGTGTCTGCATGCCACGAAGGGGCTCTGGTAATGGTGGATGGCAAGGCAAAACTTGTTTCCGACATCTACTGCGACGGCCTGGGCGATTGCCTGCCGGGCTGCCCGACAGGCGCGATAAAAATCGAAGAGCGCGTGGCAGAACCTTTTGACGAAGAGGCAGTCAAAGCCAGAGCCGCTGCAAAAGCCCCCCTGCCCTGCGGCTGCCCCGGCTCCATGGCTACGACCATCTCGCGCGCCAAGCCGGCAGCGTCATCGCCCGCCGCCGAGCAGACACGCGCCACCTCTGCCTTATCCAACTGGCCCGTCCAGATAAAGCTGGTGCCTGTCTCCGCACCGTATCTAAACAACGCCAAGCTTCTCGTGGCAGCGGACTGCACGGCATTCGCATATCCGGATATACACATCCGCTATATGCAAGGAAGAGTAACGCTCATCGGCTGCCCGAAACTTGACGAGGGCGACTACGCCGAAAAGCTCACCGCCATACTGAGCCAGAATGAAATCCGCAGCGTCACCGTGCTGCGTATGGAGGTGCCGTGCTGCGCGGGCATCGCGAACGCAGTGAAACGGGCGCTCGTAAACAGCGGCAAAATGATCCCATGGAACGTCGTCACGATCTCGACGGACGGCGAAATCCTCGAGGAATGAGCAAACAATTTCAGCGTTATGAAAAGCGTTGACTACCCAACAAAACAACCATAAAAGAAAAGGACCAACGACATGAGTGAAATGTTCTGCTTCCAATGTGAGCAAACTGCCGGCGGCAAAGGCTGCACCCGCGGTGGAGTATGCGGCAAGAAACCTGAGATAGCCAATATCCAGGACGAAATCACCGCTTCATTGATTACGCTGGCACGCGCATTGGAAGACAAGGCTCCATGCGCAGACTGCGCCAACCTGTTCATGGACGCACTGTTCATGTGCGTGACAAACGTGAACTTCGACGCCGAGCCGCTTACGCAGATGCGCGACAAAATCCGCGCCAAGGTTGCCGAACACGGCGGAGCCGACGACTACAAACCGGAAAACCTCTTTCACGGCAACGAGGATATAGTATCGCTCCGCTCCACGCTGCTATTCGGTCTACGCGGCATGGCCGCTTACGCGCACCACGCGCGCGTCCTCGGCAAGACAGACCCCGAAGTTTCCGCCTGGTTCCAGAAGGGCATGAAAGCGGCGGGCGACGACCGTCCCGTCGAAGAGTGGCTCGGCCTCATAATGGAGTTCGGGCAGATGAACCTCAAGTGCATGGGACTGCTCGACGCCGCCAACACGGGTGCATACGGCAACCCCGTCCCAACTACGGTGGAAACCGGCCATGTCAAGGGTCCCTTCATCGTGATAACCGGCCACGATCTGCACGACCTCAAGATGCTGCTGGAGCAGACCGAGGGCAAGGGCGTCAACGTTTACACGCATGGTGAAATGCTCCCCGCGTTCGGATACCCCGAGCTCAAGAAGTACCCGCACCTCAAGGGCAACTTCGGCAAGGCATGGCAGAACCAGCAGAAGGAATTCGACGGCATCCCGGGCGTGGTGCTCTACACCACCAACTGCCTCATGCCTCCCAAGCCCTCATACGCCGGCAACCTCTACACCACCGCTGAAGTCGGCTGGCCCGGGGTCAAGCACATCAAGGCCGACGCAAACGGCCACAAGGACTTCTCCGCCATGATCGAGCACGCCATCAAGCTCGGCGGCTGGACTGACGAAGTCTCGGATGACCCCCTGATGACCGGATTCGGACACAACGCCGTGCTCGGCGTGGCCGACAAAGTCGTGGACGCGGTCAAGGCCGGCAAGATCAAGCACATCTTCCTGGTGGGCGGCTGCGACGGCGCGAAGTTCGGACGCGATTACTACACCGAGTTCGTGGAGAAGTCCCCGAAAGACACGCTGATCCTAACGCTCGCATGCGGCAAATTCCGGTTCAACCACCTACAGACGAAACTTGGCGACATCGACGGCATCCCGCGCCTTCTCGACATGGGGCAGTGCAACGACGCGTATTCGGCCATCCAGGTGGCGGTGGCGCTTGCCAAAGTGTTCGAGTGCGGCGTCAACGACCTGCCGCTGACGCTCGTCCTCTCCTGGTACGAGCAGAAGGCCGTCTGCATACTGCTGACGCTCCTCTCGCTCGGCATCAAGAACATCCGCCTAGGCCCGACGCTCCCCGCGTTCCTCTCCCCGACGGTGCTGGGCGTGCTTGTCGATAAATTCGGCATCGCACCCATCAAAACCGCCGAGGAAGACCTCGCGGAGATGCTCGCCTAATTAAGGGCATCTCATGAATAGGGGCCCGGGGCACAGTCCCTGGCCCCTTTTTTTTGTGACAATTCTGGCTTGTCAATCCTGGCGGATCCAGACGGTCATTTCGCCGGGAGCGCGGTTTGCCCATAGATGGTATGGGATGGCAGTGATAGTGCAAGGGACGCGTGGCCAGTTGCCGAAGGAAGCATAGAGAGGGTCGCTTTTGGCCGCCGGCTTCACCCGCGTGGCCTTCATGTGGATGACGGGGATCCCTTTTAACACCAGTCCGCGCCCAGGCACGGTCTTGAACTTCGGATCGGCGGGCAGGGAGATGCCGCGCAGTCCGGAGCCATTGTCGGCGGATTCAAGACAGTAAAGCACGGGCCCGCGGCGAAGGGCAACGCAGCCGGCGTCCTGCCGGACCGCTGGGTGCGCCTGGACGCGCTCAACGGGCATAGCAAACGACATTGACACGACGCCTTCGGACCTCCATTCGCGTTTTATTCGCACGTAGCCTTTAGAGAGTGCGGGGTTGTGGTCGAACTTTCTTCCGTTGATTCTGATTTTGGCTGATTTACACCAGCCCGGTATTCGCAGCGCAAGAGACCAGATGGCAGTTTTTTCAGCTTCGATTTTAAGCGTTATATCACCGTCCCATGGGTAGTCGGTTGTTTGCGTGATAGTTACGGACTGCCCGGCGACTTCGAGCGACCCCACGCTCTCAGCATATTGGTGGACTGCAAGTTCCTTCCCACGCGAGGTGTACAGATAGCTCGGGAAGTTCGCGATCATGCGGGCGATGTTCGTTGGGCAGCAGGAACAACCGAACCATTCCTTGCGCCGGTAATGGTAGCCTTCGCCCGCGAAGTTGCCGTTGCCGTCGAAGCCTGGATGCGACGCAAGTGGATTGCCGTAGAAGAAGCTGCGGCCGTCCGTCGACACGCCGGATAGCACGCCGTTATAGATCGCCTGTTCGACCACATCGGAGTAGGCGGAATCAGGTTCCCAGTCGAGCATGCGATGGCCCCAGAACGCCATGCCTATGGAGGCGCAGGTTTCGAGGTAGGCGCTTTCGTTGGGCAGGTCGTATCCGGTGGTAAAACCCTCGTTGCGGGCAATCTGCCCTATGCCGCCTGAAATGTGCATCTGAGTGGACGTAAGCGTCTTCCACATCCGTTTGCAGGCCGTGATCAACGACTTGTCTCCTGTGGCGCCGCCGACCGCGGCCATGCCAGTGAAGAGGTAGGTTGCGCGGACTGCGTGTCCGACCGGTTTTTTCTGTCCGCGAACCGTGAGATGCGCCTGATTGTGCTCATAAGTCTTGAGCCAGTAGTCCTTTGGGTTTTCGCCGCGTGCGACGGCCTCCTGATCATAGTAGTGGGGCGATTGGCCGCGTTCGTTGATGAAATACTCGGCAAGGTCGAGGTAGCGCCGCTGCCGCGTGGCGTAGTAGAGCCGTACCAGCGCAAGCTCGATTTCTTCATGGCCAGGATATCCTCTCTTCTGGCCTTCGCCACGCCCGAAAACTGTCGCTATGTGGTCGGCGTAGCGACAGGCGGCGTCGAGGAACGTCGTTTTGCCAGTCGCTTGGAAGTGCGCTACGGCAGCCTCGATTATGTGGCCAGCGCAATAGAGCTCGTGGTTATCCCTAAGGTTGGTCCAGCGGTTTTGCGGCTCGACTGTCGTGTAGTACGAGTTCAGGTATCCATCTGTCTGTTGCGCGGCGGCGAACAACGCGATGACCTCGTCCACCTTCGCCTCAAGCCGGGCATCGCGCCGTGCCGCGAGACTGTAGCAGCAGGCCTCCAGAAGCTTGGCGACGTCTGAATCCCAGAAAATGTGCGGCTTGTTGGGCTGTCCGGGCTTCCAGGTTTGCCTTATGGCGTCGATCCTGCCGGTCTCCTGGCACCGCTGGAACTCAAGAGGGAGGGTCACACGGCGGTTCTTCTCCATTTTGTTTTTCCAGAAACCCCCAGTGATTTTCACTTCTCCCGGAGCGAAGGATCGTACGGGGGGTTGCGAAGTTTGTTTCATTGCCATGTTTCGGTCTTTCCTGAAGAGCCTAGATTTCGGTCGAGGTGAATCATACCACACAGAACCGGACATGCGCCGCTTTTTTTTATTCTTTCAAAAAATCAAAAAATCAAAGGTGACTGGCTCTGTGGCGGCGATGCATGGATTTCGCAGGAATACGGGGCTGATCGATCAAAAATCTTAATTTCTGGGACAAATCCGCAAAAAAATGGGAGGAAAAAAAAGAAGGCTTGATGTATAATGGCGGCGTTAATTCCTTATCTCCATCATAACATGGGCAATCATATCGCAATAGACCTCGGCACGACAACGTGCAAATGCCGGCTGTACACGCCCGAGGGCGTAGCCGCGTCGTTTGCACGCGAGTATGAGTTGTTGGCAGAAGGCGACCGGGTGGAACAGGACGCCAACGACTGGTGGAATATGGTCAAAACGGGAATCAAATCCGTTTGCGGGGAGACGGGCATCCGTGACGTCGATGCAATCGGCATAAGCTCTCAGGGGATATCCGTGGTGCCCGTCGACGCCGGGGGCGCGCCGCTCATGAACGCGCTCAGCTGGCTCGACAACCGCGCCTCCGAGGAAACGGCGGAGGTAGAGCGCGGGTTCGGTGCAGACTGGATCTACGCCAACACGGGCAAGCGTCTGCTACCGTGCTATACCCTCCCGAAGGTTATATGGCTTATGCGCCACCGCCGCGATGTGATGAACGAAGTCAAGGCGCTTCTGATGCCCTTGGAATTCCTCAACATGAAGTTCTGCGGTCGCGCCGCCACTGACTGCTCAATGGCAAGCGGCACGATGATGTACGACATCAACAAGCGTGGATGGTCGGACGAAATTCTCAGACACTTCTCCATTCCGCACACGCTGCTTCCTGAGGTGCTGCCAATGGGCACTGTGCTAGGCGCCGTACAGCCTGATGTCGCCGAAGAGCTGGGCATCGGCGCCGGTGCCAGGCTCGTCATGGGCGGGCAGGATCAGAAACTGTCGAATCTGGCCGCGGGGCTACGTCATGGCATCGCGACGGTTTCTCTCGGCACTTCCACAGCGGTGTCGGTAATCGACGGCAACAGGCGCGACGACCGTCGCTTCGCCGTGTTCGCGCTCAACAACAGCGAGCAGATCCACGAGGCGGCCGTGAACACGACTGGCGCGGCAGTCAAGTGGCTTAAGAACACGATCGCGGCGCCAAGCTACGCGGCAATGGACACGCTTGCCGAGGAGGCCGGCGGTTCGGGGGGCGTCACATTCAACCACGATTTTGAATACGGCGCTTCGATTTCCGGCCTCACGCTCGGCACCACGCCTGGCAACATTGTCCACGCGCTCCTGGAAAGCGTCGGGCGCACTGTGGCGGATCTGCTCGACGGGCAGGACGTTCAAAAGGTCCTCCTTTACGGCGGCGGGGCGAAAAGCGCCATCTGGCGCCGAATCATTGAAGAAGCTGTTGGCGTCGAAACGGAAGTCCCGGACGAGACTGAACCGGCTTTGCTCGGAGCTGCAATGCTCGCGGCGGGCGGAGAAGGGGTCTTTTCGGGCGATTGCGCTTTTTCAAAGGAAATATAAACAATGCTTAAGGCGGGAACATCACTTATTGACATTTCACCGGAGCGGGGCGTGCAGCTAGCCGGCTACCCGCACTGTCCGCGGCCAAACCGCGGCGTGCACGATCCTCTCTATGCTGCGGCGCTTTACCTTGACAACGGGAAGTCGCGCAAGGTGTTCGTCACGCTCGACCTGCTAAGCATCGGCAAGGAGGAAGTGCGGAACCTGCGTTCGAAATTCCCGGAGCTCGACATCACCGTCTCCACCACGCACACGCACAGCGGTCCCTGGGCTTCGGAGCCGCTCGCGAGCGAGCTGGCGGAGGGCATCGACCGCAATCCGGCCTACATGGCGTTTCTCGAAGAACGGATGGAGGCGACGGTGCGGGAGGCAATTGCATCGCCGTTCGATGCGGAGTTTGGCACAGAAGTCGGGCGCTGCGGCGCAGAACAGGGCATCGGCGGGAACCGCCGCGTCAAAAATGGAGTGCAAGATCCATCCGTGAATGTGATGGCCGTTCGCGATACCCGCGGAGTCGTGCGCGGGATCTTTCTGAATTATGCGCTCCACCCCACTTTTCTGCATGCTGACAACGAGTTGGCTTCTGCCGACTACCCCGGCTACATACGCAGGTATCTCAAGTTCGCGCACCCTGAGGCGGTTTTCCTGTTCGCTCAAGGGACGTCCGGCGACCAAAGTTCGCGCTACTACCGTGTGGGGCAGGATTTCGACGAAGCGGCGCGCGCAGGCACCACGCTCGGCGTGGAGGTGTTCCATTGCTTGGAGCGGATGAAATTTTCCAGCGATCTCGACATCCGTCCGACCTCTTTCGAGATCGCGGACATGCCTATGAAGCACTTCCCTCCCCTTGATGAGGCTCTGGAAGTGGAAGCGGCCGCAACAGCCGCTTTCGAAGCGGCCAAGAGCAAGGATTACATCACGATGCGCAATGCCGAGCTGGCGCTTTTTGGCGCCCAGAACACAGTCTCGTTCGCCAGGCTCGGCTCCGGCGGATACACAAGCCCGGAGCTGCCGTTGGAAGTGCAGTTGACCGGACTCAACGACACGATAATAGTGGCGGTTCAGGGCGAGCTGTTCGTGGAGCTTGGCCTCGCCATAAAAGCCGCATCGCCCGCGGCGAAGACTTTCGTAATCGAAACCTCAAACGGCTACGCTCCGGGATATCTGTACACGCGCGCGGCCGGCGAGGAAGGTGGATACGAAACAGGCACGTCGATGTTTGCTCCGGAAGCCGGAGAGTTTCTAATAGAAAAAATAAAGGAGATGATGAAATGTTCAAATTCGATATAGCACCATTTGTGCCATACAAAAACCGTGAAGTTCTGGAAAGGGTCAGGAAGATGAGCGGGAAAGACCTTGAGAAGCACCCCAATCCCAACTTCCGCATCAAAGTCGTATTCAACCCCGGCGGGATCTGGATTGCGGACATGTTCGCGCGCATCAAACAAAGCGATGAACGCGACGAAAAGCTCGTCATGATCGTACCAAACCCGGCCCCTGCCGTATATCAGACGGTCGGGTCCCTCATCAACATGCACAAGGTGAACTGCCGCAACGTCCACATTTTCACAATGGATGAGTGGGCAGATCAGGACGGCAACATCGCAACGCCAGAATATGAGCGCGGGTTCTCATACTCGGCGATCAAATACCTCTGGGGCAGCATCGATGAATCGCTCCGCATGCCGCTAGAGCAGGTACACTACCCGACGACTGCCAACATCAAGTCATACTCCGGCATGATAACCGATTGCGGCAACGGCGGCGCGGACATTGTATACAGCGGCCCCGGCTGGGCTGGGCACATTGCTTTCGTTGACCCCCTGACGCCGGAGTTCGGCACGGACGACATTGACGAGTTCCTTGAGATGGGCGCGCGCGTCGTAACGCTCAACCCGATGACAATCATGCAGAATTCTCTGCACGGCTGCTTCGGCTGCAGCGGCGACATAGCAAATGTCCCTCCAAAGGCCGCGTCCATCGGTCCCGCAGACGTCAAGCGCGCACGCCACAGGATTGAGATGCATGACCTTGCCACGATGGGCTCTTTCTCCTCTTGGCAGCGCATGATATCGCGCCTCGTCCTGCACGGTGAAGTCACCCCGCTAGTGCCATCGTCGATCCTGCAGCTCATGGATGTGGATGTATTCGTCAGCGAGACGATCGCCAAGCCCATCGAGTTCATGGAAACAGTGGGATACTGATGAAGAGACGGGCGATAACAGGTAAACTCGTGCTGCCGGACCACGTGCTGTCCGGCGGCGCGGTAGTGTTCACCGATGGTATTATCGAATATGCGGGGCCTGCGGACGACGTCGAACTGCCTGCGAATCGCGTCGACGCCGGCGAACGCCTCATCGCCCCTGGCTTCGTGGACATACACTGCCACGGCGGCGGAGGCGTGATGGGGCATGAGGATCCCGGCGCCGTGGCGGAGTTCCACCGCCGGCACGGAACCACGTCTTTGCTCTGCACATTCTACCGCAACCTTTCGCACGACGCGATCGCCGAAGGGTTGCGCAAGGTCGCCGAATGCAAGGCCCCGAACCTCGCAGGCGTGCACATGGAAGGGCCGTACCTTAATCCCGAATATGGCAGCAAGATGGTGCCAGGCGAAACGGTCGACGAGCATTTCTACAAGCCGATTCTCGAAACCGGCCTCGTCAGGCAATGGACGTACGCCCCGGAAATGCCAGGGACATCGAAATTCGCGCGCGACGTCGCAAAAGCCGGCACGGTTCCGGCAATAGGGCACAGCGCCGCGTCGCCCGCAAAGGTTGCCGAGGCGGTCTGCGACGGCACCCGCATCGTCACGCACCTTATGAACGCCACTGGCTGCAGCGTCACGCCCACGCGCTACGCTGGCACGCTCGAAGTGTCGTTCGACATCGCCGCGATGGTCTTCGACGAGCTGTATTTCGAGCTGATCCTCGACAAGGCGGGAATACACGTCCGCCACGAGATGGTTGATTTCATAATCAAAGCAGTGGGGCTCGACCGGCTGGTTGGAGTCACCGACCACATGCCGCTCTCGGGAGGAGGGGCTGGCGACGATTCAGACGTCACCATCGAGAACGGGGAGCTATGCGGGAGCAGGCTCACCATGGACAGCGTCGCGCGCAATTTCAGAGCGTTGGGGCTGGACACTGCGGAGGTATTCCGCGTAGTGTCGCTCAACCCGGCGCGCGCGATAAATATCGACGATTCCGTCGGCAGCCTCGAGCGCGGCAAGCGCGCCAACATACTGCTGGTGGATGAATTATTTAAAGAAGTGGAGATTGTTGAATAAAATGAAGGAAGAAAGTCTTCAACAGGGGCTCGATTCCCTGAAAATCGAATGCGACGCCATACGAATCATGCTGGAAAAGCTGGACCGCGACGCTTTCGGCAAGGCGGTGGACGTGCTGGCGCGCGTTCCGCGCATCATGACCTGCGCGAGCGGTTCATCCGGCATAGCGGCCAAGAAATTCGCGCACTCGCTTTGCTGCATCGAACGCGGTGCCATGTTCATGCCCCCATGCGAGGCGGTGCACGGCGGCCTCGGCGGCCTCAAGAAAGAGGATGCGATGGTCATGGTCTCGCGCGGCGGGAAGACCGTCGAGCTGCTGCCCGTCATTGACGTGTGCAGGGAAAAGGGCGCCACGCTAATCGCGGTCACGGAAAACCTCGAGTCGCCGCTCGCCAAGGCGGCCGATATAGTGCTGCGACTCCACATTGAGCGCGAGAGCGATAAATACAATTTCATGGCCACCTCGAGCTTCATCGCCACTGTGGCGCTTTTCGACGCGCTGCTCGCCGCTCTAATAGAGGAGACTGGCTACACGCGCGAGATGTTTGGCCTGATACACCCGGGCGGCGCCGTCGGTGAAATGCTCAAAAAGGAAAGTAAGTAGATGTACACCAACTGCAAAATAAAAGCTCCGTTTTTCGAGTTCGGCCCAAAAGCATATATCTATGGCAAAAGGCTGTTGGCACTCGTCGATGCCATCGACCGCGCTGCGGAGAAGTACGACATTGACGTCATCGTCGATCCTCTGACGTCGGACATAAACCTGCTCGCCTCCAAAGTCAAGCGTGTTCAGATCTATGCGCAGCACATGGACTACATCCCGCCCGGAAGAGGCATGGGCGCGGTCCTGCCGGAGGCCATCAAGGAGGCTGGAGCCGTTGGCGTCCTACTAAACCATGCGGAGCGGAAGCTCACTCTTGAGGAAATAGAAAAGACAATCCGCCGCGCGGACGAGGTCGGGCTTGCCACGATCGTGTGCGCCGACACCATGGAGGAGATGAAAGCCATTGCACAGCTCGGACCGAACCAGATTGTGGCCGAGCCAACCGAGCTTATCGGCACGGGCAAACCCAGCTCCATGGACTACGTGCTCGAATCAATCGCCGTCGTCAAGGCCATCAATCCGGACATACTTGTCCTGCAGGGAGCGGGCATAAGCAACGGGACTGACGTGTACAACGTCATACGCGCAGGCGCCGAGGCGACGGGGTCGTCGAGCGGCATTGTCAAAGCTCCAAGCCCGGAGGCAATGGCTGAGGAGATGATCGCCGCCGTCCGCCGCGCATGGGACGAACGCGCCGCCGAAGCCCGCGCCTGAAGCAACTGCCTTGGGCTTGCGAACCGCACATATTTTCAGAACCAACAAACAATCAAACAACAAAACAAAAGGATAATAACATGCCAGTCTTTCACGGAGAAATCAAACTTCAGTCACACGACCACCTTCCCTGCTTCCACAACGTAACGAATCAGGTCAAAGACATAGTGGCCAAATCAGGCATCAAAAACGGAATATGCGTCGTCTATTCGCACCACACGACGTGTTCAGTCATGACGCAGGAGTGCTCCCACGACCTCAACTACTACGGGCGGGAGTACATGCAGGTCGACCTCATCAACATCATGGAGAAGCTCATCCCCACATGCCGCAGCGAAGGCCAGTACATGCACCCGGGGCCCAAGCACATCGAGTTCGCCCTCTCCTGCCCCGGCGAAGTGGCGGCGGGCAGCCTCAACACCGACGCGCATCTGCGCTCGTGCTTCTTTGGCCGCAGCGAAACGATCGTCCTCAAAGACGGCGCGCTCTCGCTGGGCGACTTCGGCTTCATCTACTTCATCGACTGGGATCAGGTCCGCGAACGCGAGCGCGTCTGCGAGGTCCAGATAATCGGCGAATAAAAAAGCGAATACCGGACAAATGAAAATAGTTATAGTCGGTGGCGGTTCCTACTGCTGGACGCCGAGGATTTTCCGCGACATCGTGCAGACGCCGTTTCTTGAAGGGGCGGAAATTGTTCTGCAGGACATAAACGCGAATCACCTCAAGGATCTCCACGCCTGCTGCGCGTCCATCTTGGATCAGCTCGAAAAGGATAAAGTCTTCAAGCTGAGCGCCGAGATGGATCACGCGAGGGCTCTGCGGCGTGCGGACGCCGTAGTACTCACGATCACGACGGGCGCCTACGAGTCCATGGAGGGCGACCTGCGCATCCCGTATAAATACGGAATATACCAGCCAGTCGGTGACACCGTAGGACCGGGCGGCATCTGCCGTTCGCTTCGCAACATCCCCGTCGTGGTGGATATAGCACGGATCATGGAGCGCGTCTGCCCAAACGCCTGGCTTGTGAACCTGACGAACCCTATGTCAACGCTTGTGCGCGCCGTCTGGCGCGAGACGAACATTCGCTGCGTCGGACTCTGCCACGAACTATACGAGACGCTGCACGTCGTCGAAAAGCTGCTCGATGCCAAGGACTGGCGCAAGGAATTCGTGTTCTCCGCCGTCGGCGTAAACCACCTCCCGTGGATAACCGAGCTTGAGTACAACGGCAAGGACGCCTTCCCGGAAATTCGCCGGCGCATTGCGAAAGGCGCTTGGGACAACCAATCGCCTGAAGGCGCTTCAGACATAGTGCCTACAGGCGCGTCAACGCACCGCGTCAAGCGCGCCCTCTTCGAGGCGTACGGGGTGCTCCCCGCGGCTACCGACCGCCACGTGTGCGAGTTCTTCCCGTTCTTCTGCACCGACGAGATGGATCGCGGTGCCGCGATGGGCGTCGAGTTGACCACCATCGAGGAACGCCGCAAGGTGTTCACGCCGGGATGGAAAAAAGACGTTCGCAACATCACCAAGGGCACCAAACGCATCGAACCGGAAGTTTCCGAAGAGGCGGCATCGAAAGTAATCGCGGCGCTGCTCGGCGGGGGCGACTGGAAGGACGTCGTCAACATCCCCAACGAAGGCCAGGTGCCCGAGTTGCCGCTCGGCGCGATCGTCGAGACGATGGGGCTTGTGCAGCGCGACCGCATCAGCGGCCTCCCCGTGGGCGACGTTCCCATCGGAGTGCTCACGCAACTTGAGCGGCACATCGCCAACCAGGAGTTGACAGTCGAGGCCGCCCTCACCGGCGACCGCTCGCTCGCCCTCCAGGCAATGCTCGGCGATCCGCTCTGCGGCTCAATCCGGCGCTTTGGCGACATGGCCGAAATGCTCGACGCCATGCTCAAGGCCAACCGCAAATGGCTCCCGCTCTTTTTCAAGGACAACACAAAGAAGAAATTGAAATGAAAAAAAATCTCGTTGCCGTATGCGCGCATGCCGACGACGCCGAACTCAATGCGGGCGGCACAATGGCCAAATGGGCTGCTGAAGGCGGATCTGTTCGCATCATAATGGCCACAAACAACTGCTCCGGCTACCTCATCCCCGAATCGGGCGACGAAAGCGCGAAAGTGCGCCTGCCCCCTGCGGAGACGGCGGAAGTGCGCAGACGCGAACAAACCGCCGCAGCAACGATGATCGGCGCGGACGTCGTCGAACTCGGCTACTGGCAGCGCCACTACTGGTACGACGGCAGAGTCATGGACGTCGGCTACGAAGCCATGCCGGGCTACCCCGGAGGATTGCCTCGCGAACTATGCATCCTGATAGCCGCGAACGAGCAAAAGGACATAAAGAGGCTAGCCGACATCCTTGTTGAAAGCAAGCCTTCAGCGGTGCTGACGCAGGCTCCGTTCGATATCGATCCGGAACACCACGCCGTGTGCACTCTTGTCTGGCAGGCAATGGCAGACGAACGCCTCAAGGGCGTGCCTCTGCGGTTCTGGTCGCCAAGCAGCGGATCAGCCGGCGGCTTCTTCGATCCAAACTACGACCACGTCGAGGACATAAGCCATTACTTCGACACCAAAGTCGAGCTCTGCGGATGCCATGCCAGCCAGATGACCGCCAAACGGCGCGAAATCGTGCGCAAACGCGCTGCCTACTGGGGTGCTAAAATCGGTTGCAAATACGCTGAACCATTCCGTTCAGCGCACTGGGGCGAAATATACTGAGCCGTAGCACAAGCTTGGAGGGCGACGCGCCGCGGAGCCGTCCCGTGGCAGGGTCCCCACCCCGCCACCCGGGATTAATGTAATCTCGCGTGGGGAACAACAGATTACATTATTCAGCCGAACACGGGGTTGCGGCGGCAGAGGCCTGCCGCCCTCCAATGCCAAGCAGCCAAAGGCGCTGGAGGGCGAAGCCCCGCGCTCAAGGTGGCTTTGAGGCCTGGCTTAAGGTTGTTTCTT
Source organism: Lentisphaerota bacterium (assembly GCA_022837245.1). Taxonomy (GTDB): domain Bacteria; phylum Verrucomicrobiota; class Kiritimatiellia; order RFP12; family UBA3636; genus JAAZFF01. Next base: position 13,715 of record JALHHX010000010.1, read on the forward strand.
GGAGGCTTCAGCGGCTTCGCGCTCGGCCATTTCGGCGAGGGCTGCGCGTCGGCTGAGCTTGATGCGGCCACGGTCGTCTACCGCAATGCACTTTACCCACATGCGGTCGCCCACCTTGCAGACGTCCTCAGTGGCGCGCACACGCTGGTCGCTAAGCTCGCTGATGTGGCAGAGTCCATCGATGCCGGGAAGAATTTCCACGAAGGCGCCGAACTCCTTGATTCCGGTGACGACGCCGTCATATATCATACCTTCCTCAGGCTCGGCCACAATCTTGTTGACCTCGCGGCGGGCGCATTCCATGGAGTCTTTCGACGTGGCGAAAATGCTCACAACGCCATCGTCGCTGATGTCGATCTGAGCGCCAGAGAGCGCGGTTATGCCGCGGATATTCTTGCCACCCGGGCCGATCAGGGCGCCGATCTTGTCGACAGGGATGCTGATCGTCTCAATGCGGGGCGCGTAGGGTGAAAGCTCTTCGCGTGGCGCGGCGAGGACTGACTCCATGTAGTCAAGAATCTTATAGCGCGCGTCGCGGGTGCGCTGTATAGCTTGCTCGACAATGTCCCACGTGAGCCCGCGGATCTTCAGGTCAACTTGGAAACCAGTTATGCCATCGCGCGTTCCGCCGATCTTGAAGTCCATGTCGCCGCAATGGTCTTCTGAACCGAGAATGTCGGTAACGAGAACCTTCTTGGTCAGATCTGGCGTGGTGAACAGGCCGCATGAGATGCCTGCGACCGGCTTTTTGATCGGGACGCCGGCGTCCATGAGCGCGAGCGTGCCCACGCATATCGAGGCCATTGAGGACGAGCCGTTGGAGTCCATAATTTCGGACACGACGCGCACCGTGTACTTGTAGTCCTCGGGGATGACCGGCAGAAGCGAACGTTCAGCAAGTGCGCCGTGGCCGATTTCGCGGCGGCCGGTGGAGCCTAGGCGTCCGACTTCGCCAACGCTGTACGGAGGGAAGTTGTAGTGGAGCATGAACTTCTTGTCTTTGGGGCCGCCGGTGATGGCGTCCAACTCTTGCGCGTCAGTCATCGTGCCGAGCGTGACGACGCCGAGCGACTGCGTTTCGCCGCGTGCGAAAACGGCAGAACCATGGGCACGGGGTATGACGCCGACCTGCGCGCTCAGCGGACGCAGCTCGTCCAAGGCGCGACCGTCTATGCGCTTGCCGCGCTCGAGCACGTTCTTGCGGACTGTCTCGATTTCGAGAACGTCGAACATCGCCCTGAACGCCTCCGTGGACATTTCAGGATAAATAGCTATGAGCTCTCCCTTGAGGAATTCCTTGAGCTCAGCGACCGCGTTCTGGCGCTCTATCTTGCCTTTGATGAGTAACACGTCGGACAGTTTCTCCCCGCCGATGTTGCGCGCGGTTTCGAGTATTGCCTTGTCGCACGCATCGCCGTCCACGACATGCTTGTCGGCAAGTCCGAGTTTACGGCGGAGTTCAATCTGAAGCTCTACGATTTTAGAGACGAACTCGTGCCCGAACTTCATGGCCGCGAGGAAGTCTGCCTCGGGGATTTCATTGGCGCCGCCTTCCATCATAAGGAAGCGGTCTAAAGTTCCGCTGTAGAGCAGGTCGAGATCGCCTTTTTGACGCTGTTCGTGCGTGGGGTTGATGATGAATTCGCCGTTGACTCGTCCGACGCGAACCGCCGCGATCGGGCCCATGAAGGGGATCTCCGAGATATGCAGCGCGGCCGACGCGGCGATGACGCTGAGGAAGTCGGATTCATGCTCGCAGTCCGTTGATAAAAGCGTGTTGTTGACCTGCACATCGTTGCGGTAGCCGTCGGGGAAAAGGGGCCGAATAGGGCGGTCTGTCAAACGGGCAGTGAGGATTTCTTTTTCGCTCGGGCGAGACTCGCGCTTGAAATAACCGCCGGGGAAGCGGCCTGCGGCATAGTATTTTTCGCGGTATTCTACCTGCAGCGGGAAATAATCGATCCCCTCGCGCGGGTCGGCTGTTGTGACGGCGGAGAACACCATGGTGTCCCCGAGTGTTACTACGACGGCGCCTGCCGCCTGGCGGGCCAGCAGCCCGGTTTCTATGGTGAGTGTCTGTCCGCCTATTTGCGTGCTGACTGATGTGGTGCCATTCATTTATCGACTCCTGTTCGCAGCGCTTCGATTCCGTATGTGCGCAGAAAAGGCCGTAAGCATAGCATACGACGCGCCGCCTTGATGTTTTACAATGGCCTCTCCCCTCTGGAGAAAGCCGCAGCTCCGTGCTATGCAAAACGTGCCCGGAGCCAGTTAATGCCCTTGCCTCGAGGGTTTCGGAGGCTAGGGCGACGGTTTGATCTAGCGGCGCAGGCTAAGCTCTTTGACAAGCTCCCTGTAACGGGGCTCGTCCTTGCGCTTGAGATAGTCCAGAAGGCTGCGCCGGGTGTTGACCATCTTGATGAGGCCGCGGCGTGAATTCTGGTCCTTGCGGTTTTCCTTCAAATGCTCTGTCAGGTGCTGAATCCTCTTCGTGAGGACAGCGACCTGCACATCGCACGACCCCGTGTCGGTGTCATGCAACTGGAATTGCTTGCGTGCTGATTGGATATCGACTTGGCTCATGACTTTATTGCCACCCTATGTATTATGTTTGCTTTTTTTCGTTTAAGTTGCGGCGAGTATACCACATTCCCCGAATAAAACGCAAGATGGAAAAAATCGAAATTTATTGACTAATGTAGGCATACGATGATAGCTTGGGTTGTAAGGCAAGTGCCCCAGAAGAGGCATGGCTGGCCAGACGTGTGACTGGCGTAACAACAGGAGCTGCAAACATGAAAGAAGCCCGCATTGCATTGGTCGGGGTCAGCGGATTCGGTAACGTCCATTATGAGGATATAATGCGCGCGTGCAAGGCAGGGCGCGCCGATATCATTTGCGCCACAGTGATCAACCAGAAAGAGGAGCCCGCCAAGTGCGCCACGCTGCGCTCAATGGGATGCACGGTGTTCGATGACGCCACTGAGATGTTCCAATCGTTCATGGGCAAGGTCGACCTGTGCTTCCTGCCCGTCGGCATCGGATTCCATGCGCCAATGACGATCGCCGCCTTGGAAAACGGCATGAACGTGGTGCTGGAGAAACCTCTGACGGCAACCGTCCAGGAAGCCGACGCCATCATCGACGCCTCGAAAAGAACTGGGCGGTTCGTGGCCGTCGCATACCAGCACATGTACCAGCCGCAGATCAAGTCCATCAAACAGGCCATAATTTCCGGCGAAATCGGCGCGCTCAAGACTGTCCGAGGCATAGGACTATGGCCACGGGGGAAAGCGTATTACGCCCGGAACAACTGGGCAGGCAAGCTGCGCACTGAGAGCGGATGGGTACTCGATTCGCCTGTGAACAATGCCCTCGCTCACTATATGAACATGGTCTGCTATTTCGGTGGTGAAACGCTTGAGGACATGGCTCAAATCAATTCACTGCAGGCCGGTCTTTACAGAGCGAACCCAGAGATAGAGAATTTTGACACGGGATTTATAGGCATGACGACGCTCGCCGGCGTTAAGCTGCTCTTCGTCACTTCGCACGCACCTCAATCCACACTCGACCCCATAGTGGAGGCCGTCGGAGAAAAAGGCTATATTCGCTGGACCAGGGCATCGTACACAATCAGTCACGGCGATGGCTCCGCGGAGACTGTTCCGATGCCTTCGTTCGAAAAAGAACGCGACAACATCATGGACGCTGTGTTCAACCGCCTCGAATCGCCGGACGCCTTCGTGTTCACGCCAGAGCGCGCCCGGATCCTCACCGCGATGGTCAACGCCGCCCACGCTTCCGCCCCTATAGTGCAGGTACCGCGGGAGTTTGTCGTGAAAACACAAATCGAGAACAAAGACGACGAGCGGTACGTCTGGACCGGCATCGACGAGGTCATGCACAAGACCTTCGACGAAATCCGTCTGCCGACGACCTCGGACATCCCGTTCTGCGACAACGGATCGCGCATAGATCCCCGCAAAATAAAGTTTTTTGAGAAGTGATGCAGGCCTTAGGCCCTAGCAGGAGGAAGCAGCTGCGGAGTCTTCACATCCCTAGCAAAATCGCGAGGCGGAGGAACTCGGAGGCGCCCCACGCCTGGGCGTCGCAACCGCGGCCTTTGTGGGGGGCGTCGCCATCCATGATTTCCGGCAGATGACCGATGCAGTCTCCTTCTAGGAGATCTGCAGCCACGCCGATCAACGCCCGCGCGGCGCTCTTGGCGCTCTCGCCATGCACGATTACGAGCGCCTCAGCAAACGAAGGGTACGGCCAGGTCCACGCTGTGCCGTTGTGATAGGCCGGTTTGCGCCGCGTGTCTTCATCACCTTCGTAACGTCCCCAATAGGGATGGGCGGGGTCGTTCAATAATCTCCCGTCTTTGTAAATCGGCAACCTGTAGTTTGTCTCGCCTGCGGAATCAAGCGTGCGGATTCCGCCCGGCACTAGCAGTTTCTCAGTTACTCGCAGAATATCACGACACTTGGCGGGGTCATTAAAACCACCGACCGTTATGACAAAAAGCTGGTTGCAGCGCAAGTGGTCGTCTGCCACCGCATGCGCCGCAGGGGTGAATGATTCTGCGTGCAGACAATCGGAGAGGAAGCGTCTGCCTTCGAGCCAAAAGTATTTTGTGAGCGATTGCTTAGCGCGCGACAGCAAACCGCCCCACGGGCCGGTCTCGTCGAGCTTGGCCACGAGATTTAGCGTCGCAATCCAGAGCGCCTGTATCTCGACTGGATATCCGGCGCGTGGCGTGCCTGCAGGGTGGTTGGTGTCCATCCAAGTATAATGGGAAGGGCTGTAAACAAGTGCCGATTCGGGATCCATTTTTATGCCGTTTACGGTGCCGCTCATATATCCTTCCGCAATGCTCAGAAGCACGTCGCGCACCGTGCGGCCGCCGCAATCGGCTTCGAGCACTTTTTCGGCCCCCAGCTTGCCGATGAGGTCGTTGACCGCGACGGCGTACCAGAGCTGCGCGTCGGAGGTATCGCGGTTGGAGGCATCCATGCCGTTGATCATGTTAGGTAGCGTGCCGCCCTTCTCGAATTCGCCGAATTTGCGGATTATGCCTAGCGATTCCGCCGTCATGCCATCAGCAATCATGCCGCGCAGGACGATGAATGTGTCGCGCCCCCAGTCGAGAAACCAAGGGTAGCCGGCTATGACCGTCATTAGGTCGTCTCGCTTGACGACGAAATCCCGCATCGCGTCGGAGAGAGCGTTTCGCACTGTCGATATGACCGGCCGGTTATCCGCCGCAACCGCGCCAAGGCCGCGAACCGCGCCACGCACGGGTTCGCCGTTGCACAGGCATTCAGCATCGAGTTCCGTCGAATCCCCTCCTTCCATCGTGGCAGTGAACCAACCAGGGCTGTATAGATCTGAGCTGTCATCCTGTCCTCGCTCCGCATCTATAGAGTGGCCGACCATGTAGTGCCATTCCTGTTCGTGCACGAACGCGCCTTCGGAGATACGCATCACGAGTCCAGGGACGCCCTGCGGACGGAATTCGAAGCCGCCGGGGAGCATGTTCACGCATTGCGGCCAATCACGCTCCGCGCCCGCAAATGCCTTTGTCTTGGTGTGGAAGTTTCGGCTTTCAATGTCGGGCCGGAGGATAAGCTGAACCGTCCCGCTGTCGTCTAGCAATTCCAAATCGCCATCGCGCGGGGATCGGGAGATTGAAAGCGTGACGCGGTTTTCGTCCCTGTGCAGCACAAGCAGGAACGTCAGCTCGACGTTGCGCCCTGTGCCAACTGGGGCGCGGAACACCCACTTCGCCTCGCCGGAGCGGGTGCTGCATTCGAAACGCTCCAGGCAATAAGAGTTGATTTCCGTCGAAAACCCATGGTTGACTACCCATGCGCGGCATCGCGTGAAAAGCATCTGCCTGTCGCACGGCACGTCCGGATCCGGGTTGGCGGCGAGAAGCGCATCGTACTGCGTCCGCACCTCGCCCCACTTTGCGCGCACATGCGCCATCGCCCCGCGCCCGTTTGTCAGGAGCGCCACATAGTCGTTTCGAAGCACTTCGGCGCCAGAAAAAACTCTTCTCGCCATAGGGCCCTTGTACGACGTATCGGGGAGCATCAACAGCTGGACGAACACGCGCCGTGCCTTTTCGCCGAACTCGTAGATGTCCACGTGGATGCGCGCCTTGGCGCTACGTTTGCCTCTGCGCTTCATGGGTGAGAGCAACGCAAAATAATCGCCCGCCGCCGATTCGCTGCATTGCAGGCTGTTGCGGACGCGACCGTCCTCGTCGTTAACAACCATGCAATGAAATGGATGGGGTGCGCGGAGCAGGATGAAATGCCCGGGGGGCACCATGATGACACGGCGCAGCGCCCGCGGAACGACGCATTCTGTGACAGGCGGCATGTCGCCCTCTGGGAGGAAGCTGGTCATGAACGCGACCGGATCCTCCGCCAGCTTCAGCGCCATCGCGTCCACGTCCTCCTCCTGCCGCAGCGGCTTGCCGCCGGTGAGCGCGGCGCGCACACGCAGCGCATGCGAGCGCAACTCCTGCCGTTCCACGACCGCGGGCTTGAAGAGTCGCAAAGACGCCAACACGGAATTCACCTTGGCGCATAACGTCAAGTCGGGCGTGAGGCACAGCACCTGGCCGGCCTCGAGTCGCATTGAGTAAAAGCCGTTGACTGCTTGTGGCAAGGTCTGCACCGCGCCACGGAGAAGGTCGCAAACTTCCGCGCCCGCCGGGTCGAACTCGGATGCAGGCCAGGAAACAGACTGCGCCACGGAGGCGGAAAGGTTGATGAGAACGAGCACTGAGCCTGCGGCATCGCCGTCCGCCGGTGTGCGCACGACCGCAAGCGAATTGCCGCCTTGCATCTGCACCATGCGCACCCTCGCGCCGGCGGAGAACGCGGGAGAGACTTCGAGGATTGAGTTGAGCCGTCCGATAAACTCCACCTGGTTGTCGGGATTTCCCCAGCGCAGCGCGCTCGCGCCGTGCACATCGACTTTCTCGGAGGCGAACCACTCCACCCCGTTCGTTATGCCGAAACACCCGCTGTGTGAAATCAGGGCGGCAAGCGCCGTGCGCATACGGGAATACGCGTGCGAATGCGCCGCGAGCCTGTTGTTATCATGTGTTTCGGCGAAGTGCACAAGCGGGCCCATTTGGCTCGACACGTCCAGCACGCCCGGCAAATATCGTTCGAATGCGCGGCGGTCCTCCGTCTGGAAAACCTCTGAGTAAGCCCAATCAAGCCCTTCGTCCTCAATAAGCTGGCGCGTCACCGAGAGCTTGCCACCCAGCCCTTCAAGTAGGAAAACCGTCTCCGGGTACTGCTCACGGACGCGCGCAACGATATAACGCCATACTTCCGCTGGCACCATGTATCCGGCATCGCAGCGGAACCCGTTCACTCCCTGTCTGCACCAGAATTCGAAGACCTTCGCCATGAAATCGCGGAGCCTAGGTTTGGAATAATCGAGCGCCACAAGGTCTTCCCAGATCACGCCCCATGCACCTGGCGAGACGAATTTGCCGTCCGCCGCACGCACGAACCAATCCGGGTGGTGGATCTGCAACGTCGATGCCCAGCCCGTGTGGTTTGCAGGCAAGTCCATGAAAATCCTCGCGCCACGAGTATGCACAGCATCGACAAGCTCGTGGAACTGGTCTAGAGGGGTTGCGGACTTGTCGAATTCCGCCAGCGCCGGATCCACGCCGAGAAAATCCGTGCCAGCGAATGGCGAGCCGAAGCGCCCCATGCGGGCAAACGTCGTCGGCACCGGATGGATGGGCAAAAGTTGCAGAATTCGGAATCGCTCCTCGCCGAGGATAACGTCGAGCTTCTTGATCAGGCTGCGAAAAGTACCGCCGCGCGGGATCACCGTCCAGCCTTCTTCGTCCATCTTTTTGAGGGCGGGATCTTCGGGGGTTGAGAATTCGACTTCGCATGCGTCGCCGAACTGGCGTGGGAAAGCCGTGTAAATGGATGCCCCGCAGCAGGTCCATGCAGAAGTGGTTTTGATCTTGACGTCGGCACCGTCGGGCCATTCGGCGCGTGCGCCACCTTCGGGGAAAAAGCATGCCTTTGCTAGAAAGCTTCCGATTTGCACGAGCGGCAAGCGCACCTTGTGCACGCCGGGCTCCACCTCGGTCATCGGGATGTCGCTCCATTCAAGAGCCAGCGCGGGCCTGCCTTCGTCGATTGATTCTATAATCTCGCGCCTCCGGATCACTGCCCCGCCGAGGGAGGTGCGTAGCACTGCGGTGCCGCGGCGGCCGGAACCGACGTCCAGAGTGAACGTCAGTGAGTCGCCACTGTGCATCAGCAGGCTTGAACCTGGTGCGGGAGTCTGTCTCATAGTGCCCTAAGCGCTTCCTTTCTTGAAAACGTATTCAACAGCTCTGAATCGTATCAGAACCTATTTTTCCAAACAAGAATTTTCTGCAAATTGGCGCTTGAATTCTGCTACGCTTATAAGTTATACTCGTCGACGTCAAGCGTTTGTTGGCATCATTTTTTTGATTGCGGCGGACGATGCTCTTGCGGAGAGGTGGCTGAGTGGCCGAAGGCAGCGGTTTGCTAAACCGTCGTACTGGGTTAACTGGTACCGGGGGTTCGAATCCCCCCCCCTCCGCCATTTTATTTTATACCCGAAAACCTAATGAAAACGTTCACCAAGATAGCCCTTATTCTAGCGGCCTTGATCGCCATTCCGTTTCTAGTCGAATTGATTATCAGTTCATACGACATCGCCACAAACCCTTGGACTCTGCCAAACTCCGTGGTGGCGGAAGGCGGATTTGTCCGGGAGGGCGCCAACAGGCGAGAGTTCCGCGAACCCCGTTTTAGAGCAAGGGGGTTGCAGTTCTATTTCTTGGCGACGGATCTATCGCCCGCGGAGGCGGACTCGCTTGCGGAAACCGTGACAGGCAAGGTGACGTTCTCAAGGGAGGGGGGCGAAACCGGCTCCTACGATTTCCGGCTCGCCCCCCAGTTGCGCAAAGAGATTGGATCGGTGGGCATAGAGAGCGAAGGCGAGAGGGCGGGCGAGCTCAAGCTGCTTGACAAAACGCTTGTCGAAGGACATATCGTGCCAGCCTCAAAAGCAGACGAGGCTGAAGCGGCGAGGTTGGCCGGTTTCGAACTGGAGCTAGGCGAGACCGTGGACTTGACGTTCACATTCGAAGGACAGTTGCCACTCTCGTCAAGTCTGAAATTCTCCTATTCAAAAGCACCGGATTCAATTCTGCACGGCACTTTCCTGGGAGACGTCTTGGATTCCATCATCCACCGCTAGCCAGCAGCTAGCGCGGCAACCCCCGCCAGAGACCTCGAGGAGCGTTTTACTTTATCCCCACAAGCAAGCACCTGCTTTGGGGGCTTTATTCAGGGCTTCTGATGCGTAAGGCCTAGCGGCGCAACGCCATTCACAAAGTAGAACCCGACATTGCAGCCTACGGCGCGCTCGTGGTTGCCGTCCTGGTGGTTGAGCTTATGCAGGTTGGGCGTGTCCTTCGATTTGGGGTCGGTGTTGGCGGGATCGGGTTCTGAATCCCAGCATATGAGAGTGGCGGATCCACCACCGTCCATGTTCATAGCGCTGTCCGCGCCGAAATACAACATCCATTCGCAAGCCTCATATGGAGTGGCACCCATGCTGTAGTCCGGTTGGCGCCCGTCGATGGCGCAAATCGTCAGATACCGCTTGTCCTTGGAGAGGCCGTACACCGTCCGCGGCATCGCCCCGTCTGGCGTATTCTTAGTGAGGATATTCCCATCCTTGAGGATCATCTCCCACCCCGACACCGCGTGCAGGACGTTAGTGAGCAATTCATCGCGCGCCACGTTACGGAATTCAACATGCCCGTCGCGGTACATGACGAAGCTAGGGAAGCCGATGGGCGGCGATACCATCTCGCCATCTGAGACGATGAGGCTCATGTTGTCCGCATAACGATGTGTGAACGGCTTCTCCCACGGAAGCCACTGCGCGTTATTTGCGGCAAGCCGCATGTCAAGCCCTCGTCCACCTTCAGAGACAGGACGCCGCGCATCAAGCAGGAAGTCACGTGTGGTTTGGCGGCGAGTTCGAACCTTAAGCGGACGGTTTGTGTAATCCGGCATGGGTCGTCCCCAGTCCTTGTCTCGTCCTGTAACGAGCATACGAAGATTAGGATCTGTCAGATCGATCCGGGCACACGCCCCTTTCATTAGCCGCGGCTTCTCAACCGCAAACGAAGTGCGTCGTATGCTGGGATGCACCTCGACGGCATCATTCCAGTCGAACACCCGTCCACCGAACTCCATGCCATGCGAAGTCGGCGAGGCAACGGAAGCAACCGGCGTGTCGGCTGCTCCCGACAAGGCGGACCGGCCGACAATTAGGACGGCAAGTGAAAAGCTCTTTGTCCGGACAAAGTTTTCTTTCACCTGCATTCTCAACTCATCAGCAATCATTCGGTTCTAGCGAACCATCATAAGCGATGGCGCGGTGAAAACCTCATAGGCGCCGATGTCGACGGCCTTACCAGAGATGCGCGGGTTGCCGTCCAGATCGAACGCAGTTGGTTCGCCTTTTGCCATCCAGAGCTGATTCGTACCAGCGTCTATGCATGGTGAGCCGAACAACAGTCGGAAGTTGCCCGCCCCTGGCAAACGGAAGAGCGGGTCGGCAGAGATGGAGTTGACCGGGGTGATTGTGTAACCGGCGTAGTTCAAGGTGTTGCCAAAGACATCGCAGTTCAGCGCCGTGATCGTCATGCTATTCGCATTCCTGTTTAGCCCGTAGTTGTTCTCCATCACAATGCTGTTGCGCAGCGTGAGCGTCTGGGCACCCCAGTCCTTGGTCGTGAAGCCGTGGCCCGTGTTGTCGTAGATCACAGAGTTGTCGACTGAAAGCCCCGTACTGTCGCCGCCCAAGTAGATGCCGTTGCCCGTGTTCTTGTAGATCTGGGCCTGCCGTACCGTCACGTTGAGGTTGGCTCCGGCTCCGTCTCGTCCTTCGCAGGAGAATCCCGTGCCCGTATTGGCACTACTCACAAGACGGTCGAAGAAGGCGTATGGGCTGTAGAAAAGAAACACGCCATGGCTCTTGCCTCGCTGGAAACTGCACGAGGCGACTGTAGCTCGCGCCGACGAATCGAGACGCAATCCCTGCGAACTGCTGACGTCCGCGCGGCAGCGGATCAACGAGCACTCAGGCGCGTTGCGCAGCACGATGCCGTAGGACGGCGCGTTCGTCACTGCCAGTCCCTCGATCGCCACATGCGCGGCGTTGAGAGTCAGAGTCTCACCGGATCCAGGCCCCTTGAGGATCGCGCCGGGCTCAGCCACGATCTGCACTGGCGCCGTCGGGGAGCCGTCGGCAGTCCACGCCCAAGGCCCGGTGTAGAGACCGGACGCGATCGTGACGGTGTCGCCTGGGCCGGCAACGCTGGAGGCCTTGTTCAGCGAGGCGAACGCGTCATCAGGCGACAGCCCGTTGTTGGCGTCGCTTCCATTGGTGTTCACGTAAAAGTGCTCTGGCGTTCCAAGGGAGACCCCGTCGTCGAAGATGACGCCAAAGTTCTCGCCGTCGCTCGCGGCGCCGATTGCCGGGGAATCCGCAAAAAACCGGAGATCGTCATTCGGGAAGTCCACGAAACCCGGAGCCGCCTGTACGATGTTTGCGCCCCGATTCGCCTTGGCGGTGATGTCGAAGCCGTTGCCCCATACCAGCGTATGCAGGAGAGTGCCTTGGTTGGCATCCCAGCTCGCGTCGATGCCACCCATGTTGTTGTAAACCGAAATGCTGTTGCTGATTATTATTCCGCTAGACCCCGGCCCCCAGAAAATGCCCGAGCCGCGGTTGCCAACGAACCCACAATGATTGAAGACCGAGTTAGGGCAGCCACGGAGATAGATCCCGTGGGAAGAATTCCGAAGGGCAAGAACGCGCTCTGTCCATGTGCGCCAGCTCGTCGCGCTTTCGTTCATCCAGACGCCGTATTCAGAATTACGCTCGGCATTCAGATTCTCCAGCCGGCAGTCGGCGCTGTACTCGATTGCGATTCCATGTTTGGCGTTTCGGGAATAAGAACCGCCTATTACCTCAACGTCAAAGGCACGCAGCAGACGCATTCCGTATGATGAATTGGCTTCAGAGACGCAGTTGCTGAAGACGCATGAATATGCCCATTCAGTAGATAATCCATACGACAACGCCGTGCTGGCCGAAACACCCGAGACCTCGACGTACGCTGCGTTTGCGAGGTTGATCCCCGTCGATGTAGCATCTAGCGCCACTTCCCCACCCGCCATGAAGCGGATGGGCTTTGTGGCGCTTCCCGTAGCCGAAATAGTCGCCGTTCCTTCGTAACCGCCCGCTGCGATGTTCACTGTGTCGCCGGGTGTCTTCGCCACATCCGCTGCGCGCTGGATGGTCGCGAAAGCGCCAGTGACGGGATCCGCCGTGTCGTTCAGACCAGAGGCTGTGTCATGCCCGTCACCGCGCACATAGTATGTCGTCCCAGTTGGGAGAGCGACAACCGTGTTGGGGTACAGCCCAAGATGGGTGCCGTCCGAGGCGAGGTTCAAAGCTGCAGAATCCGCGTAAAGCCGGAAATCCCCATTGAAAGGATCGACGAAAGATGGCGCCCCGTAAGTGATGCCAGAAATCGAATACCCGGGAGGGTTCCCAACAGCGACGAATCCCGATGGATATATGAGCGTGTCGCGGAACTGGGAATAGGCGGTGCTCCCGCCATCTATGGTGAAGCTGCCGGTGTAGGCGACGATGCTGTTGCTGACGACAAGATACGTCCTGTGATTGTGGTAAACGCCAGACCTGTTGCCCACGAGAACGCTTCTGTCGATGTACAGGGCGCCAGGTTCGACTAGATTCGCGACTCTCTCCGAGTTGCGGTCAAATACGCACCGCTCGGCCATGAACCATGAATTCGCGGTTGCAGTCCTGAGGTTGATCGCTGTGCCGTTCTCACGGAAATTGCAAACGGAAGCGCTGTCTCCGCTGCCCGCTGCGTCGTAGTGCAAGGCTGTAGTCGTGTTCTTGAGGAAACTGCAGTTTTCATACCTGACGTTCGTAGAGCTTGTTTTTATATAAACCCCGTATGGCGCTGATGAGAACACGCAGTCTGAAAAGACACAATCGGCCGCCGCACTGAGATCAACGTTGCGCGAAGTAGCTTTAGTAACGGTAAGTCCATCGAAAATGAACCAACTCAGATTGTCAGCCGCGATTCCGCTCGCCCGCACCGATTCGCCGTCTATGACAACGCTGTCTCCAGGCGCGGCCATGATGGAGTTGGGGGCGCCGCTCGCGCCGCCGTTGTCCGCGGCCAGCGTCACGGTCTCCGGATAGACGCCGCCCGCGACGAGGATCGTGGCGTCCGACGTGCTTGTGAAGGCCGGGCTGTCCACCGCTGCCTGGATGGTGGTGTAGGCATCGGCCCACGAGGTGCCGTTGTTGGCGCCAGTTGCCGCTGCATCCACGTATATCGTGGCCGCTGAAGCCATGCCGGCAATTCCTGCTAGAATCAATCCAAGAACCTGTGTCATCTTTTTCATGAAATGCTCCATCGGTTTGTTTTGTATAAGTCAAATCACTAGCATCCCATAGGCTTGATTTTAATTCAGCCACCTAGCTGGAACCCACGGCATGCTGGTACCTCGTGATTATATCAGATGAACCTTAAGTAT
>JALHHX010000169.1 GCA_022837245.1 Lentisphaerota bacterium
CGACAGCCGAGCCTCATATTGCATCTACGACCCCACCCAGCGGGAAATACAATTCCACCGCGTCGAGTACGACGTGCAGGCTGCGCAGGAGAGGATACGCGCAGCCGGCCTGCCCGAACGTCTCGCGCAAAGAATTGCCGTGGGGCGTTGATGCGCCCACAAAAACGCCAACTTAAGCAACAAATAAGTGAGAAAACTCGAATGAACACTAAAAAAAATGTCGGTTTCATGAAACTTATTATAGCTCTCCCCGGTCTATTCGCATTGCCGTTCGCATTCGCCGGATGCGGAGGCAGCGGCGGCGGCGCATCGGGCGATGTTGGGGACAACAACCCGGACCTGGTGGCCTGCATGGGGGACAGCATCACTTCGGGCTACAACAGCGTGGGCGCGCCTTACCCATCCCGCCTCGCGGTAATGTCAGGCAAAACCGTCCTGAACTTCGGCGTCCCAGGCGCTCAAAGCAGCTACGGAACCAGCCTCATCAGCTCCGTGGTCAATCGCAAACCAGGATATGTATTCATTCTCTACGGGTCTAACGACGCAATCAGGGGCACCGGCCCCGACACCACAAAACAGCACCTCCGCTACATCATATCGGTCTGCAAGGCAAACAGTTGCGTTCCCATCCTGGCTACTCCCCCGAAAATGGCATTTGGGCACGAGGTCTACGATGGAGCCGCAGCCCACACGGCCACCGCCATACGGGAACTCGCAAAGGAGGAAGGCGTCGCGCTCGTGGACTTGTACAAAGCCTTCGGAGACGGCACTAAGTACCTGAACCCAGACGACGGGCTCCACCTCTCGGACGAGGGCGGCGATTTCATCGCGAAGAAGTTCAACTCTAAAATCTAGCCCGCACCCCGCTACGGGACGATGCCAACCATGCAACTCAACCCACAATCAGAAGTAGACAGCCATGCCGTTTTCAGCAATCCCTGAAAGATACGAAACCATGCAATACCGCAGATGCGGGAGATCCGGCCTTAAACTACCCGCGGTCTCGCTCGGATTCTGGCAGAATTTTGGGGGCGAACGCCCCTACGAAACCAGCCGCGCCATCGCGCGCGCCGCTTTCGATCTAGGCATATCGCACTTCGACCTCGCAAACAACTACGGTCCTCCCCCGGGCTCCGCGGAAGAAACTTTCGGCAAGATCATGCGGGACGATTTCAGGCCTTACCGCGACGAGATGATCATTTCCACAAAGGCAGGCTACTATATGTGGCCCGGGCCATACGGGGAGTTCGGATCGCGTAAATACCTCCTCGCATCCCTTGACCAAAGCCTCAAACGCATGGGCCTCGAGTATGTCGACATCTTCTACTCGCACCGCTTTGCCCCCGAGACTCCGCTAGAGGAGACCATGGGCGCACTCGCCTCAGCCGTCAAAAGCGGCAAGGCGATGTACGCGGGGATCTCGTCCTACTCGCCCGAAAAAACACGCGAGGCCGCGCGGATACTCGAGTCGTTCGGCACACCATGCCTCATCCACCAGCCGTCATACAGCATGCTCAACCGCAAAATAGAAGCTGGACTGCTCGACGCCACCGAGGAAACAGGCATGGGTGTGATCGCCTTCTGCCCCCTCGCGCAAGGTCTCCTCACTCCACGATTCGCATCCGGCAAGATCCCGGAGGACTCGCGGGTCGCACGCAATGAAGGGTTGCGCAAGCAGCTCACGCCGGAGCTGCTCGACAAACTCGCAAAGCTCGACAAACTCGCGAAGAAACGCGGCCAAACCCTGCCGCAGCTCGCCCTGACCTGGATCCTGCGCGATGCACGTGTCACGTCCGCGCTCGTCGGCGCCAGCAGCGTCGCGCAGATCACTGACAACGCCGCGGCGGCTTCGGCAACCCCGCTCTCACAATCGGAAATCGACGCAATAGAGAAAATCCTCGCCTGCGCCTGAACAACGTGAAATGCCCCAGCTCGCGACCAAACAGCCAGATGCGCCGAAAACCGGAATACGGGGGAAACGCCGCGTCGCGGGCATAAACGCCTCTCTCGCGGCCCTGATCGCGTTTGCGGTGCTGGTGGTCTCGAATATCGCATCGTCTCGCCTCTACGTGCACCAGCACTTCGACAACACCGTTGCTGGCGGACTATCGGCTGACACGCAGGAGATCCTGAAAAACTTCCAGGGTGAAATCCGGATGACGTCTATCTTCGAAAGCACGCACCCTTACAGGCGCGCGGCGCGAGCCCTGTTGCTGGAATATGCCGAGGCTTCAACACTCGTCCCCGGACTGCAAATAACGACGCGCTCGATCGACGCGAACCACGACATGGTCGCCGTTTCAGAAATGATGCACAAGTTCAACCCGGAGATAAATTCGATCATCGTGGAATACGGCTCCGAACACCGCATCGTCTCGGAGTTCGACATGACCGCCCCCTCCGACGAACCGACGTGGACCGGCGGCTCTTCCCCCGCCGGCGACGCGTCGCAATTCATGGGCGAGCGCGCTTGCACCGCTGCCATCGCGCAGCTCCTCAACCCCGTCGATGCGACCGTCTATTTCCTCGGAGGCCACGGCGAGTACGATATCACAAGCCACCACCACATTACCGGCGCCTCGTCAATCGCGCAGGCGCTGATGGCCAATGGACTCACCGTCAAACCCCTATACCTCGCGCAGACGCAGCGCATCCCAGGTGATTGCGACGCGCTCGTCGTCGCCGGCCCGCGCACCATGCTCACGCAACGAGAGGTCGAGCAAGTTTCGTCATACCTCTCCGATGGCGGCAAGGCCATCATGCTCATAGACCACGCCTACGCCGGCGGCTTGGCTTCGATCCTCGAAAATTGGGGCATAAAAATCCTGCCGCCACGCCAGAACGCCGCGCCGCGCAACTACGTGTCGACCACGGCATATGGCGAACACCCCGTGACGCGGCGCATGAACAACATCATGACCGTCTTCTCTCTCCCCTGCTCTTTCGAAACGACTTCCGCCGACCCGGTTTCCGAACGCGCCGACAAACCCAAGATCACCCCGCTAGTCATGATTCCCGCGAACGGGATGATGCCGTCCTCATCTGAAGGTGCGCAGTGCACCCCCATCGCGCTCGCATGCGAGCTCGGGGGCGTCGCGCTCACCGGACGCAGCCACAACACGAAACTCGTGGTCATAGGCGATTCCGAATTCATCTCCAACGCCATGTCGCAGGCCAACTTGGAAGGCAACACCATGCTCTTCCTGTCCTCGGTGGAATGGCTCCTAGACATGCGGAACCAGCCCGTCCTCTATGCCGACGCCGGCACAACCCTAAACCCCGGCATCGACCCGGCAGCCGGCTGGCAATACCTTGTAGTAGTCGTGGCCCTCCTGATCCCATCCGCCATACTAGCGGCAGGGCTGTTCCTGATAATGCCGCTCATGCGCAGAATGAACAAAGCAACCACCGGGAAAAAACTAAAAGCAATATTCTTCGACCTCGACGGCACCGTCTACGCCGGCGACAGGGAAATCCCCGGAGCATCCCAATTCATCACCCGATGCCGAGCCAAAGGCATCCGATGCATGTATATCACAAACCGCTCCAACCGTAAACCCGAAAAAGTCTGCGAACAACTCCACGGCTACGGAATCCCCTGCGACCCCGACGACGTCGTCTCCACCGCTCACGCCGCAGCGCACTACGTCGGGAAAGGCTCCGCATACATCATCGGCGAGGAAGGGCTCGAGTCGGCCATGCTCGAACAAGGCGCCACGATAACAGACAAATCCCCGGACTATGTCGTCGTGAGCCTCGACCGAAACTTCAACTACGACAAACTCGTAATCGCCTGCGCACTCATCGGCAACGGATCAAAATTCATCGCAACCAACCTCGACCCCCGCCTCAAACTCGCCAACCGCCTGGCACCTGGCACGGGTGCAATCGTAGCCGCCGTCGAGACTGGCTCCGGCGTCAAACCAATCGTCCTCGGCAAACCCGAGCGAATCATAATCGACATGGCGCTCGAGCGCTGCGGCTGCGCCTCGGACGAGGCGCTCGTGGTCGGCGACTTCCTGCAAACCGACATCGCCTCCGGGATCAATGCCGGCATCGAAACCGTTCTCATGCTGACTGGCGTCAGCACCGAGGCCGACATCGCCTCCTCCGGCATCACCCCCACCCACGTCGCCAAAGACTTCGCAGCCCTAGCCTCCATGCTCTCCCCCCGCCTCTAGCCCCTTAATCCTAATCCTAATCTTAATCCCCCCGCCTCTTGAGAGTGGACAGAGGACAGTGGGTAGTGGACAGTGGGCAGTGGGCAGTGGGCAGTGGACAGTGTAGGGTATGGAGTGCGGCGGCTTGACGCCGCTTTTCTCCGGGCAGCCTCGGCTGACCGTTTCGTTTCCAAAAATCCCACGTAGCAAGGGCTTGGAGAAGGTATTAGGTATTAGGTACTAGGTACTAGCTGCTTCGCGCTACACCCCACGCAGAAAAGGTACGCAGCAAGGGCTTCGCGGCGTCGCGCCTTCGCGTGAGATAACCATGTAGCAGGATCAAAATCTGCGTTAATCTGCGGAATCTGCGGATAACTCCCACGCAGCAAAAGCTTTCGCGCCGCCGCGTGAGACTGACGCGTCAGCGCCGTGACGACCCGCGCAGCAACAGCAACAAAAATGGCGCGCCGAAGAAGGAGGTTATCACACCGATCGGGATCTCTGCGGGAGAAATCACCGTTCGCGCCAAGACGTCGCACGCCAATAGGAACACGCCGCCCGCAACAAGCGATGCCGGCAGCAGCCTCTTATGCAACGGCCCGACGAGGAGCCGGCAAATGTGGGGCACCATCATTCCCACGAATCCAATTGGACCGCACAGTGAAACGACCGCCGCCGTCATTAACGACACCGCGAAGAAAAGCACCGTCCGCACCTTGCCCACGTCCACGCCTCGGCCAGACGACACTTCGTCGCCAAGGAGCATGATGTCAAGCTCGCGCGATAAAAACGACGCCGCCGCCACACCAATAAACAGAGCTGGTAGCAACCCCAGAACATCGCCAAATCCTGAAACAAAAACACCACCCATCATCCAGTAGAGCGTCTGAATCGTCTTCGCGGGATCGCAGATGTACTGCAACAGCATTATAAGACTAGAAAAAAGAAAGCTGCACCCAACGCCCGCAAGCAGCATTGTGTTGACCGACGCCCTACGCCCCATCCGGAACGTGCCGTAAACTATTGCCACCGAAAGCAACGCCCCCAGAAACGCACCAGTCTGCACCGCCGCCGCTCCGAACATCGTGCCCGTCAGCCCAAGGAGTATAACTACCGACGCGCCAAACGACGCACCACCGGAAACGCCCAGCGTGTACGGCGTCGCCAGCGGATTGCGGAACATCGCCTGGAAGATCATCCCCGCCACCGAAAGCCCGGAACCAACGAGAAAGGCCGTCACGCTCCGCGGAAGCCGCAACGAGAAAAACATCTCTGTATCAGTTCCTCTCTCTAAAATCGCGGAAAGCGAAATAAAAGGCGTCCCAATCATAGCCGCCACGCCCGCCGCCACCGCGAACACTGCCAGTGATGCCATAGCCACCAGCACCACTTTCAAAATAAACGACGACGGTGCGGACTCTGCCACATCCTCAAGCTCTTTCGACATAGCATGCAAATCAGACTCTGCCACGCGCCCCGAAAAAGCCGTCGTGGTAATTGGCGGAATTTCACCGAAATCACACCCGAAGATCTGCTTGAGCACTTCCGGCTTGAAAGCCTTATCCGCCGGTGCATCAATCTCCACGCCGCCGTTGGCAAGGGCGATAACGCGACATCCATCTGCTGCGGCTCTGACGAGGTCGTGTGTCACGGTAAGGACAGTGACATTGCGTTCGCGCTGTAGCCTTGAGATCACTCTTGAGAACTCAGCCTGTCCAGCGGGATCAAGAAACGTGTACGGCTCGTCCAGCAGCAATACGGGCGCACCTTGGGCAATCGCGGCGGCGAGCATGACGCGCTGCCGCTCGCCACCGCTAAGTTCATCAAACCTACGTTCCGCAAAACGTGTAATTCCGGTTATTGCAAGTGCTTCCTCAACGGCAACACGATCTTCATGGGACGCCGGCTCGAACATCGTGAAATACGGATAGCGTCCTGTCGCGACTAGCTCCCGCACTTTCATCGCAGGAGCGTCAACGCCGCTTTGCGGGAGGAAGGCTATTTCGCGCGCAAGTCCACGACGTGAAAAAGAAATGGCATCGCGACCGTTCACGAAGACCTTGCCTGCTGTCGGCTGCAGCAACCCCGCGATGCAGCGCAACAGCGTGGATTTGCCTGCGCCATTCGGGCCGATAAGCGCCACATGTTCCCCGCGCCTTATTTTGAACGACACATTTTTGAATACCGAGGGAGAGTCGCCACCTTGCCACGAAAAGGCGAGCGAATCAACAGCGAGGACGCATTCGACCCTAGCCACATCGCTCACGTAAGCCTTTTCATTCGTGCCTTTATACATATTCAAAACAGTCATGCAGTATACCGTCGCAACTAAAAGCAGTCAATCTTAACAGTTGCAAAACAAGAGCCGATTGTGTTACTCTCATCCCGTTCTCAAGACAGAACAAATTGGGAGAGGTGGCCGAGTGGCCGATGGCGCAGCACTGGAAATGCTGTTCACCCTAAAGGTGACGTGGGTTCAAATCCCACCCTCTCCGCCAGTCCTTTTCAAAAAGCCCTTGTTTTCCAATGAAAACAGGGGTTTTTGCTTTATTTTCAAGCTTTTCTGAACCCGTCAAATACTCGCCAAATACCCCACTTTTCCCGCTAAATTTCACCTAATTTTCACCTACCTGACCTAGCCTAATTGATCATAAAAGGGATGACGGAGGCTTGCGGCAATCACTATTTCATATCCAGCCTGCTCATGGCTTCCCGTCCTTCATCTATACTGAACGGGGCATAGATCAGGGTTTCTTTTATGTCTGCATGGCGAAGGATGCCCATAATCGTCTCTAGAGGAACCCCCTTGTCACGCCGTAGTCTGGCTGCAAGCGTGTGGCGGAGGTCATGGATGCGTAATCGACCTTTTATACCCGCCTTTTTCTGAGCCTTTTTCAAGAGTGTCAATAGATTCATACGACATGAGCCGCCGTCCCAATGCGAAAACACGAAGTTACTTGTCTTGTGCTCAGCCATACGTGAGAGCAAATCCTTCACTGCCCCACACATTGGAACAACCCCGTTCGTTCCCTTGGGCTTCCATGTATAAATCCGGGTCATCGTAATTCTGCACGTCGTCAAATCGACTTCACCGACCTTAAGAGCAAGCAAATCACGCATTCTACTAATGTCCAGTCTTACTCCGAATGCTCCTGGCTCGGCCCCGTCACGGAAAACCGGGTCTCCAGACATTTTCTTGGCCATCCGTTTCTTCAGACCTGCGAGAGCATTATTCGGTACGGGTATAGTTAGAGTCTCCTGGACTTGTTTTTGTCTGACACGAATCTCTCCATCCCGCCAGTCGATGTCGCTCCATTCCAGATGTCGCATTTCATCCTCTCTTAGACCAGTTCTGCAAAGAAACAACACTATATCCCTAAAATTAGGTTTGCCATTCTCAAATGCGTTATGTTACAATACCATCAAGCATTTTGGCGAGTTTGTCCCACACTTAACAGGGATTCCAAATCATCTCTCCTCGCGCGTACCTCCCACATCCATTGAGTTTGCTTCGGCCCATGAGTAGTGGCACAACCGCCTCCAAAGCAGGCGG
>JALHHX010000170.1 GCA_022837245.1 Lentisphaerota bacterium
GGCATTGGTGCACCGGCTCGATCCGGGCGTGGTTCCGTTCCGCAAGGCGAGCCAGTGCCAGATCCACGTGAGCGGCGGCGAGTTCAACGTCTCCGCCAATCTCTCGGACTGCTTCGGCCTCAAGACCGGCATCGCCTCCGCGATGGTGACTATCCGATCGGCGAACTCATCGCCGAGCGCGTCCGCGCGATGGGCGTGAAGCCCTTCTACAAGCACTTCAAGCACGACGGCGTGCACGGCCCCAACATGGCCACCGTCTACAGCGACCGCGGCTGCGGCGCCCGCGCCCCGGTGGTGTTCTACAACCGCTGCAACGAGGCCGCCGCGCAGCTCAAGGCCGCCGACTTCGACTGGCAGGCCATCTTCGCCGAGGGCGTGCGCTGGTTCCACAGCGGCGGCATCTTCGCCGCGCTTTCCGACACCACTCCCGAGGTGATCGTCGCCGGCATGAAGGCGGCCAAGGCCGCCGGCGCCGTCGTCTCCTTCGACCTCAACTACCGCGCCAAGCTCTGGAACATCCGCGGCGGCAACGAGCACGGCGTCAAGACGCTCGAGCCGATCCTCCAGCATGTCGACGTGCTCGTCGGCAACGAGGAGGATCTGCAGATGGGCCTCGGCATCCCCGGCTCCGAAGTGGAGGCCAAGTCGGCGCTCGACCCCTCCGCCTTCGTCAGCATGATCGGCAAGGTCACGAAGAAGCACCCCAACATCAAGGTCGTCGCCACGACGCTGCGCGAGGTGCATTCCACCAACCGCCAACTCAAGGAGCTCGACGACGACTTGAAGGCCGGGCGCATCGACCAGAAGGAATACGACACCCGGAAGGACCAGATCAAACGCGGATCGTTGATCTATTGAACAACCGTCGCTTCATGGGAGTCGGAGCCGGCTGATCCGGTCCGCCTCCCGTGGGCGGAATTTCCGAGGAGTCGTCATGAAAATGAACCTGCGTAAAATCAGGCTGGTCGGGATGGCCTGCATCCTGGTTCTGGCCATCGTCTGGATCCTGCAAAACCGGGGTCCGGTGCAGACCCGCTTCCTGTTTGTCACGGTCACCATGCCGCAGTCCGCCTTGCTGGCGATCACGCCTCTGGCGGGGATCGCGGCGGGGATGCTCGTGTCGCTCGAGCAATGGAAGCTGTGTAGCCGGAAGCATCTGAAGCCCTGAGCGTGGCCTGGGCGTTGTTTTGTACCCTGTGGGCTGTGCGCAAGGTTCCAGCAAGTTCTGAATTCGTTTTTTCTTGCAATGGCTCTGCTGGCGTGTTTTAATTCTGCGCTTTTGGGGGAACAGAACAAAGGGCTCCGGCGAGCTCCGGACGAGAGGATAATGGTGCCGTGATCGCCATAGTGGACTATAGTGCAGGCAATCTCACAAGCGTAAGGCTCGCCTTTGAGGCGATCGGTGTGGATGCGCGGCCTGCCGCTTCGCGTGCGGATGTTGAGATGGCCGAAAAAATCGTTTTTCCAGGTGTTGGAGCTGCAGCCTCCGCAATGCGGAACCTGCGCGATTCCGGGCTTGTGGAGGTGTTGCGGGAGCGCATCGAAGCCGGTGTTCCGTTCCTTGGCATCTGCCTCGGCACACAAATTCTTTTTGAGCATTCGGAGGAGGACGGCGGTGTCGACACCCTCGGAATCCTGCCAGGAACGGTTCGCAAGTTCAATCCGCCGGACAGATCTTATAAAATTCCGCATATGGGGTGGAACCAGGCGAAGGCGCGCTACGCGCATCCGCTGCTTACAAGTGTCCCTGATAACAGCGATTTCTATTTTGTCCATAGCTACTATCCAGTGCCATCTGACAAAGGCGATGTTATATGCACGACGGACTATGCCGGTATAGAGTTCGCTTCCATGGTCGGGCGGGGGAATGTCGCAGCAACCCAGTTCCATGTTGAAAAGTCTGGTAAGACAGGGCTGCGGGTGCTCGCTAATTTCGCACGCTGGGATGGATGCGTGCTGCCATAGCAAAACGGATATAATTCAAATGCTTGCCCGCCGAATCATCCCCTGCCTTGATGTGATCAACAAACGCGTGACAAAAGGCGTGCGTTTCCAGAACAACATTGATCTTGGAGATCCGGTGCTGCTTGCCGCGCGATACTACGACGAAGGGGCGGATGAGCTGGTGGTCTACGACATCGCGGCCTCCGCTGAAGGACGGCAGACCGACCTTGCCATGGTGCGTGAAGTGGCTCGCTCCATCCGAATCCCGTTTGCTGTCGGCGGCGGCGTTTCATCCCTCTCGGATATGGCGGAGATACTGCTTGCGGGCGCGGAGAAAGTCTCCGTCAACACCCTTGCAGTCGAAAACCACGCTCTTATAGGGCAGGGAGCGAGAGCCTTTGGTTCTCAGTGCATTGTGCTTGGCATGGATCCCGTTAAGACCCAGGATCGTCAAGCTTGTCCTTCCGGGTATGAGGTGACAATCCGCGGGTTCCGCCACAGAACCGGGCTTGACGCCGTTGCGTGGGCGCGCCGTGCGGAGTCCGAGGGCGCCGGGGAAATCGTGGTGAATTCAGTTGATGCCGACGGGACGCGTTCGGGGTTCCAGCTCGAGATCACGCGTATGATTGCAGAGGCTGTGTCCATTCCGGTTGTGGCGTCCGGGGGCGCGGGCGATTCTTCTCATTTGCGAGATGCATTTCTGATCGCAGGCGCTGATGCCGCGATCGTCGCCGGCATGTTGCACACGGGAGATTACACAATTGGGCGCATCAAGCGTGAGCTCGCAGAGTTCGGGATCCCCGTACGCGCGTGCACTTGAGCTACTCCCCGACCCAACGGGTGTCGTCCCTCTGTATTTAGCAGTTTTCTTTTGGGCACATTACTGACAGGGCTGTTCTTGGGGATGAGGTGTGGAAACAATTTGACGGGCAACGGTACGATAGAATCCGGTTAAAGCTGGACTTGTGGCAAAAGCGAATGAATGGATTCGGAGTAGCGCTTATGCTATACTGCATGGTCATTGACGGTTGGCTTGCCGGAGACTGGTGTATAATGCACAACTATTTTAAGACTCTTTCCGACAGGTTGCCGCATTTACAACGATTTTACAAATGTTTTACCTTGTCATGACAACGAAGATCCGGAGATTTGGTTAAATGGTCGCATGAAAGCCCAAGTCGGGCTTGCAAACAGAAAGGATTCAACCATGAAAACCAAACAACACATTTCAGTAGCCGCCGGAATCGGCGGGATCGTGCGCGCGGGCGCGGTTGCGCTCGTGACGTGCTTCTCGGCGCTCGCCGCCGAAGCGAGGACGGATGCCATCACATGCACCATATCGCCGGAACGCGCCGTGCTGCAAAGCGGCAAGCCGGAATCGGCAGTGGTTAAGGTGGCCATGAAGGGGGGCAAGGCGTCGGGCGAAAAGGAACGCCCGTCAGTTAACCTGGCGATCGTGCTCGACCGCTCCGGTTCTATGAGCGGCGACAAGATCATCAAGGCCCGTGAGGCTGCCATCGAGGCCGTCGGTAAGCTCGACGAGCGCGATATCGTCTCGATCGTGATCTTCGACCACGAAATCGAAACGATCGTGTCGGCCCAGTCGGCCGAAAACCGCCCGGATATTATCAGTAAAATCCGCCGCGTTGAAGCGCGGGGCAACACGGCCATCTTCGGGGGCGTGTCGCAAGGCGCGAACGAAATCCGCAAGAATCTGGACAAGGGAATGATAAACCGGATCATTCTGCTATCGGACGGCCTCGCTAATGTGGGTCCCTCAAGCCCCCATGAACTGGGGCGCCTGGGAGTGTCGCTCATGAAAGAAGGCGTGTCAGTCTCCACCGTTGGTCTCGGCCTCGGTTACAACGAGGACTTGATGACAAGTCTGGCCGGCAAGAGCGACGGCAACAGCTACTTCGTTGAGAATAGCGAGGATCTGCCACGCATTTTCTCTGCAGAACTCGGCGAGGTGCTCTCTGTCGTTGCCAAGAAGGTGCGGCTTGCGGTTAGCTTTAAAAACGGCGCTCATCCTGTGGAGCTTATCGGTCGTGACGGGCGCATCGATGGCGACACGGTGTACGTTGACCTGAACCAGATCTATTCAAACCAGGAGAAGTTCCTGCTAATCAGGACGGAATTCTCTGTTGGCGAGGATGGCGAGAGCCGCGACTTTGCCAGGGCAGAGGTCGCGTATGAGCTTCCTGATGATGGATCTCGCCAGGTTGCCACTGCCAAAGGCAACGTGCGGTTCAGCAGTGACTCGCTGATAGTGAAGGAGAGCGTGGACAAGGATGTCATGACAGACTCGCTCCTCAACATAACAGCCGTTGAGAGCGAACGTGCCGTGCGCTTGATAGACGAAGGCAAGCACGAGGAGGCGAGACAGGTGATAAA
>JALHHX010000171.1 GCA_022837245.1 Lentisphaerota bacterium
CCGGCCAGCAGAAAGTCGATGTCGAACGTACTGCTCTTTCACTGCGCGAACTCGTTGAAGGGAACATTGGAGCACGCGTAACAGTCACAGAAGTACCTGGAAACATAAGCGACAAGTATGAAGCCACAATCCTAGACATACCATCGTGCAGCGGCGAGGAATTGGAGTCTCGCTCCGAACCGTATTCCGGCGACAAGCTCCGGCAAAAAGGCAATGTCGTCTTGCTGAAAACTCAATCCGGCGTGAAGGTGGTGAATCTGAATCGCATACAGGACATCCGTTTCGCGGATGACTTCAGCACCACTGTCGCCGACGAGGAATTCCGCAATATGCTCACGCTCAACATGACATGGAAAGGCGAACCTGGAAAGGAGGCCGATGTCGGACTTATCTACCTGCAGCGTGGGATTCGGTGGATACCGAGCTACAAGGTTGACATCGACGGAGAGGGACGCGCGTCAGTGCGCCTCCAAGCTTCTATCGTAAACGAACTGGCGGATCTCAAAGGAGTGACTGCGCATCTCGTCATCGGAGTGCCGTCATTCGACTTCAAGGACACCGTTGATCCTATTTCGCTCCAGCAGACGATAGCCAAGCTCTCGACCGTTTTCTCCACAGACTCCTCACAGACTGCATACGGATTCAACAACGCAATAATGACGCAGTTGCCTCTTCAGCAACGCTGAAAAACAGCTTGACCTCGGACCATCGATAGCTGAATCTGGGCAAAACGAGGAATTGTTCGTATTCTCTTTGAATGACATCACCCTGAAAAAAGGCGAACGCATGGTGGTCGACATAGGAGAATTCTCAATGGAATACAGCGATGTCTACTCTCTGAACATCCCGTACGCCCCACCTGCGGAGATGTGGCGTGATATATACAACAACAATCAGAACGAGCTCGCGCAGCTCTTCGCGGCTCCCAAGGTGGAACATAGCATACGCCTCAAAAACAGCAGCGAACACCCCCTGACAACAGCACCTGCCTTGGTCATGAAAAAGGGGCGTATCCTTGCGCAGGGGCTTATGACATATGCGGCGCCCGGTGCGTCAGCCGACCTAGGCATCACTGAGGCGGTCGATATCGGCGTCAAAAAGAGCGACTCCGAACTGAAACGCACTCCAAACGCAATCGAGTGGCAAGGCATCCGTTTCGCCCGTATAGATCTGTCGGGCAAAGTCACACTCACAAACTATCGCAAAGAGCCAATAGAAATCGAGATCACGCGCAACGTCCTAGGCACAGTGGACTCGGCCAGCGGTGATGCCACGACCGAAATGCTCAATGTGGCCGAAGACCTTTCCATTGGCGTCGGCCGCGATCCCTGGCACTGGTGGAGCCGGTACCGCTGGCCGTGGTGGTGGTACAACGTGAACGGATGCGGACGTATCACCTGGAACGTCACGCTGGATCCAGCCAGGCCCCTCGACCTCGAATACACTTGGTACTACTTCTGGAATTAGGAGCATCTTTCAGTATTTGCTCAAACAAAGCTTAATTCCGTTTTAAAAATGGAAGAGTGTCATGTACTGGCGCAAAACGAAATAACTGTTTGTACAGGGTACTAGTCCGAAAAAACAGTATATCCGTACGGGATGAGATGGAGATGCCCACCAATGCTGCAGTTGATTTTGTTGCGGCGCTCAACCCCTGTCATGATGAGATGCCTCCGCACGTCGCCTGCGCCATCCCCTCCTATTTCCAAAAGATCTGGCCCCTTCCAGCCGTTGACGATTACTTGCTCAACCGCGTTTTTGAATCGTTCGTCGCCAGTGCGCCTGTAGGCAACAGCCAGAAAATACGGTGCCTGCCCAATCCGCGGAAGCTGGTGGGGCAGCCAGCGGGTTTCACCTTGATCTTTGAAGTACAAGTTGGCATGGCGAACTATGGCGTCGAGCATTTTATCGTTATTGTACGTCTCAGCCAGCTCCGATAAGATCTGTTGACCGCCGAATCCTAAGAAGAAAAAGTAGCTGCCAATCAAAGTTCCTCCTGTTTCGTCGGACGGATCAGCCGGCCCTGTAAGCGCATGCCCCTCCCCTGTCGCTAAGTTCATGTGGACGTTGGCGGCAATATGTCCGTCGGGGCGCACGGTCTCGGCGAACACGTTCAAAGCACGTTCGACAACCGCATGATCGGCCGCGGCGCCAGTCAGCTCCGCCTTGACCATTAGGCCGCAGAGTCCGGACACCATGGAGGGTGCCGTGCGGCTTGTGCGTTCGTACGATTGGAATACGGCAGTAGTCTCGAGAATGACCTCGCGCGTCCATGGATCACCAGTTATGTAATAGTGGAGGCGCTTGACGAGCGGCATTGAGACGCGCCACTCTTTGTCTTTGCACCCCCAGTGGTTGACGTTGTGCCGGGAGCCCACTCCCTTTAACATGCCTCGGTGGTACATGTCCACATCGCGGTTGTGGCGCGTCATGGCAATCGACGCTTCCATCCAGTCGGCTCTTCCGTATCTCAACGCCGTAAGCCACAAACCGAGGTCAGGAAGTGCTTCCGAGTTCAACCAGGCGTAACCGCCGTCGTCGAAAGCCCATTGGTCACGTGCGGTAATGAACGACATCTGCACATCGCCGTAGTCCATAAGGCCGTACCACCCCCGGAAATCTCGTTCCGCGATCAGGTATTCCACCAGCTCGATGAAGTGCCTCTCGGAAACCGCAGCGGCGGTGGGCGTTTCGGATGCGAGTTTACCAACTACTCCGCTAGCAGCGAACTCCCCGGGATCCGGGATAACCCTGACTGGCTCGATCCAGGAGCGCCCAGCGTCTTCTGCCTCTTCGCGGGGAGCGCCTGCCGGATGGAAGCGGACCATAAGCTCGCTTGATTTGGCGATCCCCGTGGCGCCGTGGGTCTGCGCAGGGAAGGCACCCTCCCCCGATTCATAAATTGTTGCTCCGAGCAAAGATGGGGCATATCGGCGCAAATCAAGTCCCTCGGAGCCAGCCGGAATAAGGCCGAACGTGAGCGTGCCGCTGTCGGCATCAACTTCGAGCGAGCGCGGGTACTCCTGCCAGACATAGCGCATCGCGCCAGTCACCCCGCCGGTGGCATCGCCCAAATGGCACCACCCCTGCGATCTGCGGCCTTCACGGATCTTGACCCAGGAAGCGGCCGGGCCGGTTCGTTTGTCCAGCCGGAAGAAGCTGGAACCCGATTGCAGCAAACGCGCGCGCGGCCAGTCGTGGCCGTCCGGGATCCATCGGCAATCATCCCAATAGCCCGGACCTGTATCTTGTCCGAAGCCAAAGAATGGCGCGTCAGCGCCAAACACGGTATGGGCTGAAAGGTCAAGTCGGGCAAACGCATCGAGGTCTGGATCTCCAAGGTAGATAAGCACCGGTTGAATTCCGATACGCGGCTCGTCACGCACGACCTCTACAAAAGTCACGAGCTCCGCCAGCGTGCGCCCTTCCTCGACGAAGCGTCCGGCTAAGCGCACCACCACACGAGCAGGGGACCGCTCCACTATTTTCATTCCAGGATGTTCGAAAGTCCAGCCGACGGCTTCGCGTGTGGACCCTTCGGGGCGCGCCGGGACTAGAAGCGCCGATATCCCGGCACCGCGCGTAAGCGGGCTGCCGGCGGAGTCGCTTACGTGCAACACTCGGTTGGTGTCGGGCCTTAGACGGACAACGATATGTGGGGTAGCGATTTCTATAATTCCCGGAAGTTCGCGGATCTCAATGGCGGGCAACACGCCATTGGCCTGTTCCCGTAGCAACACGAACGGGTTGGGCGAGTCGGCGGCGAGATCCACGGCGCCGCAAAGCCGCAACCACTTGACGGAACCGTCCGGCCACCACGCGGCCGGTGTGCCATCGACCTGATGCCGCTTGCCACCTGTCTCCAGCAGAAAAGCCCCCCGCCGCCGAGCCGTCCCGGAGGGAGGGGCACACCGCCGATTATCACGTGGCCGATACGGTCAAACCCTGAAGTCTCCGGCAGAGTGCCTGTCACAAGAATGGACTCGTCTGCGAATGGCGTGGGTTTCTTCTCCACGCTGACAGTTTTAGGATTCTGCTGTTTCATAATGTGTTGCTATGCCTCAGTTCAACGACTTGCTTTTATCTTACTGTTATGATCGTGCCGCCACGCCATATGATCTGGCCACCGTCGTAAACCACCCAAGCCTCATCGCCCCAATCTGGATGCTTATAGCTGTCCACGCGCAGAGTGTAGCCGTTAAGACGCAGAGTGGAGCCCTCACTCATAAACAGGTCTTTGACAAAGCAGTCGGAGGTTAATCCTACATGGGCGGTATCAGAAAGCTGAAGCACGGTTCCGCGTAGCGGCTCCTGAGTCCCAGTAATCCGCGGCGGGAGCTCAGTCCAGACAGGATCAACCGTCGTGTTATCTGGGTTTTCGATGCGAAGCGTCCCCGAGCTTGGCGGATTGGAGATGTTGCAGAAGTAAACGGTTCCAGCGGCGGCAGCGACTTTTCTGTTGCTGTTTTTCGAGCCGCCAGGCGCACTGGATTTAAGAGACAGCGACGTCATAGTCGAGTTGGTTAAGATGATGGAGATGCGTCCACCACCGCCAGGATGCTCGTTGATGGAGTAGCTGCCGTTGGCCTGAAACTCGCCCAAGCCATCCAATTCGCCGCATTGCACCCAGACCGAGCCACCCGAACCGCCCGAAGCGTTGTAGTTGGCCGGATCGGCATTGGCCGATATCACCCCGTTGTGGGTCAGACGAGTCGTCACCAGCTTGATCGAGCCGCCACCGGTGGATGAACCTCCGCCGCTGCCGAGCGCTGTCGGTGCAGACACGACGCCGTAGCAGACGCCCGTGCCCGTCAGACGGGCACCGCGTCCGCCATGGCTGCCGCCGTTGTTCCCGGCACTTGCTCCGGGGCCAAATGGGCCGTAGAATCCGCGTCCATTTGCTTCGATGGAGCAGAACTGCCCCACGTCCACAATCCGCCCGACTCAGGGTTTACGGCGAGAATATCCGACAGACGGACCACGCTGGCGGCCGCCGATGGCGTGCCGGTCAACGTCAGCGAACAGAACTTGTAGGCCCAACGGTTCGTCTGGGAATCGAGGAACAGAACGCCGCCGGGGCGAACTACAACATTAGAGAGCCCCATGTCGTGGCCGAGCATAACCGTGTTAGTAACGACGAACGAGTTGATTGTCAAGCCCGAACCGGCCGACTGGGGGATCAGCAATGTCCCCGTCTTTCCGCGGACATAGTTGTGGAACGCCGAGTGGCCTCCCCAGGCGCGGATGTCGCCGGCGAAATCGTTCGTGACGCCCGACAGATCAATGCGCCCGCCGCCGGAGCTGCTCCAGCCGGGGCAGTTGTGGAAGCAGAACTCCAATCCCAGCCGCTGGCATTCCCGGGACGCATGGCGGAAGAGATCGTGCCATTCGGGGGAGTTGAAGGCCACGGGGCCGTCCGGGATCGTACACGAGGCGTAGAAGAGCTGGACGCCGCCGAGGCCCGCGCGGGCGAACGCCTCGAGGTCGGCGGTGATGCCGTTGCTGGAAATGTTGCCGTTAAGCCAGAACCAGTACACCCAAGGCCGGCAATCTGAAGGTGGCTGGAGGAAACCTGTTTTAAGGGTGTCCGCTCCGGTGCATGGCAGCGCCAGCAACATGAGGCACATCAAAAGACGCAAGTTGTTCATGTGAGGTTAAACATTAATTCGGCGACACGATGGCCGCATCGGCACATCCGCTCAAGCCCAAACAGATAATTGACACGCTGCTCACCAACCATCGCGTGTAAGCCGAAACTGTGGATTCAGGGTCTGGCACACTGTTTGTTGAAAGTTGCACGTTGGGCGTTGAACGTTCCCAATCGAAATCCCGATCGCGTGATCCTTCTGATAACTCTCAACACTCAATATTCAACCTCCAACATTCAAAGGGGTTGGATACAACATCGTGCCTGTCCCCAAATTTCTGTGTTCCGTCCCGAACCTATGTGGCGCCCAACCCAATCCGTGACCCGCTCTTAATTTGTGAGTGACACGAAATGGGGACAGACACGATGTTACACCGCAGCCAACCCGCGGCGCCTGCAACAACGACCCTTGCAATCCACCGCGCCGTCCTGCATCTCCTCTCCCCGTGGGAGAGGGAGGTGCGCAGCGCCGGGTGAGGGCCCTCCAGCGGTCAACCGCTCCCAAACCCACTCGATGCGAATATCTAGCCTGGCACGAAATCCATATTCTCAAATGAGCCCGTCGGGCCTCCACCTATATTCGGTCTGTGGCAGAAACATTGGCGGCAGAAAGATGAGGGGCAGGAAAATGGGGGTTGCTTGGATGTTTGGGCGGTGGTCACCGGTGCTTTGTTTCACCGACCATTTTTCTGCCAAACATTTTTCTGCCAAAAACATGTTCTCCCCCATTTCCCTCCATTTCCCAATTTCCCAATTTCCCCATTTCCCAATTTAATCGCAGATATTGTGTCTGTCCCTTTCTTTGCCACCTGTATGGGCCTCTGGGCGTGGCTGCGGCACACTTTCCTGACCCCAATCGCCCAAGCGGCGGCTGAACCGGTGCAGCCTCCTCGCCGGGTTGCCTTGTGTAAGGCAGAATTCCCTTTACACCAAGAGGCGAGGTGCTTACAGGTTATGCAGAATCTGAAAGGGCAAATCGGAATGACAGGTTGCCATGTTGGTTCAGTGATGCGTTGTGTCAACTGCGGGGCAAAAGACATATCGAGTTCATACAGTGTGCCGCACAGTTTCCGGCAGCGGTACGTACGACAACCTGAGTCAAGGAGTCTTGGTAAGTATCG
>JALHHX010000172.1 GCA_022837245.1 Lentisphaerota bacterium
TCAACGTCAATGCCCCGCAATTCCTTTATGCTCGCCAAGCATTCCTTGATCACCGTGAGCGTTTTAAGTCCCAGGAAGTCCATCTTGAGAAGCCCGAGCGATTCGACGAAATGGCCGTCATACTGCGTCGTCAGAAGCGACTCTCCCTCTGTCGCCATCACTGGTATAGTCTCGCGCAGCGGGTCGCGGCTGATGATGATGCCGCATGCGTGCACGCCGCTGTTTCTGACCGAACCGCACAGCTCCTCTGCGAGGCGCAGCACTCGCCTCGTTTCATCAGTTCCGTGGTCGCGCTCGTTGCGCAGATCGGGGCTTGCCTCATATGCTTTCTCGAACGTCTTGATGGTCGGGTCCAAGGGAACCATTGAGGCGAGCCGGTTGGCGTCAGGAAGGGGCATTTCTAGTGCGCGCGCCACATCCTTTATGCTGCTACGCGGAGCGAGAAAATTGAAGGTGACTATGTGTCCAACGTGCTCAGAACCGTATTTCTCCGTAACCCAGTCCAGCACTTTCTGGCGCCCGACGTCGTCGAAGTCAACGTCGATATCCGGCATCGAAATGCGGTCTGGATTCAAAAACCGCTCGAAAAGCAACCCGTACTTCAAGGGATCAACATTGGTGATGCGCAGACAGTAGGCCACCGCGCTTCCCGCCGCTGAGCCGCGCCCAGGCCCCACCACGACGCCCATTTGGCGCGCCGCGGCGATGAAGTCCTGCACGATCAAGAAGTACCCCGGGAAACCCATCTTCTTGATGGTTTCAAGCTCGAAAGTTATGCGCTCCTCGAGCTCCGGCGTAAGCCCCTCAGGCCAGCGTTCCCCCGCGCCCTTGCGCGTGATGTGCGCCAGATAGTCCGATTCGAATTTAATGCGGCGGACTTTTTCGACGCCGCCCGCCGCGTCGCCCCCCAGCCGATTGAAATTCTCGCCGAATTCCTCGCGCAGTTGCGCCTCGGGATACCGGGCCTCCATATCTTCGCTTCTGCCGAATTCCTCGGGTATCGGGAACACAGGCATGATCGGCTGCGAGTTTAGCTCGTACTCCTCTACCTTGCCCGCCACCTCGAGCGTGTTGGCAAGCTGCTCGGGGTTGTCGGGGAAAACCTCCGCCATCTCCTCAGCCGACTTGAACCACTCCTGGCGTGTGTAGCGGAGGCGCTTTTCCTCGGACAATTTGCTCAAAGTATTGACGCACAGCAGAGTGTCGTGCGCCTCGGCGTCCTCTTCCATGAGGAAATGCACGTCGTTGGTGGCGATCACTTTTATCCCGAGCTTTCGGCCAAGCTCTAGAATTCCCTTGTTTACCCTGAGTTGCCTTTCGTAAACCTCCTCGTTTATGCGGTTGACGATTGGGACCGGAACCTCGCGTGCGTTTGCATGGTGGAGCATTATCTCCAGATAGAAATCATCGCCGAAGACTTTCTTGAACCACTGTGCGGACTTTTCGGCTTCGGCGAAGTTGCCGTTCGATATGTGGTTGGGTATTTCGCCCGCAAGACACGCCGAAGAAACTATGAGCCCAGCACGGTATTTTTCGAGCAGTAACTTGTCTATTCGCGGCTTGTAGTAGAAGCCGTCGATGTACGCCACTGATGAGAGTTTGACGAGATTCTTGTAGCCAAGGTGGTTTTTGGCTAGCAATACGAGGTGTTCGCCGGACCGCGTGTTGCGCTCCGTGTGAGGCTCTGTGGCGACGTATGCCTCCATGCCGAGGATCGGCTTTATTTCGGCCTCGCGGCAGGCGTCATAGAAATCCTTTACGCCGAACATGTTCCCGTGGTCGGTGATCGCGACTGCGGGCATTCCTAGGGCCTTGGCACGGGCTACGAGCTTATCGACGCGGCATGCGCCGTCGAGTATTGAATAGCTTGTGTGTAGATGGAGGTGGACAAAATTCTGCATGGGGAAATAGCGGGTGGTGGGTATGTTACATTGTCTCA
Source organism: Lentisphaerota bacterium (assembly GCA_022837245.1). Classification (GTDB taxonomy): domain Bacteria; phylum Verrucomicrobiota; class Kiritimatiellia; order RFP12; family UBA3636; genus JAAZFF01. The sequence goes on from JALHHX010000172.1 coordinate 1,940, forward strand.
GGTCATGCCGTTGGCCGCAGGCCTCGGCCAGGTCTCGGGAGGCGGTGAATTGCGGCTGATGATTGTCTGCAGAGCCTCGGCTGTTTCCTGTGCCATGCGGGGCATTGAAAAACAGTGCTCCACGCTGCTGCGCGCCGTCCTGCGCAGGGTTGCCTTTTCCTCGGAGCTCGCCGCCGAGAGCTTGGCGGCTTCCGCCCCCATCTCGTAAACGCTGCCGTAAAGGAACACGGCGTCCGAAAGCCCGGCGATCTCCCGGTTCGCGCCGGTGTCGGGCAGCAGCACGGGCACGCCGCAGGCAAGCGCCTCCAGCACCGCGGAATCAAAGGAAGGGGGCTGCTCGGGATGGATAAAGACGGCAACGTCGAGCGATGCGAAAAAAGTGTGCAGCTCAATGTCGTTCCGTGGCAGAGTCTCCACACTGCCACCCGCGTCCGTGACGCGGCGGACGACGCCCTCGTCGTGCTGCCGGCGGGAGGTGCGCAGCGGCGAGGCTTCGAGGGCCACGCGAATCGCGCGGTCCCCGGCGGTTTCGGGCTGCTTGAGAACCGAGACGGCGATTGCCGGGCTAATTGCCGATGGCGTTCCGCCTTCACGCACTATAACCCCGATTGCCGCCGACTCGGGAGGCGGCCCTACAGGGATGGTGTCCACGTATATGCCGGGATGGACCGGACGCGTGGCGGAGGTGGCTATGCCGAGCCTGCGCTGGACGCGTTCAGAATGGAAGTTGCTGACGGGGATGAATCCGTCGGCATCGGACACCGCGCTTCGCAGTTTCGTGAGCATTATGATCGCGTCCGGGCCGCGCAGATGCGAAATCTCGTCGAGCTCCGAATTCATCGCGCAAGCGATTGGCACGCGCAGGGCTTTCTTCATCATCGGTGCCACGCCGAGAAGGAAAGGGGTCGATAGATAAACCACGTCCGGTTTCTTGTGCGAACGGAGCCAGTTGCTGAGGTTTTCTATTTCCGTCGATAGGGCGCCGTTCCGTCCGTCAAGCGCGTCCTGGACGATCCATCGCGCGCCAGACCCATTCCGGCGCATGACGTGACAACGTGGGCAGGCTCTGCCGCGCATAGAGCCTGACCGCCCCAATCGGGAGCAGGTCGGCTTCGCCGGACAGAGCCGTCGGCGTATCGTCATTAAGCGGAAAAAGAACAGGCACGAACAGGACGTCGTGGCCGCACCAGCGTAGCTCGGCGACCAGCGCCTGTTCGCGCAGACTGTTTTTTTCAAAAAAAGGTCCGGCCGGACCAGGGATGATGTAGACGATCCGCATGGCTCATGCCGTGGGCGAATCCGCTTATTCCGCTGAAATCGCTTCGGTCGGGCAGACTCCCTCGCATGCGCCGCAATCGACGCAAGCTTCCGGATCGATGACGCATTTATCACCGGCTTTGGTGATAGCCTCGACTGGGCAGGTTTCGACGCATGCCTCGCAGCCGATGCACTTTTCTTTATCTATAACGTGTGCCATGTTGAACTCCTGATTGTATGTTGGAACCAGCCGCTGGCCGCCGCCGTCCACTTTGTGTGTTTGTTAAAGGCGGCATTATAACCCAACCCCTCGCGAAATTCAAGAAAATCAAGGATGAAATAGATTGGGCTGTCAATTAAGTTTGAAGATGATTTTTCGACCCGGGATATGTATAATGACGAGTTATGCAAGCCAGAGTAATACCCACCGGCGATTATTCCGCCAACTGCACGGTCGTATGGAACGAACCCGGCAAGGCGTTCGTAATTGATACGGGCGCCGATGCGGAAGATTTGCTGGAATTTTTACGAGAAAACGGATTGACCCCGGCCGGGTACCTTTTCACGCACGGCCACCTAGACCATATCTCCGCGCTCCCCGAAATGCTAGCCTCAATGCCGGCCCCGGTGTATATGCATAAGAAGGATGCACTTTGGGCGTTTTCGAAGATCAATTTCATTCCGGGATACGTCCAGCCGGAGAAGAAGCCGGAAAACATTGTAGACGATATCATCGACGGGAGCATCATAAAGGCCGGATCGCTTAAGGCCCGGGTCATCACCACGCCGGGCCACACGCCAGGCGGAGTCTGCTACTTTTTCGATGACGAATCGTTGCTCGTGGCTGGCGACACGCTCTTTAACGGCTCAGTCGGGCGCACGGATCTGCCGGGAGGCGACTGGGGTCTGCTCGCGGCATCGCTGTCGAAGCTCATGGAGCTTGACGACGATGTCGTCGTTGTGTGCGGTCATGGCCAGAACACCACCATCGGCGCCGAGCGGCGCGATAACCCGTACATCAACCAGTGAAACCGTCCTAGGGAAACAACAGCGAGGCACGAGAATGGACACGGCGACAACAAGTATAAAAATAGGCGCGGAAGGAATCGATGCGACCAAGATCGTCTCGGAAATCCAGGCGGATGTGGCGGAGAAACGCGCCGCCGGAGTTTACGATGAAGCCCGCGTTGCGCGGGCGGAGAAGAACAATTTGATGACACAATTTGATGACGCTGAAGGATGACGAAAGTTTCATGCAGCAGTATTTCCTTTGCCTCCGTCAGATTTCTCAGGTTGATATAAACGATTTCGAGATTGTCGAGAAGCGCGGTGGTATCGTTGGCGCGGTGCTCGTAAAGGTGAAAAAATGCGTTTGGGGACTGCTCAGATTCTACACGTACCGGATGTGGTCGCAGCAGAACCAGATAAACTCTCTGATGCTTGCGGCTCTTGAGACTGTCAATGATCGCCACAAGCGCGAGGTGGATGCGCTGAAGACTCGCATCGAAAAGCTTGAGGGCGGCGCCAAGCAATGAAGCTCGCGTTCATTTGCCCGAGACTCCACGAACCGGGCACGGTGGGAGGCGCTGAAACTCTCGTCTATAGCCTTGCGCGTGATGCCGTTGCCATGGGACACGAAGTGGAATTTCTTACCACCTGCGCCAAAAGCCACTACACGTGGGAGAATGAGCTGCCTCAGGGGGCATTCGAACGCGATGGTATGACAGTGAGGCGCTTCCCCGTTAACGAGAATCGCGATGTCGGAACTTTTCTGCGCGTGCAGGAGATGATAAGTCGAGGGCAGGAGTTGACGGACGACGAAGAGGACGCTTGGCTGCGTCAGAGTGTGAACTCCGACACGCTTATCGCGCATCTGCGGGAGAACGGACCTGGATACGCAAGGGTGATCGCCGGGCCGTACTTGTTTGGTCTTGTCGAGGCGGCGTGCATGGAGGTTCCCGACAAGATGTTGCTTGTGCCGTGTCTGCACGACGAGCCGTTCGCGCGTGTGCGCCGCATACGCAAGATGTTCGAGGCCGTGCTAGGGTTTTTGTTCAACACGGAACCTGAACAGGCGCTGGCGCACAGGTTGTACAATTTGTGGCCGAAGACAGAGGCTGTCGTGGCGATGGGAATAGAGCCGTTCGAGGGCGACCCCGATGCGTTCGCTCGCAAGTCGGGCATAACCACTGACTACGTGCTGTATAGCGGAAGGCGCGAACCTCTCAAGGGGACGCCCGTGCTAGTGGACTACATGGATTGCTTCAGGGAAAGAACCGGCCGCAAGGTGGACCTTATCATGACTGGATCGGGGCAGGTGGACGTGCCGCCGTCGATGAAGGGGCATTTCCACGATTTGGGTTTTGTGTCGGAGCAGGAGAAGAGAGACGTCATGGCCGGCGCCATCGCTTTCTGCCACCCCTCGGTGAATGAAAGCCTGAGCATCGTGTTGCTGGAGGCGTGGCTCGCCGGGACGCCCGCTCTTGTCCATGCAAAGGGAGAGGTCTTGAAATGGCAGTGTGAATCATCGAATGGCGGCCTCTGGTTTGCAAACTATCCGGAATTCGAGGAGATGCTTCTGCTATACCTTGATCAACCGGATCTGGCGCGCGCCATGGCGGAGAAGGGCAGGGAGTATACAATCGCAAAGTACGCACCGGACGCTGTCAGGAAAAGATTTGCGGCGGCCTTAAAAGATGGCTAGAATTTGGCCGCATGCCCAAGAAGGAATAGTAAAAATGGATTTTGTTCAGATCGCTGGAAAGTACAGAGGAGTCGTTGAAAAAGAGTTGGCAACACTATTCACGCCCGATGGCCTTGTCTCGGACGCCGGAATACCCTCCGATCTTGTTGAGCCGCTTAAATACTCGTTCATGACGGGCGGCAAGCGTTTGCGTCCGGTGCTCTGCCTCGCGGCGTGCCAAGCCGTGTCCGGACGGTTCGACAATGCTGTGCCTGCGGCGCTTGCCATCGAAGCGCTGCATACTTACACGCTTATCCATGACGATTTGCCCTGCATGGACAACGATGTGTTGCGCCGTGGACAACCGACAGTGCACGCGAAGTACGGATATGCCGAAGGCGTGCTAGCTGGCGATGCCCTTCAGGCTGTCGCATTCGCTCTGGCGCTCAAGACGCCTGCGGACGCGGGCGCGGTGTGCGCGGTGGCAATGGAACTGGCGCGGGCGGCGGGCCCGGCAGGCGTGATCGGCGGACAGTGGGTCGATGTTTGCTCGAAACCGCCGCATGACAGGGCGCGAATCGAGTACGTGCATGAACACAAAACTTCTGATCTCATACAATGCGCGCTCGTCATGGGCGCCGCAGCGGGAGGGGCGAGCGAGGCGCAGATCGCCGCGTTCCGCGATTTCGGGAAAAACCTCGGCATTGCATTCCAGATCGTCGATGACATCTTGGACGCCGATGATCCCGCCAAGGCCGATGAAATGGGCGTAATGCTCATCATGGACAAAGAAGCCGCGCGTCACCTAGCCTCGGAATACTCCGAAAAAGCGCTTGCCGGGCTTGATGCTTTCGCCACCCCCGATCCAGACAGAACAGAAGCCGTCGAAGTGCTCCGCTCTCTTGTGGAAGGCCAAATTTCTAGAAAAATCTAGCGCTTCACCTGATCAACCATACTAGGCTCATCGTTCGCAGGGTATGTGTGCGCTCTAACAACAAAGGAACAGCCACAATGATCACCGAAAAACCGGAGGCGAAGAACAACCAGAAACTTGCACCCTACAATGACTTTCTGCGCGAGCTTGCGAAGGGTCGTGGCTATTTGGTTGCCGATTTGAACGCGGATATGCAAGAAGGCGTCAAGCAAGGAGCTCGCTAGGCTCTGGCCGAAGCCGCCGCCGCCGATAAAAAGAACGTGGAGGCTTACATCCTCGACAAGGCGCTCGGAAAATGGTTTACCTGGACGCGGCATTCCCTGTGCCTTCGGGATGTCTCCCGCAGGCGACGGCGATGAGCCCGCTGTGCAAGAGACTCAGGATCGTGCAGGGATGCAAGTGTGGTTGACTCCATGCTCCCGCTGCACGGGCGCATTGGCGAGTTGAAGGCTCGAATTCCTCGCCAATGGCGGTGCCTCGCCACGCTTGTCACCGCACGTGAAAGCGGTGCCGCCCGTTGGTTTTCACCGCACTCCAAACGTTTCGCCGCGCCCAAAGTGGTTGTTTCACGGCTTCGCGGAATGCTGGCATGCTACCCATCGTCTTGCTTGATGCGTCTTAATTTCCGTGCTTCAGTTGAAAAGTCTTTCCGTCTGCACATTACGCGCGCCATCGGGCATGGAGCTTGACATCCCTTCGCGCCAAGAGTAACCTTTAGAAGAAATTTTCACTTTCTGGAAAGAATTTATGAACGGTCTCACATTGCTCATCGGCGCAGTTGCCTTCTACCTTGTCGCTTACTTCCTCTACGGCGGATTCCTCGGCCGCCTCTTCAGCCTTGACCGCGATCGGCCCACGCCGGCGCACACGCTGCGCGACGACATCGACTATGCTCCGACAAGTCCGTTCGTTCTCTTTGGGCACCATTTCGCAAGCATTGCCGGCGCGGGGCCAATCGTAGGGCCGATCATGGCCATATACTTCGGGTGGGGTCCAGTGGCTCTCTGGCTGTTACTTGGATGCGTTTTCATCGGCGCGATGCACGACCTGGCGGCCATGGTGTTGAGCATCCGCAATCAGGGGCGTAGCATTGCTTCGGTCATCGAGCAATACGTCGGCTATGCCGGGCGCCAGCTATTCCTCGTCTTCTGCTGGTCCACGCTTGTCCTAGTCGTGGCCGTGTTCGCCAAGCTCGTGGCGGAGGGGTTTGTAAATAACCCTGCGGTTGCCTCCTCGTCGATTCTGTTTATTTTTATCGCTACGATTTTCGGCTGGCTTGTCCATCGGCGCGGACTCTCGATACTAGTTGGCTCGCTTATCTTTGTGCCTCTAGTGTTTTTCTTCGTCTGGCTTGGCACAAAGATACCCTTAGACCTTGAGGCGATTCTTGGCACCACCGAATCGCAAACGAAGACGATCTGGATTTTGATTTTGATGGTCTACTGCACTGCAGCCTCGACGCTGCCGGTGTGGCTGATGCTACAGCCGCGCGACTACCTTAACTCCTACCTGCTCTATGGTATGCTCTTGTTCGGGTTCGCTGGCATAATAGCCTACCACCCGGATATCCAGATGCCTGCCTTCGAAGGCTTCACCGCGCGGAACTTCTCCAACGTAGAGACGTCGATCTTTCCGTTCGTATTCGTCACGATAGCTTGCGGCGCATGCTCTGGTTTCCATTCGCTCGTGGCTTCCGGCACGACGGCAAAGCAGCTAAACAATGAGAAGGACGCCATCCCAGTTGGCTACGGTGCCATGTTGCTTGAGGGTATCCTTGGTGTCATCGCAATGATATCAGTCGCATACCTCTCGCGAGATGAGATTATCGCAAAAGGCGGCGTAAAGGACGCATCGACCCTCTTCGCAACCGGTCTCGCCACTTTCGGTTCA
>JALHHX010000173.1 GCA_022837245.1 Lentisphaerota bacterium
CCTTCGGCACGGGCGCTCCGACTTTCTCCGCCGTAGTAATGACAAACGGCTCCGGCTCCCCCCGCAGCGGCGTTTATGCAAATTGCTCTGACGAGGACATGCAGGAAATCCGTCGCAAAGAGCAACGCCTCGCAGCTCAGATCGGCCGCTACGCAAGCGTGGTTCAGCTCCGTTTCACCAGCAAGGCCATACGCGATCCAGAAAACAAGGCCCCGTCGCAGGAACTCGCAGAAGTTATCCGCGCAATGAAGCCCGAGACAGTCATGACGCACAATTTTGCGGACAAACACAACACACATGTCGGCACCGCGCTCAACGTAGTACGCGCGATCCGCCTTCTTCCCAAAAACGGGCGCCCCAAGAAACTTCTCGCCGGTGAAATTTGGCGTGGACTGGACTGGGTCTCCGACAAAGAGAAAGTCCGTCTCGACGCCGGAGGAAACGACGCGCTTGCGGCTGCCCTTATGGGAGTTTTTGATTCACAGATCGCTGGTGGCAAACGTTATGACGCAGCGACGTTCGGGCGTCGCCGTGCCAACGCGACCTACGGAGACTCGCACGCTGTTGACACGCTTGAGCAGGTTGCTTATGCGATCGACATGACGCCGCTGATCGAGGACGACACACTCTGCCCACGCAAGTTCATTCTCGGCTTTGTCGATCGTTTCGTTGCAGAAATCCGCGAGACGATCGCCTCCGCAGGCGGTCCTGCGAATTCCTAATCGCATCTCACTCCAAGTTTACAACATAACCTCTTAACATTTAGATTGATATGAAGAACCAATTCGCACCACTAATCCCCGAACTTAAAAAACTTAAAGACGCCGCAGCCAAAGGCAAACACTCAACGTTCACATTTTCATGGGAACGCGAAAACGGCTGCGCCTACAAATACTCCATCCCCATCCCCGCTGGCATGGAGAACAATGCGGAGACAATCCGCTTTGCTGAGCGCGCGGTCAAATTCGTGCTCTGGGCAGCCGGCGGCTGGAAGCTCTATCTCGCGGGTCCAGATGCAATCTGCGATGCCATCAAAAAAGACTACTCAAAGGGCGGCGCACGCGATTTCGATCGCGACATGATGCTAAAGTCATACGGCCGCGAAATGGAAGTGGTAAAATGCACGCCAGATCAAGTACCCGAAACGAAAGACTCCAAAAGCGGAGCGGGCATCTCATGGGAAGGCTGCCGCATTGGTTTTGATCTTGGCGCCAGCGACTTCAAAATCTCAGCAGTCGAAAATGGCGAAGTCCGTTTCAGCGATGAATTCCCCTGGGATCCGCGCAATGCAACAGACCCTTCGTACCATCTTGAAAAGCTCGATGAAGGCCTCACCATTGCTGCAAAGCACCTTCCGCGCGTCGACGCAATCGGCGGAAGCACGGCGGGCATAGTGGTGGACAACCGCATCCGCGTCGCCTCCCTACTCCGTGCCATCAAGCCGGAGAAATACGAGGAAGCGCAAAACATGTTCTACACCATCCAGAAAAAGTGGAACGTTCCCCTAAAGGTTGAAAACGACGGAGACGTCACCGCCCTTGCGGCATTGGTAACGAATGGCGTCAAGGCTGTTCTGGGCGTGGCGATGGGTTCCAGCGAAGCTGGTGGTTACCTTGACCGCAACGGCCACATCACGGGACGCCTGAATGAGCTGGCGTTCTGCCCTGTGGACTTCTCCACCGCTGCCCCGAGTGATGAGTGGTCGGGAGATTACGGTGTCGGCGCAATGTACTTCTCGCAGCAGGCCACGAACTACCTCGCAGGACTTCTAGGCATCGATTTCCCTGCCGATATGAAGCTCCCAGAGCGCCTCTTGAAAGTGCAGGCCCTCATGGCTGCCAATGACTCGAAGGCCGAGCGTCTCTACACAATGCTCGGCGAAAACCTCGGCCACTCGGCCGTCTGGTACCGCGAATTCTACGACTGCGACAACCTGATGATCCTCGGCCGCGTCACAACCGGCCAAGGCGGTGAAATCATCCTTGAGACTGCCAAGAAGACTGTCGCCGAAAAATATCCGGGAGATGCGGATCTCAACATCTTCATGCCGGATGAGAAGGCGAAGCGCCTCGGCCAGTCCGTCGCCGCCGCCGCCCTCAGCGCACAGGCGTAGGCGTTTTCGCGCTGGCGGAAGAACCCTGCCGCCAGCTGCGATGCAAGAGCTTCGGGGCGGAGCGGCCGGGGTCTAATACCCAAGGCCTTCTTCATGGCGGCCGAGTGGAGTGCGGTGCCTCGGCACCGCACTCGCGAGCGGGCCTAGGCTGCCCGAGAAAAGCGGCGTCAAGCCGCCGCACTCCATTCCCTTTGCCACGGTGCGCAGCCGCGAGGCATAGGCGGCTAAAGCGGGGCGGCGGTCACGACGCAAGCGGGGCGCCGACCCTGCCGTCGGATGCCGCGGCGAACGCGTTTGGGGGCGAACATGCCGTAAAGAGGAGGAGCAGAGCGCGCCCTTCCAGTCGGCAAAAACGAAACACTCAAGAAGCACCAGTCCGATTACTGTCGATCGGCAATTAGGAATTGCCGTTCGACAGCCTGTTTGGTAGAATCAAAGGCGAATTCAAAAAAACGTAAAACAAATGATCCGCAAATCAGTACAGAATCTGGAGCCGTATACGCCGGGGGAACAGCCCAAGATCTCCAATATCATCAAGCTGAACACAAACGAAAACGCTTACCCGCCCTCCCCCAGAGTCGCGGAGGTCGTGCGCAATTTTGATTTCGGCCGGCTCAACCTCTATCCGGATCCGCTATGCACGCGCATCCGCGAGCTCCTGGCCGCGCGCATAGGGTGTCCCTTTGAAAACATTTTCGTGGGCAACGGTTCTGACGAGGTTCTAAGACTCGCGACGTACGCGTTCGTTGAGGACGACAGCTCCGTAGGATATTTTTCTCCCTCATACTCGCTATACCCAGTGCTGGCGGCGATCCGCGACGTCAAGGGCGTCGCCCTGCCACTTCCTTCTTCGGCGGATCTGCCATACGCGCTTGAAGGTGCGGATCTGGACAAAACGCCCGACCTGTTTTTCGTGGCAAACCCCAACGCCCCCACGTCAACTTTTTATCCCCGGGCGCAGATGCGCCGTTTCTGCGAAAAAAATCCCGGAGTAGTTCTTATCGACGAGGCTTACGCCGCCTTTGCTGAAGACAACTGCGCTGAACTGGCTCTTACCATGCAGAACGTGGTGGTCTGCCGCACTATGTCAAAGGCGTGGTCGCTCGCGGGCATCCGCCTCGGCTATCTGTTCGGCCCGGCGAACCTGATCGAGGCCCTCTACAAAATCAAGGATTCATACAACGTCAATCGACTCACTCAGGAAGTCGCCGCGGCGGCGCTTTCGGATCCCGAATGGATGACCGCGAACCGCAACAAGATCGTCGCCACGCGCACGCGCCTCGCTGCCGAGTTGAGGGAGCTTGGGTGGAAGTGTGAGGACTCTGCCACGAACTTCATATGGTGCGTTCCTCCGGAACCCGAAACTGCGGAGACTGCCAAGGCAAAGCTACGCAGGCATGGCATTGTGGTGCGCCACTTCCCAGGACCTGCGACCGGCGACCACTTGCGCATAACGGTCGGGACCGACAAGCAGATCGACGTGCTTTTAGAGGTACTCAAAAAAGGAGATATGCAATGAGCGCAAAACGCATTGGTTCTTTAAAAAGGGAAACCGCCGAAACATCGATAACGCTGGAGCTGGATCTCGACGGCACAGGCAAGTGCGAGATCGAGACGGGAATCGGCTTTTTCGACCACATGCTGACGCTTCTCTCGCGCCATTCCCTTATCGACCTCAAAATCAGTTGCGTTGGAGACACCGATGTCGATTACCACCACACGGTGGAGGACGTCGGTTTGGCGCTTGGCACGGCCCTGGACAATGCGCTGGGCGAGCGCAGGGGCATACGCCGCTACGGCTTTTTCATCCTCCCCATGGACGAGGCGCAGGCGCAGGTCGCGCTCGATCTCGGAGGACGTCCGTTCTGCGTGTATTCCAGCAACGTCAAATCGACATTCGTGCGTGATTTCGACACGAACCTGCTCGTCGAATTTTTCAGGGCGGTGAGCGTCAACGCCCGGATGAACCTGCATATCGACGCGCGAGCCGACGAAGCGCATCACGCGGCCGAATCCATTTTCAAGGGGTTCGCACGTGCGCTGCGCGCCGCAGCAGAAATCGATCCACGCGAAACGGGCGTTCCCTCGAGCAAGGGAATTATATAAAGATCGTTTAGAGGTCGAAGAGTTCCTTGACGTCGTCCCAAGTGAGCTTGGCCATTATCTGATCGTCAG
>JALHHX010000011.1:0-4615 GCA_022837245.1 Lentisphaerota bacterium
CCCCTAAGGCACTTCACGGCCTCAACAAGCATCTGAACTCTTTGGTGCTCATAGCGTCGATCTCCCCGCTGCTTGGCATGACCGGTACTGTCACAGGAATGATCCGGTCGTTCGACGTTATGGCCACGAGCGCAGGCCTTGAGCCCGGCGCGGTCGCCGGAGGTATTGCGGAGGCGCTGATCACCACTGCGGCCGGCCTTCTTATCGCCATCCCGGCGGTCCTCGTGCACAGCTGGTACTCGAAGCGGATCGAGGACTACACCATGACGATTGAGTCCGGCATTTCCGACATCGTAGACTTTGTCAACGAGGGCTAGGACGTGCTCAGGAAACCAGAGGTGAAAAACATTGAAATCGATATTCCGTCATTCTCGGATATCGCTTTCCTGTTGATTATTTTCTTCATACTCACCACTAGCCTGAACAGGCCCATGGGGCGCATCATAGACATGCCTTCGGCTTCAACGCCGGATCAGCAGAAGTCCAACGCCACCACGCCTTCCGTCAACATCCTGGCCGATCGCATCATGTTTGTCGAGGGAGAGGGCACCGGCAAGGAGGTGACGCTCTCCGAGCTGCGCTCGGACCTAATGTCGCGCGGCCTCGCGGCCGCCTCTGAGAGCGACCGCATGGTGCTGCTCGAGGTCGCGCCCGAGGTGCCGTACGAGCGCTATTTCCAGGTGATAACCATGATCTCCGAGGCGGGCGGCATTGTCGCAATGCTAACGGAATGAAAAGTGCGGGTGGAAAAGTAAAATGATAAGAAGAAGAAAAAAGGCGGACATGAGGGTGCCGACGTCGTCCATGGGCGACATCGCGTTCCTTTTGATCATCTTTTTCCTGCTGGCCAGCAATTTCATGAAATCGGCGAACGTCGAGGCGACTGATCCGGAAAGCCCGGATGTCGAGGTACAGGAGTCACCCCAGATTTCAGTGATTTACGATGCCGAAGGCAGGCTGTGGCTGCAGGGCTTGGAGATAAGCGTGGAGGAACTGACCGCCGGAGTGCAGCAGGCTCTCGGCAGCAACCACAACACGCCGGTCCATGTGCGCATAGACAAATACCAAAGAGGCGAGAAATTTCTGCCGATCATAGAAGCTTTGAGCGATGCCGGGGCGCGCATGCTGCTCGCCGGCGGAAAGTCGGACGACAATGCGATCCCGCCGCAAAACAATATCAATGAGAACCCCGAACCAAGGGAAGAATAATATGAACACTAAAGATCCAGATGAACTTTTGAAGGAAACCAACCGTTCCACCCTTACCAAGGCCATGTTGATTTCAACGGTTATACACTTTGTGCTGATTTTCGGGACGTCTTTCGGACTCTACGCCGATTGGGTCGAGGTAGGCGGCATTCATTCGCCTTCGACGATCAAGCAGATGCGCGCGAAGAGCGAGAAGGACGCAGCCGACGAAGAGCGCCGCGTCGCCGCCGAGAAGCGTGCGGTCGAGATGGCAGCGGCGGCCGAAGCCGCGCCTGCTTCCAAGCCTGCCGCCACCCCGGCGCCGACTCCGACTCCGCCACAGGCAAGCCCCACCGCGCCAGATCTCGAGCCCCTTCCCCCAAAAGAGGGATTCACCCTCGGAGAAGATTTTACCCTCTAGCGTTCGCAGCTGAAATCTATCCTGAAACAAGTGAGAAAAATAACGTTACAATCTATGCGCCAGGGCGGGCTGGAGCAGATGATGTCCGAAGCCTGGGATAGGTTCTACGGCTGGATGGCATGGCTGCACGCTTTCCTCGCACGGTATCTAGGCGGCGCGATCGCCTGGCTCTGGCGCATGCAGGGCCGCATCCCGGTTCAGGCCAAACTGTGCGGCTCGTTTGTCGCGCTCGGCCTGCTCGCGGCGTGGTGCGCGTGGTTTATTCCGAATAATTACATCACGTGGGCGATGTGGGGGCCGGACCTGGAACGGCTTCTGGAGCGCCTCGGGCAGCTGGATGCCGGACTGCGCGTCCGCTCATGGGCGCGCATAGCCGTCGTCGGCTGCATCGCCGCAGCCGCGTTGTCTTGGGTGCGGCGCGGATGGGCACTCTGGTGCCTCAAGGCCGCATGGGTCCTGTGGTTCTGGATGTGGTTCAATGCTTTATCATGGGGATTCACGGCGCCATCGTCGCTAACGACAGCCGACTTCAGAATGCTGGGCACAGACGGGCGCAACGCCCTATGGGCCGCTGCGCTGGGGCACGGATCAATCTTCCTCCTGTTGGGCTGCCTTGTGCTGCTGTGGCTCGTGTTGGCGGAGACACGCCGCTGGTACGAAGGCAAGCCGGAAATAGAGCCGCTTGCCGGCGACAGGGTCGTGGAATCGCTCCGCACGGGCGGCGCCGACCCACGGTACCGCACGTCGCAGTATTGGGCGATGGGCATGTTCCTGATGGTGCTCGTGGGCCCGTTCCTCATCCACGGCTGCGGCATGGAGGATCCGTACGGGCTGGTAAAAGGCGAGGGCAGCGCGGTGGCAAACGTCGAGGTGACGGCTGTCAAACGCATCCAGAAAAAGCCCGAGAAAGTCAAGAAACTCGTCGTCAACGCATGGAGCCCGTATATCTTCGACAGGATGAAAATCGACGACACGAACGTTATGAAAGACCTGCTCGATGAGACGCTCGACACCTACGTCGCCCAGACCGAAGGTGCGACGGGCGAGGGCGGCATGGGAGGCGGAAAAGGTGGCAAGGGTGGCTGGCCCAAAGGCATGGAAGGGTCCCGGATCCGATTCATACGGCTGAAGTACGGGGGTGGCGATTGGGATCAGGACATGGGCAAGGGTGCCGACTACAACATGCTCATACAGTTCAACCTCGCAACGGGCTTCCCGATTGCCCGCGACACCGAGGCGATCGAAATCAGCCGCCTGAGGCGTTTCCCTAAGGATCAGGCACCGCCGTTCGTTTTCCTCACGGGAAGAGGAAACATCAACGTCTCCAATGCCGAGATCGAGACTCTCCGCTGGTACCTCGAGAAAGAGGGCGGAATGCTGTTCATAGACAATGGCGGCGGACATTTCGACCGCAGCGTGGTCTCATTGCTAACAAGAATTTTCCCACGCAACCCACTAATCGATATAGCCAACGACGATCCGATTTTCAGGGCGCCATACGTTTTCCCGAACGGGGCCCCGCCGCTGTGGCACCATGCGGGGACGCGCGCCCGCGGAGTGAAGGTTGATGGGAGATGGGTCGTGTTCTACCACCCTGGCGACGTCAACGATGCTTGGAAAGACGGTCATTCCGGAGCCTCTCCTGCAGTTGCCGGACAGGCGTACAAGCTTGGTATCAACGTCATGTATTACTCTTTCAACAATTACTACAACAAACACTTCCCGGAAAAATAGAATCGAAAAGCGTTCCGCTTGAACTTGAATGCAAAGCGCAAGGCTGACAAGTGGTGGCAAAATAGGGGAGAGGATAAGACAATGGTTGCCAAAAAAGGATTCACGGTGGGTAATGGCCTGAAATTTGTGTTAACAAAGTCAGCGTTGGCTGTGATGTGCTTTGCTATTGCCTTTTCAACGGCACGTGCCGAAGAGGCTGCGGCTGAACCTGCACCGGCCGAGGACGGATCGGGGTTCAACCCCGAAGACCTACCAAACTACACGGACACAGTCGAAGGCAAGGACGGCATCACTCTAGTGCTGGAGCCGCTCGCGGAGAATTACTTCGATGAGAACCGCGTCCCAGTCCATTTCAAGTACCGGGTAAGAGGACGCGACAATCCACCCGGTTCGGCGGAAGTGCGTCTGCGTAACCGCGCCACAGGAGAAACTTTTAAGAAAAAGTTTCCCGTGTCGTACACGATGGGCGAGCACTTCGAATGGGCAGCCTGGGGAGGCGAAGGCAAGGGAACTTCTTCGAAGGCATCGGATCTTGATGCCCTGCTCTTCGGCGAACTGATAGAAGACGACGAAGTCCCGGACGGTTTTTACATCCCGGGTGTGACGCTGTTCGCAGCCGACGGTTCCGTGATAGCAAATCTTGATTATACCGAAGAACAAGTTCGGCACATGAACAACGCAGGCACACTTATAGGCAAGTATGTGCGCAAACTCGGCAAGAAAACCGTCAATGCGAGAGTCGCGGAACTACGCGATATGTACAACAAACTTCTCGCTGCCGAGGAGGAGGCCAAGGCCGCAGGCGCGGATGTCACCGCACCGCATTTCATGACGCTCGCGCTTAAGGAAACGCTGCGCCAAAGTCCCAACCGAGTCGCTTCGAAAAATTATGATGTTATTCTCGATAATTACCAATACAGCACAAATGAAGTCCCCCGCGTGCTAGCCCAGCTGAAACAGTATCGCGACGACCCCTCCAGCGCTATCACCGCGCCCCCGACACCGCGCCCCAAAAACCAGCGTATGACCATCAAAGACGGATACTTCTGGGCGGGCGACGAACCGGTGTTCATGTCCGGAATGTGTATGTTTCCGTTGTGGATGCACTTGGACACCATTCGCGAATTGGGTTACAACCTCATTCATAGAGGGATGTGGATCAACGGGGTTTTTCCGACCTCCGACGTTCCTTCGGACATCCCGCTAAACGAGCTGCGGGAAATCCTCGATGAATGCGAGCGCCTCGGCATCAAAGTCGACCTCGGTATTACT
>JALHHX010000011.1:4653-34863 GCA_022837245.1 Lentisphaerota bacterium
GTTCTATGAGAAGCACCCAGACGCACGTCTAAAAGGCCATAGCGTGGCAGGGTTCATCCCGTACGACATCGAGAGCCCCGATGTGCTAGAGTTGCTCTCGAAATATTACGCCGAAGTGATGAAAGTCGCGGCCGGGCATCCCGCAATCAACAGTATTTGGCTGGCGAATGAGCCCACGTACCTAAACTACGGGGATCGCACAATGGCGCTCTACCAGGAGGAAATGCTTTCGAAATACGGAAACCTTGCTGGTATCAACAAGGCGTGGGGGACCTCGCTAACGAACATCACCCAGGTGACGGCGCACGTTGGAAATTCGCCGCAGGCGCACACTGATTTCTGGTGGTTCAACCTCGACCGCCTCACGAAACACTTCCAGTGGATGTCGGACGAAATTCACAAGCACGATCCCGACGTTCCCACCAACTTCAAGCTCAACAACCTAATTATGGGATGGTACTGCCCGAGTCCCAACGTGGACCAGGAGGCCGTGTCCGATATTGGCTCGGTGATTGGCTGCGACTCAGGCGCGTTTCCTTTTGCAATCCCTTACTACGACTGGCTGAAGAGCCTCGACCCCGATCGTCCCCTCATAAATCTCGAATTTAAAAGTGGTGGCATACGTTCAGGTCTGGACATGTGGAAGGCGGCCTTGCACGGACATGCCGCAATCGATTATTGGTGCTGGCATCCAAAATCGTCCTTTGCTTCCGCGATGTCGTCTACAGCCAACTTGCATCGCCAGGCGCTTCAAACCTACAACATCCAGCGCTTGATGAAAGAGGTTATGGCCTTCCAGAAGTTCCCGCGTTCGCCTTATGTCGTTCTATACCCGGATCCGGTGCTGCCGCGCACCTGGGGATACAAAGGAGTGCAGACGGCTGTCGTCAACGCACTTAAATTCTCGGGCCACGCCGTGGACTACGTCACGGAGAAACGACTGCGCGACGGCAGGCTTGAAGAGTACGAATACGACTTCATAGTGTTGCCCGCTGCCAACTTTATCGCCGACGACACATTCAGCAGAATCGGCGAATACGTCAAGGGCGGTGGCCGCGCGATAGTCGTTGGCGAGCTGCCCGACAAAGACCCAATGGAACACAAACGCGATCTCGGATGGCTGAAATCGCCTGAAAAGACCGACCCTCTCTATGAGGGGGCAACGAACGGCGTCTCCTATGCATACGGCGAAGGCCGAGTTTGGATCATGCCGACAGCAGATGAAAAGACGCTACAGCGTGAGCTTGAGGCGATATCCGAGGGGATAATCCCTGTACGACCTGTGGTTTTGCAGGACATCGAATACCGAACCATACCGTGGAAGAACGACGATGGCGAAAACGTGTATCTCACGTTCGCGATAAACGAATGGATGGATGAGCCTTTGCCCCTTAAGCCGACTGTGTTCAACGTCGAGATGGAAAGCGCGGTCGACCTTATATCAAATCAGAAAATAGACATCGACAAGCCGATCGTGTTGCCGAGAGCCATGGCGATGCTCATCGAATGGAAGCCGAAAAAGTAATGCGGATTCAGGCTTGTCTATTTAAACACACGAGAAGTTGAAGCCAGTAAAACTTGAAATAAAGGAGCAATATGACGAAGTTGACAAAATTGGTTAGAAACCGCCTCCTTCCGGCGGCTGTGGCTGCGGTGTGCTTGGCTATCGGGATAGCGGCCGTTGTCACTGACGAAGAAACGACCGAGGACGGTTCTGGTGCCGATCCCAAAAGTCTGCCCAACTACACGAACGAAGTCGATGGCAAACAGAACACCACTCTCGTGCTCGAGCCTCTCGATGATTTCTACTTCAACAAAAACCGGATACAGGTGCATTTCAAATACCGGGTTAGAGGCCGCAATTATCCTGATGGCTCCGCCGAAGTGCGCCTTCGCAATAGCGAAACCGGCGAGGTCGTAAAGAAGAAGTTCTCCGTGTCGTACACGATGGGCGAGCATTTCGAATGGGCGGCATGGGGTGGCGAAGGCAAGGGGTCCTCATCGAAAGATTCTCTTCTCGACGACATGCTGCTGGGAGAATTAGCGCAAGACGACGAGTTGCCGGACGGGGAGTACATCCCGGGGGTGACGCTGTTCGCGGCGGACGGGTCTGTGATCGCCGATCTGGAATACACCCCCGGCGAAGTCGAGCACATGAGAAACACCGGAACTCTGGCGGGCAAGTCCGCGCTCAAGCTTAGCCGGAAGACAATCAACGGCAAAATCTCGGAAATGCGGAAGATGTACGACGCCATTCTCTCGGCTGAGGAGGAGGCGAAGGCCGCAGGGGCGGACGTCACCGTTCCCCACTTCATGGCACTCGCGATCAAAGAGACGCTGCGCCAGGCACCAGACCGCGCAAACGCCCTGCAGTACCATTTGATTCTCGAGAATTACCGCTACTGCGCGGAAGAGGCTCCGAAAGCGCTCGCGCAGCTGGCTCAGTACCGCGACGACCCGTCGGGCGCCATCACCGCGCCGCCGACGCCGCGGCCGGTGAACCAGCGTATGACGATCAAAGACGGGTACTTCTGGGCAGGGGACGAACCGGTCTTCATGTCGGGCATGTGCATGTTCGCGCTTTGGATGGATTTCGAGACTGTGCGCGAATTCGGCTACAATTTAGTGCATCTGGCGTTGACGCCTGGCTGCATATACCCAGACTCAGAAGAACCTACTGGAAAGCCTAGAATGGGAGACTACAACGATCCATCCAAAGACGGGCTTGTCGATGTGCTCGACACGTGTGAGCGGCTTGGAATAAAGGTCGATGTTGGCGTATGCATGAACCCGCTGCCGGAATGGTTTTATGAAAAATATCCCGCAGCACGGTTGAATGGGTTCACCGTTGCGGGCATGGTGCCTTACGACATAGAAAATCCAGACGTCCAGAGGTTCCTGTCCGATTACTATAAAGAAGTTATGAAGGCCATCGGCGGGCATCCCGCAATCAACAGCATCTGGCTTGCGAACGAACCCACTTACTATAACCTCGGTGAACCCTCCACCGCGCTCTTCCAGGAGGAAATGTCCGTTAAGTACGGTGGATTAGAGGGCATTAACAAAGCATGGGGCATGTCGCTCACAAATATGGTCGAAGTGCGCCCTTGGGGGAGTCTCAACGAGAAGGGAAATACCGATTTCTGGTGGTTCAATCTGGGGCGCCTCACAAAACACTTCCAGTGGATGTCGGACGAAATCCATAAGCACGATCCCGAGGTGCCCACCTGCTTCAAGCTCAACAATCTCATAATGGGATGGTACAGCCCAATGCAGAACGTCGACCAGGAGGCGGTGTCTGATATCGGCAAAATCATCGGTTGCGACTCCGGCGCATACCCGTTCGCGATCCCGTATTACGATTGGCTCAAGAGCCTTGATCCAGACCGCCCGGTGGTCAACCTCGAATTCAAGAGCGGAGGCATACGCGCGGGACTCGACCTGTGGAAGGTCGCCCTGCACGGGCACGCAGGCGTCGACTTCTGGTGCTGGCACGGTAACCCGAAGTTCTCGACTGCGATGACGCACACCTCAAACTTGCACCGCCAGGCGCTCGAGACGTACAACATCCAGCGCTTGATCCGGCAGGTCATGGCATTCCAGGAATTCCCGCGCTCGCCATACGTGGTGCTATACCCAGATCCTGTGCTGCCGCGCGTGTGGGAGTACAGGGATGCTCAAACCCCCGTGGTGAATGCGCTCAAGTTCTCCGGCCATGCCGTGGACTACGTCACCGAGAAGCGCCTGCGGGAAGGGCGACTGGAAAAATACGATTACGACTTCATCGTAATGCCTTCGTGCAACTACATCTCTGACGACACTTTTAACCGCGTCGGCGAATACGTCAAGGGCGGTGGCAGGGCGATCGTAGTTGGCGAACTGCCGGAAAAGGGCCCCATGTGGGAGACGCGCGATCTCGACTGGCTTAAGACTCCGGAGAAGACTGACCCGCTTTACGCCGGGGCAACGAACGGCCTGTCGTTTGCATGCGGAAAAGGGCGCGTGTGGATAATGCCCAAGTCTGATGAGAAGACGCTGCAGCGGGATTTGGAAGCCATCTCCGAAGGCATCGTGCCTGTGCGTCCCGTTGTTATGGAGGACGTCGAGTACCGCTCCATTCCTTGGACAAATGACAAAGGCGAAAAGGTTTACCTCACTTACGTCATAAACGAATGGACGGGAGCGGACATGCCAATGAAACCGCTCAAATTCAACGTTGAGATGGAAAGCGCATTCGACCTTATTTCAAATAATAAAGTAGACATCGACAAGCCGCTGGTGCTGCCCAAAGCGACCGTCCTGATGATCGAATGGAAGCCTAAGCGCCAGCCAGCCGATGAGCGCGGGCCACATTGAGGTTTTGACGTGAACTTGATAAGCCATCTGGAGTCCAGCCCGCAAAAAATCGTCGTGGCAGAGTCCACCCCCTGCCACGGTTTAAGACTTGTTTCTGCCACGTGATCTTCAATCAACAAAACTAAATCCTATGAATACAAACATAAAAACCGTGATGCTTGCACTGTCAATGACAGCGGCGACAACGTGCTTTTGCGGAGGAAGGCTCCTCTCAGCCCGAAAGTCTACCGATATATCCAACGCCGGACATGAAAGTCGAGTACCACACGGAATGGACAAAAGGGCACTACCCGGTGAAGATCCGGGAATTCATGGCTTCACCTCTGGTCACCAACGACATCGTCTTCATCGGAGACAGCATCACCGAGAAGGGTGGCGACTGGGGAAAGCGGTTTGGGTCTGGTCGAATACGCAACCGCGGAATTGCTGGCGATGTTACTGTCGGCGTTTTGATGCGTCTCGGTGAAATTTATGCATACAAGCCCGAGGCCGTTTTTATCATGATCGGCATCAACGACATCGCCGAAGCGGGAAAAGACAAGGATTTTATAGCAGGAAACATTGCCAAGATTGTTTCTGAGATTCAAAAAAACAGCCCGACTACGAAGGTGTACGTCCAGTCCATTCTTCCGAACCGAAAGGAAGAAGCTGCGACAACGGCGCGTGCCGTAAACAACATGCTTAGGCAGAACGCAGCTAAACAGAAATACACGTTTATAGACCTCTACAATTATTTTGCAGACGACGACAAATTACTCCAGAATGAGCTCACATACGATGGCACGCACCTTAACGAAAAAGGCTATCAGATCTGGGTCGACCAAGAGAAGAAGACCATTGACGAGCTTCTGGGCAAAAACGACAAATCACCAAAAGACCGACCTTAGGGCTCTGAGTGTTGCCTCTGTGATCCGGCGCAATTTCACGAATACAATAATCGGCTATGATGTGGTGGGGACCCTGCCGCGGCGGGGCTCCGCAGCGCGTCGCACCCACGCGCTATTTCAACGTATGTTCGCTCCGCTTGTTACGCTGAGGACGGCTTGCATTACCGAAATGGCGATGAAGCCTATGATGATGGCGACCACGAAAATCATTATAGGCTCGAGCGCTGATGTGAAGATATCCACGTTCCGCTCCAGCTCGTTTTCGTAGCGCTTGGCGACGTGGCCCAGCGCGCCGGGCATGTCGCCTGTATCCTCGCCGGTGGAGATTAGGTCGATGATTGCGCGCGGGAAAACGCCGCCAGCCGCGAGCGGGCCGGATATCGTCGTGCCGTCGGTGACGCGCTCGCGCGCGTTAATCAACTCGTCCCCGATCACGGCGTTGCCTACTGTCTGGCTGGTGATTTTCAACGCCTGCAGCACGGGCACTCCGTTTTCCAGCAGCGACTGGAGCGTCCGCGCGAAGTTCGCGTATGTGGCGCTGGCGACGATGCCTCTGACTAGAGGCATCTTGAGTTTGAACCCGTCCCACTTGCGCCTTCCCTTGGGCGTCTGGATCCATCTGTAGAGGGCAAGTATTCCCGCGATAATGAATATGACCATGAACAAGCCGAACTTCTTCGTCCAGTCGCTTATGCCGATGAGCATCTTTGTCATCGGTGGCAAACCATCGGGACCCATGGAGTCGAAGATCGTCTTGAACTTCGGCAGGATGTTCGTCATTGCGTATATAGCGACGCCGAAGCCCATGATAAGCACGATGACGGGGTAAACCATGGCTTTCGTCACTTTCGAGCGCACGGCGGCCGCGCGTTCCTGGTGCTCTATCAGGCGGCGCAGCACGTCGGTAAGTGCTCCGCTGGCTTCGCCCGCGCGGATCATGTTGATGAAAATCGGTGAAAAAATCTTCGGGAATTTTTCTAGGGCCGTGGAGAACGACGCACCCTCGACGATGGAGTCGCGCAGCGCAGTTATAACCTGCGACGGGCCGCTTTCGCCGTCGCCGCGCGAGGCCAGGCGGTTGAGGGCGTTGCCGAGTGTCATGCCGCCCTCGATGAGGTCGCAAAGCTCGCTGGTGAAGAGCGAGACTTCGTTGCGGCTCATGTGGTTGGGACGACTCAGCCTGAACATCGATTTGCCGCTGCCAGACTTGCCGCGCCCAGCCTTCATTTTCTTTTTGGCGGCCTCGGATTTTTCGGTCACCAAAAGCGGGGTCAAACCGAGCCGCTCCACGGCGCTGATGGCGCCGCGTCGGTCGGCTGCGTCAACAGTTCCTGAAATGCTCTTGCCGTCTCGGCTTTTCGCTGTGTAATCGAACTGGGCCATTGTTTATTGTGATTATGAACTTTGCTAGATTCGTTCCGGCGTCTCGATGCCAAGCAAGCCGAGTCCCTTGGAGAGGACGAGCGCCACAAGCCCGCAGAGGCGGATGCGGCTCTCGCGCACACTCTCTT
This sequence comes from Lentisphaerota bacterium, assembly GCA_022837245.1. Classification (GTDB taxonomy): domain Bacteria; phylum Verrucomicrobiota; class Kiritimatiellia; order RFP12; family UBA3636; genus JAAZFF01. The sequence continues at coordinate 11,408 of JALHHX010000011.1, forward strand.
CGGCCTTAAGGAAAGGCACGCGCTGGTAGAAGGAGCTGTAAGTCTGCGATAAATCGTATAGGTAATCAGCCAGGACGCATGGGCGGTATGTGAGCGCCGCCTTTTTCACGGTGGAGGGGAACATTGCGAGCTTGAACGAGAGTTCGCGTTCGATCGACTCGGCCAAAATCAGCGGGTAGGCGTCGGGGTCGATGCCCGGGAACTGTTCGCTGTATTTGGCGCGGACGCTGCAAATGCGCGCATAAGCGTACTGGAGGTACGGACCGGAGTTGCCTTCAAGCGAGAGCGCCTTGTCCCAAGTGAATGTTATGAGTGTCCGCGGATCCTGGCTTAAATCCGCATACTTAACGGCTCCGATGCCGATCTGGGCCGCGAGGACTTTGGCCTCGTCTTCCGGCATGTCAGGACGCCCGGACTTGATAACCGTCATAGCGCGTGACTCAGCTTCGTCCAGCAGAGCCTCGAGTTTTATGACGTTGCCCTGGCGCGTGGAGAATGTGCCCTCCGGCAAACGCATCAGGCCGAACCAGACGTGCATCAGCTCCGTCGAATCCGGTGCTATGTCGACCTTGCGGCAAATGTTGAAAAACTGCTTGAAGTGGAGCTGCTGGCGCTCGTCGGTGACGTATATGATCTTGGATGGGGAAAATTCCCGCACGCGTGAGTCGACGGTGGCGATATCGGTTGTCGCATAGTTGAAAGCGCCGTCGCTTTTGCGGACTATGCAAACGCCGAGATCTTCGTCTGAAAGATCCACGATCGTGGCACCGTCGCTCTCACGCGCGAGACCCGCTTTTTCCAGACGCTCCACAACACCCGCGAGCGCTTCATGGTAGTAGCTCTCGCCGCGCGTGATGTCAAAGTGCACCTCGAGTCGGCCATACACCCTGTCAAACTCGACCTGCGAGAGGCGTATGAACTCCTGCCACAGTGCCCGGTTCTCTGGATCCCCCTGCTGCAGCTTTACAAGCTCGGCGCGGCATTGGTTCATCCAGGCTTCGTCGTCCTTCGCCTTCGCGTAGCTCGCCACATAGACGCGCTCAAGCTCCGAGGCCGGAGCCTCAGCCAACTTGTCTTTGTCTACAAAATGGCGGAATCCCATTATGATTATGCCGAACTGCGTGCCCCAGTCGCCAATATGGTTGTCGGCTATAACGCGGAACCCGAGTGCGCGGTGCAGGTTGTCGAGCGCGGCCCCTATGACCGTGGAGCGGATGTGCCCGATGTGCATTGGCTTGGCCACGTTGGGGCTCGAGTAGTCGATTACCACCGTCTGCCCAGAACCGCACTGCGGCACACATGCGTGTTCATCGGATGCGAGGGCGGCGGCGCGCTCTGCGACAAACGAGTCTTCAAGCGTTATGTTTATAAAACCCGGGCCCGCCACTTCTAGCTTTTTCACGACGCCGGGTAGAGACGCGTTCTCCACCACCTTTTCGGCTATTTTGCGCGGCGGCAGCCTAAGTGTTTTAGCAAGCGGCATGGCGTCGTTGCACTGGAAATCGCCGAATGCGGGGTTGCCCGTAGCCGTCACGGCACCTGCGTTTTCGGCTCCGCCTTCCGGAAACGCCTTGGCGAAGCATCCCTTCAGCCAGCACGACAATAAATCTTCAAGTACCGGAAACCCCGGCGTTTGTTCGTCCACATTGGAATTCATGACTTTTAATATACCTTATAAAAGCCTAATGCCGCAATAGGTTTCTCGTGACAGTGCGCTTAGAAAGCCAAGCTGCCGGAGGCGATGACGTGGGCTATGCCGTCGGGGTAGGCGTGGGGGCGGGGGTAGGTGGCAGTGTCTCGGATTGTTGCAGGGTCGAAGACGCAGATATCAGCCACATTGCCTTCGCGTATGACGCCGCGCCCTTTAAGTCCGAATGTTTCGGCCGGCAGAGATGTTATGCGGCGCACTGCTTCGCTAAGGGACATGAGTTTTTCGTCGCGACAAAGCGCCAAGAACCGAGGAAAGGTTCCGAACGCGCGTGGATGCGGGTGATCGTCTGAAAGCGTGCCCTCCACTGAGCGCAGCGATGCGTCGGAGCCGATCATAACCCAGGGCAGCGACAGGATGCGGCGGAGGTTGTCCTCGGACATGCCGAAGAAGAAGCCGCCGGTGCGAAGCCCGTCGGATTCAACTATGCGAAGCACCGCCTCCGCAGGCGGCACTTCTAGCTCCGCCGCGATGTCGTCTATGCGGTGTCCGCGAAACGACGCATTGGAGTCGGCCCACGTGGCACCAACCATCACCGTGCTCCAATATTCCGGCGAACGCGTCGTCATCATTTCAGTCGCTATTTTATTGCGCGTGGCACGGTCTTCGAGGCGGGCGAGAATTTCAGAGCGATCGCCGCGTTCCGCCCATTCGGGCAGGATGACATCGAGATCCGTCCCCGCCGCTGTGTACGGGTAGCGGTCGGCGGCGACGCGCACGCCGTCAGCGCGGGCGGCTTCGATGTGCGATATGGCGGTCTCAAGTTTATGCCAGTTCGTTTTGCCGGAAGTTTTGAAATGCGAAATCTGCAACGGCACATCGCTGGCGCGTGCGGTTTCGATGGCCTCGTCGATTGCTTCTATGAGATGTTCGCCCTCGCTGCGCAGGTGCGTGGCATAGTGTCCACCGTGCCGCGCGCATTCGGCGGCAAGGGCTTTGATCTCCTCCGGCAGTGCGTGGCATGATGGCTGATAGAGTAGACCGGTGGAAAATCCTGCTGATCCGTTTTCCAGCTCCTCGGCGAGGAGCCGCGTCATGGCGGTGATTTCGTCTTTTGTCGCGGGGCGTGCCTCCATGCCGATCACCGCCATTCGCAGGTTGCGGTGTCCGGTGAGGAACACGATGTTCATCAAGGGCGAGGCTTCCCTGAGCAACGCGGCGTACTCGCGTGCGTTGCGCCATGGGCGGGGGTACTTGTTAGATGCCCAATCGGAGGGGAGTCTGGCACCTCCTGTGAGCGGGGATGCGGAGGAGCCGCATTGGCCGACGATTTCCGTGGTTACGCCCTGCCGGATTTTGCTTGGGGCGTCGGGGCGGAGCAGTATGTAGGCGTCGGAATGCGAATGGACGTCGATAAAGCCGGGAGCCACCCACATGCCCGAGCAGTCGATGGTCTTTCCTGCCGTTGCGTTCGCTAGATCTCCGGCTGAGGAGATCGTGGAGCCACGGATTCCGACGTCCGCGCGGCGCGGTTCTCCGCCAAGACCGTCCGCGACGCAGCCGTTCGCGAGGACTAGATCGAAATCCTGTTCGATCGAGATCATGAGCCGGCGGTGGCGTCTGTTCCCGGCTCTGCCGGAACTGCGGAGTCCGTTGCGGATGTTTCGGCGGGGGAGGCAGGCTCAAGGAGGCGCTGCACCTGGCGTTGGACGCCGGGGAGCTCGTCGATACCCAGGTCGGGGTCTGTTACGAGCATGACCTCGCCTGTTTTCTTGTGTTCGTACACCCGGATCATAGTGCCGTCGGTAGCGTGGCGCACCCTGCGTTCGATAAGAATTTTCTTGCGTTCAAGCATTACTGCCAGAATGAAAATGACGGACGTGTTTTCGAAGCTGTCCTCCTGCTCCATCAGTTTACGGAGCAGTGACTCCGCGGTTTCGCGCGGCAGCGGTTCCGGTGCAGGCGGTTCCGGGGCAGAGTAGGGACTGTGCCACGAGCTGATCCAATCGGTGCCCTGCATCTCCGGCCAGCATGAGGGGCAGAAATCGAGGCGCACGTAATCGGGTGGCTTTGTTTTTTTGGGGTTCTCCGCGTATGCGGCGATTTTTTCCGCAAGCAGAGTCTGGACTACGTTGTCTTCAAAGACGGCGACGGCGGAATGACACCGTTCGCCGTCGATGAAGTCGGCTGAGCACTTGTGGCAGGAGTGGGAGCGCGAGCGCAGGTTCCAGTCGATCATGCGATCATTCCGAGTGCTACTTGTACGCCGGCAGCATGTCGCCGTGTGCTTCGATGAGTGCGTCGCACATTGCGACGATGTCGTCGATGCTGAGTTCGGCGGAGGTGTGCGGGTCGAGCATTGCGGCGTGGTAGATGTGTTCGCGTTTGCGCGTGAGCGCCGCCTCGATGGTGGTGAGGTGCACGTTGATGTTCGTCATGTTCAGCGCCGCGAGCTGTACTGGCAGTTTCCCGACGTATGTGCCTTGTACGCCCGCGGAGTCGGCCATGCACGGGACTTCCACCACCGCGTCTGCCGGCAGGTTTTCGATAAAGCCGTGGTTGAGAATGTTGCCGCCGAACTGGTATGGTTTGTTCGTTACAACCGCCTCCATGATCGACGAGCCGTACTCATGCGAAAGCGTGTGTGTGAGCTGTGCGTTCTCGCAGAGATCCTTGTAGCGCTCCTTCCATTCCTTGATCTGGTTTACGCAGCGGCGCGGATACTCGTCGAGGGGTATGTTATACTCGGCGATGAGCTCGGGGTAGTTCGACTTGATCCAGTACGGCATGTATTCTGCATTGTGCTCGCTGGATTCAGTGACGTAGTAGCCAAACTTGCGCATTATCTCAAGGCGCACCATGTTGCCGGACTTATCCTTGGGATTTTTTGCCTTGCGCCATGCGTCTAGTTTTTCGTTGGCGACGGCTTTGACTTCTGGGTAGATGTCGCGCCCGCCTTTTGTAAGTTTGAGCAACCAGCCCATGTGGTTGATGCCCGCCACGTGCTGGCGGATGTCGTCGCGCTCTCCTGGTCCCTGATAGAGTCCCAGCGTCCAGAGAAGGCTTCCTGTGCAGCCCTGGACCGAGTGGCAGAGTCCGACGGTTTTGATGGACGTGGCGCGCAGCATGGCGCCTGTCAGCATCGACATCGGGTTTGTGTAGTTCAGGAACCAGGCGTCGGGGCAGACCTTCTCCATGTCGGCGGCGAAGTCGAGCATGACGGGAATTGTGCGCAGGGCGCGGAATATGCCGCCGATGCCGAGCGTGTCAGCTATTGTCTGGCGCAGTCCGAATTTTTTCGGGATTTCGAAATCGATCACAGTGGAGGGTTCATACCCGCCCACCTGTATGGCATTGACCACGAAGTCGGATCCTTTGAGCGCCTTCTTGCGGTTGGGCACGCCTAGGTACGTCTTTATTTTCGCCCGGCCGTTGTTGATGTTTTTATTAAGGTTGTTGAGCATCATCTCCGATTGTTTCAGGCGCTCCCCGTCTATGTCGTAGAGCGCTATTTCGGAGTCGCGCAGCGAATCGCGGCACATGCAATCGCCGAGTACGTTTTTAGCGAACACCGAGCTGCCGGCACCCATGAAAGTGATCTTTGCCATAATTATAGTTTTCCCATGTATATCTTGATTGTTTTTTCTTGATTGTTTTTTCTGCGGCTTTCCGCAACGACTTAATAATATACGCCGTGCCGGTTTTTTTTGCAAGCGCGGTGTTACATGGGCAAGTGGCCGATTACCTTTTGCTTTCCGGGGCGGCGGCGTGTATAATCGGCCGTCATGGAAGACACACGCAAGCCGGAGACAGTCAGCGCGCTTACAACGCGGATCAGGGGGGTGCTGGAGACCTCCTTCGCGCCCGGCGTCTGGGTGGAAGGGGAGATATCGAACTTCAAGGTTGTTACCGGTTCGGGCCATGCATATTTCTCGCTCAAGGACGCAGGAGCGCAGATCGCCTGCGCGTTTTTCCGTTTCACCACGCACATGCCGGGCGCCGACATAAAAGACGGCGAGAAGGTGCGCGTGCGAGGCGAGGTCACTGTATACGAGCAGCGCGGGAATTACCAGATCGCCGCGCGGAGCATCGAACGAACTGGGATTGGAGACCTCATGGTCAGGTTCGAAGAGCTCAAGCGCAAGCTCAAGGCCGAGGGGTTGTTCGACCGCGAGAAGCGCCAGTTGCCGACGCTCCCGCGCAAAATAGGCATTGTCACATCGCCCACCGGCGCTGCCATACGCGACATGCTCAACGTGACGCGCCGCCGTTTCGCGAACATCCACATCGTTATCGCGCCCGCGCTTGTGCAGGGCGCCGGCGCGGCGAAACAGATCGTGGCGGGGATAGAACTTCTGAACAACATGCCGGAGCCGCCCGACGTGATTATCGTGGGACGTGGCGGCGGCAGCATGGAGGATTTGTGGAGTTTCAACGAGGAGGAGGTGGCTCGTGCCATCCACGCATCTGGGATCCCGGTAATTTCCGCCGTCGGCCACGAAACCGACGTGACCATCGCGGACTGGGTTGCCGACGTGCGGGCACCCACGCCGTCGGCCGCGGCGGAGCTTGTCGTGGGGCGCAAGGAAGATTTCGAAAAGCGTTTCTCCACCATGCAAACACGCCTGGTAAATGCCGTGAGGAATGCCGTGCGACACGCGCGTTCGCGCATCGAGATATCATCCGGCAGCCATGTCTTCCGCAAACCGGAAACGCTTGTCCGCCAGCATTCGCAGCGCATAGACAACCTGTGGCAGCGCATGGAATCCGCATTGAAAGGCGGCGCGTCGGGGCGCCGGGCCCGCCTCGACGCCGCCACGCCGCGCATGGCGGCGGCGATCGGCAGTTCATTGAACGCGCTGCGCCTCCGCCTCTCCGAGCTTGGTGGTGACGTCATGCATGGTGCGGAGACGGCGCTGGCGGAGAGCGCGCACAAACTTGAAAACCTTTCGGCCAGGCTGGAGACGCTCAATCCTACTGCAGTGCTTTCGCGGGGTTACGCCATAGTCAAGGGCGAGGATGGCGTCATCATCAAGAGCGCGGCGCAGGCACGTGCGGGCGATAAGGTCGTGACGCAGTTGCGCGACGGCGAATTCCGATCTCTCGTTTTGGACGGCACCGCCTCCTCGGCCAAACGCAAGGCGATGCGGCGCCCGAAACCCGCGTCAGCGCCATCGCCGGAGCAGCAGACGCTCTTCTGAAGACGCCGCGTGGCGGTACGTTGCGCAGGCGTTTTAATAGCAACATTTTATTTTTTTTAAAAAATGCGATTTAGCTTGCACGCCTCCAGACGAATAGTATAATCTGGTGGCGTTTTCTTCAGATGAAGAGAACTGTTTAAACGCCCCCTGACAAGGGCAAAAAAAAAGAAAAGTTACACAGATCAGGATCACTATGGATATCTACGTTGGCAATCTGGCCTACTCGACCACTGACGACTCCCTTCAGCAACTATTTGCTGAATTTGGAACCGTTGAATCAGCACGCGTTTGCGTGGACCGCATGTCCGGCCGCTCAAAAGGCTTTGGCTTTGTTGACATGCCTAATGAAGAAGAGGCCAGAAAGGCTATCGAAGCAACCAACGGACGCGAAGTCGACGGGCGCGCGCTGCGCGTCAACGAATCGCAGCCGAAACCCCGCGAGGAACGTCGCGGCGGTTACGGTGGTGGCGATCGCCGCGGTGGCGGAGATCGTCGCGGTGGCGGTGGCGGCTCACGCTGGTAGCGCGACGGGTTTAATATCCTGCCGGGGGCGTTGGCTCATGCCATTTGCGCAACCAGGCGGGACAGCATACTTTCCCGTTTTGATTTGGCGGCGCAGGCCTTAAGGGGCTTGCGCAGGAGAATTGCGGACTTATGCCAGAGCCACTCCCGAACGGAGAGGGCTTGGAGAGGACATCCTGTTTTCAGGGTGTCCTTTTTGTTTTAACAGTTGCTAACGAGTTTTCAAGGCTTCTGTCTTTTTCAAGGCCGAACAAATCTCCGGCTCCGAAGTGGCGTCGCATATGTGCATTTCTCAGGATCAGTGCTGCAGGCTTGTGTTTTGCGCTAGCCCCTAATCCCTAGGTCCTGGCCCCTGACCCCTAGAATCCCATATTCTCGTTTACGACGAGCACAGCTATATCGCCACGAGTGGGTTTACGTTCCATGATAACGGTCACTTTGCAGATGCGATCTGGGGAATCGCAGTTGGAGCAAACGCCGGTTTTCGCGCACGGAGTGTTTTTCGAAAGTCGTATGCTGTTGGGCGGAGCCGCGCAGTTTTTAGCGCGGTTTAGAGCTTCGGCCACGCCGCCGTCGACGATCTTGTTGCGCCCTGCGACCAGTATGATCTTCTCCGGTCCGTAGATCGATGCTGCGACCCGGTTGCCGACGCCGTCGATATTGACGATGTCGCCTTCCGTTGACAGCCCATTGACGCCCGCGATAAACACGTCGCATGTTTGCTGCGCTTTCATCGTCGCTTTTTTCTCCTCGGCGCTCAAGTCGGGGTTGCCGTGTATCAGCAGCTTCGCTCCGTTGGCGGCAAGCTTGTCGAAAATCTCCAGATCCATCACGGATTGCGAGCCGCCGAACCCAATGGTTTTTGCGTTGGCTGTAGCGTTTACGATGAAGTCAGCTGCATCAGCCGCCGTCTCGCAGTATACAGCCTCAAATCCGCGTTTTACGAGATTGGCGGCAGTTTTGCGGCAGATCAGTTCAGAAGTCTTCTTGAGAATAGCAATAGTGTCGTCTTTTATCATGGCGGGCATTATAGCATAGATGCCTGTTATTGGCCAATGTCGTCTGACTTGTCCGGCGGCCCTTGTCCGACCAGTCTGACTCGTCCGACTTCTCTCAAATAAGCTGAGTCAAGATTAGCAAAATGTGAAAAAATCCCTCAATTCGATCAGAAGCGATGTTTCAAAGGAAATTAAGCGCTTGGGCAAGACAATGGATATGGAATATCCCCCAAACGTGGAGTTCCTTGCGTACCTGAAGTCTGTTGAGAAACAAGTCGAGTCGCTTGGCTGTTTCTGGGAGACGCTGTGCATCACGTCGTACCGGAAGTCGGACGCGCAAAGCGAGCTGATCCACGAAAAAAGCAAGACGCTCAGCGTGACGCTGCGTGATTCCAACGAGGCCGTCACCGGAGAAACCCAGAATGAAGTCTTCGCCAACGCCATTAAAGGCATCGGCATTAAGGTGTGCCATGAGGCCTGCAAAAAAGCCCACATCTACGGGATTGAGAAAAAGGAAGAGTATCTCGTCGATGTAAAACCGCAAAGCCGGAGCAATACGAAGCTCAATGAAAACGGCGTGGATTATTACATATACACAAGCCTGAGCTGCAGCAAGAAACAAAGGTTGCTCCAGTTGCTCGGCAAGCACACCAACTGCGATGTTCATGTGAGCTATAAGTAAGTGGGTAGAAGCTCTGGGCCACTATGCCAAACTTCAGGAAATGGCGTGATAATGCAAAGACTTGGTGGCATTTTATCTGAAATGTCTCTTTGTTGGTGGCAATTTTTCACAAATCTGGGAGAAAATGGTGGCAAAAAGTCGCAGGAATGTGATAATATACGGGCGTGAATAGAGATATTCACCAAAAACTTGACGTTTGGATGCGTTCGCGTAATAGAAAGCCGCTTTTGCTGCAAGGGGCAAGGCAGGTCGGCAAGACACACTCGCTAAAAGATTTCGGCGCTAAAAATTTCGCGGGAACTCATTACGTGAACTTTGAAGGAAATGTGGATTTTTCTTCTGCCTTCGAAGGCTCTCTCAAACCCGCCGCAATTCTCAGGGATTTGGGTCTCGTGCTTGGAACGCCTGTGGACCCGAACTCAGATCTACTTGTTCTGGACTAAATCCAACAATGCCCCGCGAGCCCTGACAAGCCTCAAGTATTTCGCGGAGGAAATGCCGCAGCTTGCCATCTGCGCGGCAGGCTCGCTGCTTGGCGTTCGGCTAGGGGAGGCCTCTTTCCCGGTTGGAAAGGTTGACGAGCTGCGGATGTGGCCTATGTCTTTTGGAGAGTTCCTGGCCGCAGCTTGCAACCCCATGTTGTCCGAGGCGTTTGAATCTGCCGATCCTCTCGTCCCGGTGTCGCCTACGCTGCATGAGCAGCTTTTGGGGGCGTTTAAGGAGTATCTTGTAGTCGGAGGAATGCCTGCTGCAGTTGAGGCTTTTGCCACATTGAGGAGCGACGATGAATTCTCTGCATTTCAGGAGGCGCGCCGTATTCAGACACAACTTTTGTCCCAGCACACCGCAGACATGGCCAGGCATTGCGGGAAACGGAATGCCATGCATATAGAGCGTCTTTGGCGCAATGTGCCTGCACAACTCGCCCGCGAGGCCGATGGCGCCGCGCCAAAATTCGTTTTCAAAGACGTCTTGCCGGGGGTCAAGGGCTACGATCGTTTGTCGGGTGTGATTGATTGGCTGGAGGCCGCAGGTCTTGTTATCCGGCTCCCCATCGTGAACAGCGGCCTCTTGCCGTTTTCAGCCTACACGAAGGAAAATGCCTTCAAGCTGTTCGTCTTCGATGTCGGAATGCTGGGGGCTCTTAGCGGGCTGCATATACGCACTCTTTTGGACATCACATTCGGCTCCTACAAAGGGTACATAGCCGAGAATGCGGTGGCGCAGTCTTTTATGGCCGATGGAAGGACGGACATTGTATGCTGGCGCGAAGGGCAGGCGGAAATCGAGTTTTTAACAGCAGTGGATGGAGAAGTCATCCCGGTTGAAGTGAAATCCGGCCACGTCGCCCATGCGAAAAGCCTGAAGTCTTTCGCAGACAAATACAGCCCGCGTTTCAGCGCTATCCTTGGCGGGCGGAATGCCGGGTTTGACCGGGATGCCAAGCGCCGCTACTATCCGCTCTACTTCGCTTCTAAATTTCCCGGGAAGCAATAGGCTGGGCCGGTGGTTTTAAAAACACTGATCCCGGCACCCCCATAGTGGCGGGGTGGAGACGCTGCCACGTGATTTAAAACGGAGGTCAAAACGAAGGCCGAACAAGCGAATTGAAATCTTGAGGAACAATGTGGGGTATAGTACAATAACCGGCACTGCAGGACGGTTTGAACAGGAACGCCGTCAAAAGATCAAGCAAGAACTGGATGCTGATATGACCGACCACACAACACAACCCGATGAAAAAGGCTTGCGCTCTATTCTGGAACGCAATGCCGTCGCGAAACCCGAAACGGAGACGCTTGATGCGCTAAGAGCCGCCGTACCCCAGTATTTCGACAAGGACGGGAGTTTTCTGAAGGCGAGATTTGACGCGGATTTGGCCGCTTCGGGTACCACGGAATCGCCCGACGGCTACCGCCTGAATTTTGTCGGGAAGGACTACGCGCGCCTCCAGTCAGGGCTTTCCTCGGAAAACCTGCTTGTACCCGACTCCGAGCACAACGCCCAGCCGGGAAACGCAAACAGCGGCAACATCTTTATCACCGGCGACAATCTGGAGGCGCTGCGCCACCTCCAAAACGCATATTCGGGCGCTGTCAAAGTCATATACATCGATCCGCCATACAACACCGGGCAGGAGTTTGTCTATTCGGACAATTTCGAGTGGAAAGACGAGGATCTAAAGGAGCGCCTGGGATACAGCGACGAGGAAATAAAACGCCTGCACAGCATAAACGGCAAAGCCTCACACAGCGCTTGGCTGACCTTCATGTACCCGCGCCTCAAAATCGCCCGCCGACTCCTGCGCGACGATGGCGTAATCTTCATATCCATCGACGACAACGAACAGGCCAACTTGAGACTCCTGATGGACGAGATCTTCGGAGAGCAGAATTTCGTGGCGAATATTGTGTGGCAAAAAAGAACATCGCCAGATGCACGTCTGAATCTTGGTCCTGCTCACGACTACATATTTGTGTTCGCCAAATGCATTAGACCCGAAATCAGTATTTTTAACCAGTTGCCACTCTCTGATGAACGAAGCATGCAATACAAGAATCCTGATAACGACCCAAGGGGGGATTGGGCGTCCGTTGATATTACGGGTCAAACAGGTCATGCCACAGAATCACAGTTTTATGAAATAACCACGCCTTCTGGCTTGAAACTGGTGCCACCTGCGGGAATCTTGATGTCGTAATTATATCCGACAATTCTCCCGCGGATAAGAACAGTTTTTATTTAAGGGAAAAGAAAGATAAAGTTCGACTTATCTATAAGGAGGATCGAAATGAGTGACACAAAAATCGAATGGACGGAAAAAACTTGGAATCCTATTACCGGGTGCTCAAAAATTTCAGATGGATGCGCCAACTGATATGCGGAAATTATGACGAGGCGGCTTTGCGCGATGGGTGTTCACAAGTATCGAAATGGCTTTTCCATTACAACGCACGAAGAAAGTTTGGATGAGCCGTTTCGCTGGAAGTCAGCCTCAGATATTTTTATTTGCTCCATGAGCGATGTGTTCCATAGTGACGTCCCGGACTCTTTTATAAGGAGAATCATGGAAGTTGTTCACCAGACTCCTCGCCACCATTATCAGATACTCACGAAGCGCCCTGAACGCATGTCTGAGTTCTTTGAGAAAAGCGCTGTTCCATCAAATGTGTGGCTTGGTGTAACCGTTGAAAATCGTACTGCAAAGAGGCGTATTGACCTTCTTCGTAAAATTCCGGCAAGCGTCCATTTCCTTTCATGCGAACCGCTGCTTGAGGACTTGGGGATGCTTGATCTTTCTGGAATCGAATGGGTTATTGTAGGCGGCGAGAGCGGTCCTCGTGCCCGTCCGATGAAAGAAGAATGGGTGCTCTCAATCCAGCATAATTGCAATGTGCAAGGGACTTCATTTTTCTTCAAGCAATGGGGAACGTGGGGCAGCGATGGGATAAAGCGCGCCAAGCACGAGAACGGGAAACTTCTAAAAGGGAAAGTAGTGCAAGACAAGCCCCGATCCAAGGTAATCTAATATGAAAATCCATCTTGAAGAACTGAAGCACCAGCGGGAGGCGCTGGACGCCATTTTGGGCTCGATGCCGCCGCTGGCGGAAGACCAGCCTGGCAACAACACTTTCATGGAAGGGGGATACGGGAAGCTGATAGAACTGTACCCCGAACTGCTGCAGACACAGGTCAAGGGCGGCAAGATAATATCCCCCTCCATAAAAGACGCCCGTCCGAAAATAAAGCTCAGAAAGGATAACTGGAAGAAGATCGCCGATTTCTGGAAAGAAGTCTCCAAGCGTTACCTGCTTTCATTCGAACGGCTGGATGAAAGCGAGTTGGCGGAATTGGTGGAATCCGTGCTTGAAACGGAAGGCGTTTTTGATGACAACCGAAACGTCAGTATCGCAATTAAGGATACGCGGAAAAATGCGGATGGAGGCGGGGTGTCGATTGAGGAAAAGACCATGGCTGTTGCGAACCCATGCCAGATTGGCAAGTTGCAGTACGGCGAGTTTGTCAGGCGGCTCGCTGAGCGGACTGCTATTCCCGTGAAAATCCTGCATTCCAAACTCTGGGGAGTGTTAGATGGGTTTGTGAAAAACGGTTTGGATAACGATGATGTAAATGCCAAATTAAACGTGAACTCCTTGGAAAAAGTCACCGCGGTCTGGGATGGGAAATTCGCGGAGACCTACGCCGCGGAATACGACTATGATCCGCTTAATTACACGGCGGAAACTTCAGTGATAAAGGGCGGTGGCTTCATCTCTGAAATCGAGGCCGGCCTGATTGGCAAAACAGTGTCAAACAATATCGCGGACGACCCCCGGAATTTATATGAACCGCCGTGCGCGTACGATAGCGAGATTGAGCGGGAGGTTGAGACCCATGTGCCTAGGAAGCAAATCGCCGTGTTCGGGAAAGTGCCGCGAAAAGCCATTAAAGTCCCGACTTACACCGGCGGATCCACAACGCCGGACTTCGTCTATATAACAGAGGAAATGTGCATCGGCAAAAGGGATTGCGCCACAGGTGAATCCGGTCATCCATACGAAGCCGGAGAGTCTGCGGGAAAAGGCAGACTTGCCCTGCTTGTTGAGACAAAGGCGGCCGACATGCGTGGGGCGGAAGGACGGGCGGTCGCCGCGCAGGAAAAACTTTTCAGAAAAATCCCCGGAGTTAAATGGAAACTCCTAACATCTGCAAAAGAAATTCATGCTGCATTGGAAGAGCTTTGTAAGTAGAACTTTTGGCGGTTTGAATGGCACTGAAATTTTTTGTTGGAAACAGGCTGGAGACGCTCGCGGAGAGACTCGCGGAGATGCTGGGGGAACGGCCGGACGGCGCGGGACCGTTTGCGCGGGAGGTGGTCGCCGTTGTGAACCCCGGGAACGCGAAGTGGCTGACGCATGAGCTGGCGCGTCAAACGGGTGTCTGCGCGAATGTGGATTTCGTCACAAGAGGCGGTTTCTGGAATCGCGTGATTCCAGGCATGAGGGAGGCGGCGGATAAGTACAGCCCCAAGGTGATGGCATGGCGTATCCTGAAGATGCTCTCAGACAAGGACCGCCCGCAGGACGACGCCCTCGCCAACTACCTGAAAGGCGCCGGCGATGGCGTTACAAGAGCCCACTATGGTCTCGCAAATGAGATTGCCGCGGCATTCGATGTGTATCATGTTTACAGGTATCAAGTTCTTGATGCATGGAGCAGCGGTAAGCCGGCACCGGGCGGAGTGGACACTCTGCCACATGCGCGGTGGCAAGGGATGATTTGGGAAAGGTTGAGGAAGGAGACGGATGCCGAGTCGCCCGCGGAGCTGTATATGGGTTTCCTCAAAGGAGAGCTCGACCGCGAGGCGCGGAAGCTCGTCGTGGAAGAGTTCCCGCTCGGACGCGTTTTTGTGTTCGGCATCGGCACGCTCGCCCCGCTGCATTTGCAGCTTTACCAGAAGCTTGCGACGTTTCTGGATGTGAATTTTCTGTATCTGAATCCGAGTATGGATTACTGGGGAGATGTCACGACGGAACGCAAGGCCCGATGGCGGCGGCTCCGCGGTGACAAAGACGCGGCGGCAAGCGGCAATCAGATGCTGGCGGCATTGGCGGGTTCGGGCAAGACTCTTTTCAATAATCTGCTCGATATCGATGAATATGGCATGGCGGAAGAACGGTGGGAGAGTGCGGACTCTGCCACGGTGCTGGGAGCGGTGCAAAACGCGGTGCTGGAGAATGTGGCGCCAGACTTGGCGGGGCGCGAGGCGGACGATTCGCTATTGATCCACATCTGCCACGGCGAGATTCGCGAGATGGAGGTGCTGAGGGACGACATCCTGAGGCGGCTTGATCCGAAACTATCGGACGGGGAGAAGATTTCACCGCACGATATCGTGGTAATGGCACCCGACATATCCAAATACGCGCCGGCGATCGAGGCCGTGTTTGGCCAGTGGAACAAGGACCACTCGGAAGGACAAAGGCTGCTTTATTCGATAACAGACAGGACGCATGCAGAGGAGAGCCAGCTCGCGAACGCGTTCACCAGCCTAGCCGCGCAGGGACGAAGTCGGATGAAGTTCGGCGAATTCCGCGAATTACTTTCGCACAAGGCCGTGTGGGGGGCGCTGGGAATCGAGGAAGCTCAGATCGAGGTGGTTCAGAATATGCTCTACGATGCGGGCATAAGATGGGGCTGGGACGCGAAGCACCGCGAGGAAGCCGCGGGCGTGGCGTTTGGGGAATACTCGTGGGAGCAGGGGCTACGCAAATTGGCGCTGGAATATGTGACGGGGAAGAGCGAAATCGTCAATAACCTGGGGGATGAGGTCGGCCGTGCACTAGGGGCCGTGGCGGACTTGGCGCAACGCGTGAATGAATTGCGTCAAAAGCTGCGCGTTAATCATACGCCGCGGGAATGGGGCGGGATACTGATTGGCATAATGGATGATTTCCTGTTTGTGGATGAGGATTCAGAGCGCGACGCCGCGACGCTGCGCAAGGCGATAGCGGAATTTGCCGACACGTGCGAAGCGGCGGGGATCGACGGGCTTGGTTTGCCGTGTGAAGTGGTCGAGGCGTACATGGAGGGGGCGCTATGGAGCGTGGCGGACACGGGAAGGTTCTTGTCGCGCGGCATAACCTTCTGCCGTCTGCAGCCGCTGCGCAACATCCCGGCGAAGTACGTGTGGATAGCTGGGATGAACGACAACGAGTACCCGAGGCGTGACAAGTTGCGGAGCTTTGATTTGTTGAAGACCAAGCCTGAACCCGGCGATAGATCCAACCGGGATGACGATTGCCAACTGCTGCTAGAAGCAATGCTGGCGGCGCGGCGTTATCTGCGCTTCTCGTATGTGGGCAACGACACGCATGACAACAAGACCATGCCGCCAGGCGTGCTCTTGAACGCCGTGCGCTCACAGCTCGTCGAAGCGTTTCAACAAGAAGGCGCGGAAGCGGATTCGGACGTGGTGGGCGGGAAGAAAGCCGCGCCGTTCGAACTCCGCCACCACCTGCATCATTTCTCGCCTGATTATTTCGACGAAAACGGGGAGGGCGGATGGCTTGAAGAAGACAAGCGCAAGCTGTGGATGAACCTCTCGGCTGCTGATTACAAATCAGCAGGTCAGCTGATTAGGCGAATCTCAGTCGGAAACGGAAACGCGGAAGACGATTTGGAAGGGCGCGGATTGATCGAAGGTCTTGAGCCGGGATGCACCGCTGACTGCGAGTTTTTGAAACGGGATGAGTTTGAGCTGGAAGAACTCTTGAGTTTCTGGGGATCGCCTGCAAAGAAGTGGCTGTCGACCGTGCTTAAGATATACGGAGATGGAGGGGCGAATGAGTTTAGCGACGACGAGCCTGTGGATTTGGATGGTCTGGGTAAATGGTCCATTCGCTGTAAAATTTTAGAGATGTTTCTCAAAGACAAATGCCGTGAAGATGAAGTGCGTGCTTGGCTCAATCGCGAAGAAGTCTTTCGGCAGATACTTGAACACGCAAAGCGTACTGCGACATTGCCGATCGGTGTGCGGGGGCAAGCCCTGGTTGAAAAAAGCCTCGCATCAGACGAGAACGAGAAGCTTCTCAAAACGGTTTCGAGGGAGCTGAATGGCTGGTTGCCATTTGGAAGGAATGCGAGGGTGTCGCTGTATTATGACGGGCGCTTGCTGCGCGGTGAAATCGGCGACCTTTATTTTAAGGGCGATGAAATAATGTGGTTCCTAGCCAGCCCGTCGAAGGCGAAATTAAAGGATTGGATGCAGCTTGCGGTTGTCAACGCGTTGCTGCCGCTTAGCGATATAGCAGGCGTTGCTTTTAATTTTTGTGATTGTGTGCTGGTAACACAAGACTTCTCGCTAAAAGCGGCCGCTTTGAGCGAGAGTGAAGCTCGCCCGCTGGCTGAGCTTTACTTTACTGGAATGCTTTCCGCGATGGGAGGCGACCCAGAGCCGCTAATGCTTGTGGCGGACAAGGGGGCGCTCGAATGCGCAAAGGCCTTGCTTGATGAATGTGTGGACGAAGAAAAAGCATTTGGGAAAATCCGCGCCCAATGGAGTCCATTTAACTCCAGCGGGGACGGTGATTTACACTCTAACTCGATTATTTTCGGAAAAGAATTCCCCGAAAACCTCAAAGAACGATTGCTTGCAGCTTGTAAAAAATACATGCTGTGCACTGGAGTGGAGGTGCTTAAATGAGTGAGGTCACGAGGTTGGAAAATATCAAAGACATAGATTTGACTGTTCCGGTGCTCATAGAGGCGTCCGCAGGCACTGGCAAAACCTATACCCTTGAAGAGCTTTTCATACGGATGCTGCAGGAAGATGACAACCTGCAGATTGAGAACATCCTTGTAGTAACATTCACGAAAGCGGCAGCGGCGGAGCTGCGCACGAGACTTCATGCCAGACTTCTAAAGGCGCGTGGGGATGCACGAAAAAATCGTGGCGATATCACTCGATGGGATAACGCGCTTTTGGCTTTCGATCAAGCATCCATAACGACAATCCACGGGTTTTGCGAGCGAGTTTTATCTGAGTTCGCTTTTGAGGGCGGGTTGGCGTTCGACGCTGAGCTCACGGATAAAAACGATGACAAAATCACGGATGAAATGGTTCTCGACTTCTGGAGACGTGAAATGTATTCGGGCAAGGTTCCTGAAGAACTCATCCGCGAGGCCGGGCTTTTCAGCAGTGTTCAGATTGAAGAGCTTACGAAAAAGTCTCTCTCCAAGCCGCTTGCGAAGATTGCTCAAAAACGCGATTCACAGAACCCTGTAAAAATAGTTGAAGCTCTGCGGGCCTCGTTCCTAGAGAAGAACTATCAGGAACATGGCGAATTGGGGATCAAGAGCAACGCAACAAACCAAATAGCCGATTTCTATGGGTTGCGGGATTTGTTCAACAACCCCTGCTGGGATAAAATAAACAATGAATTGAAGGTTTTGAGAGTCCTCGACAATTCAGTGAATTTGCGTAAATCGGGAACTCCAAAACTGAGGGAATTTGTTGAGCAAATAAAAGACCTCGAGTCGTGTTATGTGCCCTTATATACACGTATGATGATAGCGGCGCAGGAGGAACTAGCCAATCCGGAGGGTGGTGTCACTGAGGTGGGGCGGAGGCGGCGCAACGAGGGTGTACGCGTTTTCGACGATATTTTGAACGACGTCCGCATAATGCTTGAGACGAACGTGGACGCTGTCGAGGCGTTGCGTGTCCGGTTCAAGGTCGCGATGATCGATGAATTCCAGGACACCGATCCAGTGCAATGGAAAATATTCAAAACGCTCTTCATGGATGGACCTCCGCCAAACCGAATCATATTGGTCGGTGATCCCAAGCAGGCGATATACGCTTTCCGCGGCGGCGACATAAACACGTACCTGACGGCGCGAGGCGAAATAGAGCGTTTCAAAAGCGGGCATAAATGCGGCATGGTGTACACCCTGCCACGGAATTACAGGTCGGAGCCCGCTGCTGTCGAGTCCGTGAACAGTGTGTTTCTGACGGCTAAGGGGAAAGAGAAAAAGGCATTCAACGTCACCGGTGAAGAAGGGGGTATCGAGTACCACTGCATAAAGGACAAGACCACGGACGGCAAAATAAAAACTGTGGAGATTCTGCAGCGCGCCGGTGACGGTCCGTTGGAGAATCCCGAGGCGAAAGATGGCGCTGGCCTTGTGGTTAAAGATTTGACCGAAGAGGGCCTGGCCGACGAAAGGAAGGACAGACGGGGTGTTGACTTGGTGGGGACGATACGAGATTTGGTGTCGCCGGGGAAATGGAAAATCTGCACTTATGTCCGTGGGGTAGACGAAAAATGGAAACGTGAAACAAGCCGCGACGTGGTGCCGGGAGATATTTTGGTGTTGTCTTTCACCAAAGACGACATGGCTGGGAACCATAGAAAGCTTTCACGAGCCGGGATCCCATGCACGATGAGCAGCGAGGAGAGCGTGTTTGGTGAAGAAGAGGCAAAATGGATGAAATCTCTGCTTAACGTGGCGCTGGGTTCTGCGCGACGGGGGCTGGGCGAGTTGCTGGCGACCCCGCTGTTCGGCTTCACTGCCAAGGAGATAAAGATCCATGTGGCGCCGGATGCGGAATCGGAAGTCGCCGGCATAATCCGCGTGGCGGCGGATGTCTGGAGAAAACACGGGCTGCAGAGCTTCATCTCGGAGGTGGTCCGGAAATGCAGGATCAGGGAACGTCTGCTTGCAGGGCCGATAGGGGAGCGGCATTGGACAAACTTTTCTCAAATAGTGGAGATACTTGGCCGAGTCGAAAACGGCAAACATCTTTCACCGGAAGCGGTGCGCGACTGGCTGGTGGATGCGATAGAGGGGCGGAGTGAAAGCTCTGAGGAGCACGAATTCAGGCTTGAGAGCGACGCCGCCGCTGTCACTGCCATGACCATTCACAAGAGCAAGGGGCTGGAGGCGCCGATCGTGTTTGTGACGGGGATCAGCAGCGGGACGAGAAGAAAAACGTGGAATGGGGTCAAGGAGGTCGTCAACACATTCCACGACGGCGATGGCAACACGTTGCTCTCCGTTTATAAAAACGATCAAGAAACAGCCAATGCCAATACGGAGGCGCTTGAGGAGGCGGTTAGGCTTTTCTACGTGGCTCTCACGCGCGCCAAAAACCGCACTTACTATTACATGGACAAGAAGTCCGGGAAATCTTATTCCGAAGTGCTTGCCCACTTGTTGGAGACATCGCCGGCGCTTGAAGAAGGTGCGCCAGGCGTAAAGAAATCCGGACTTGTCGGCAGAGAAGCGTGGGGCGTCGAGGCCTGGTCGGATACAAGGGTGGCCAAGCTGGAAGCTCCGCCTGCCGTGAACCCTGAGGCAAGTCCGTGGGCGACGGCGAGTTTTTCGTCGCTCAAAGCAAGGCTTAGCCTGGCTGAGGAAACCGAAGGCGGCGGCGCGGTGGTTTCGGACGCGGGATATCCGGCGGGGGACGAACCGGCCGCGGCGGTCGATGCGGAAGCCGTCGCGTCTGTTGAGGCGGCAGACGGAGCTTTGCCTTTGCGTTACACCATGCGTGGCGGACCGGAGTTCGGAAACGCATTGCACGAAGTGTTTGAGGTTTGCCCGTTTGATGCCGGCGAGGATGAAATCCGTGAACTTGTGCTGAAAGGGTTCGTAAGACAGGGGCTGTATGCGATTGCGGAAGACGAGGATAATGTCGATGCCGCGGCAGGAATTGCAGGCGACACCTTCGCGGCTGAAATCCCCGACGCTTGTGGCGGCGTGTTCACTCTGGCTTCGGTCCGAGTTGTCGTTTCATTTTCCGATGAGGGAAGGGGTAACGCTTGACGGGCTTGTGGAAGTGTTGAGGGGGTGGGGCGGCATTTACGCAAAGATGTTCGAGGCAGGCCGGATTTCGGCATCGTCAATCGTCGGCATGATGACAGGCATCGTGGACTTGTTCTTCGAGCATGGCGGCAAATACTACATTGCTGACTGGAAGACCAACATCATGGATGGCGTCCCGGAGTCGTTCCACATCGATCCGGCAGATCCTCTTTCGAGCCGCATCGCGGAAGAGCTGGCGGCATCCCTGTATCCGCTTCAGTGGGCGATATACACCGTGGCTATGCACCGTCATCTCCGAAACACCCTTCCGGGGTACGATTACGAAAAGCATTTCGGCGGCATCCGCTACTTGTTTGTGCGTGGTATTACCAAAGAACGCCCCGGTGACGGGACGTGGATACAAGAGCCTCCTCCACTTGATGACCTCAACGCGCTTGATGCCTTCTTCGACGGCAACTAGGACCTTGTCCGCGCGCCGAGCCGACGCGCTGCTTCAAGAAGCAGTTCTTCGGTGGCGTTCCATCCTATGCATGAATCTGTGACCGACATGCCAGGGCGCAGTTGCGACACGTCGGATGGGATGGACTGACACCCGTCCTCCAGAAAGCTTTCGAGCATGAAGCCGCATATAGATGTATTGCCGTTCTCGATTTGCGTCAGCAAGTCCCGAAGCACTATCCCCTCGCGCAGGTAGTTCTTGCGCGAGTTGCCGTGGCTGCAATCGACGACGATACGGGCCGGCACCCCTGCCGCGGCCAATGCGATCTCGCACTCCGCGATGCTCTCCGCATCGTAGTTCGGACGCTTGCCGCCGCGCAGGACAATGTGGGCGTGGCGGTTGCCGGAAGTGCTGAAGACGGCGGGGAGACCATCGTCGGTGACGCCCAGAAAATGGTGCTCTCCTGCTGCCGACTTCAAACCGTTGATGGCAGCTTCGATCGAACCGTCGGTCGCGTTTTTGAAACCGACTGGAGTCGACATGCCGCTGGCGATTTCGCGGTGCGTCTGCGATTCCGCCGTGCGCGCGCCGATGGCAGACCACGACACGAGGTCGCCGATGTACTGCGGGGTGAGCGTGTCGAGGACCTCGGTCGCTGTCGGCAGACCAGCCTCCGCCAGACGCAATAGAAGGGAACGCGCCATGCGCAAGCCGTCCTCCATGCGGAAAGTATCGTCGAGGTATGGGTCGTTGATCAAACCCTTCCAGCCGAGCACTGAGCGCGGCTTCTCGAAATAGACGCGCATGACGACATACAAAGAGTCGGCCACTTCGTCCGCCACGCGTTTGAGCCGCCGAGCGTATTCGAGGGCATCGTCGACGTTGTGTACTGAGCAGGGGCCGACGATCGCAAGCAGGCGCTTGTCCTCGCCGTCGAGAATCCGCTCGATCGTCCGTCGCCCTTCGCGCACATTCGCGGCGCTTTTCCCCGTCTGCGGCAATGCCGTGCGGAGTTCGTTGGGAGTTATAAGCTCCACAACGGATTTGATGTTGATGTTTTCGAGATGCGGGTAGTCTTTCATATTTTTCTTTCGCCGCGCCCAATCTGTATTCCGCCGGTGTTGTTAAATGGAAACAAAAAAACCGATGGCATCCGTCTCGGGCGTCATCGGTTTTTGTTTTATGGACAGTATGCGGTATCACCGCTTGTTTTCAATACACCGAAGAACGCCGCGGAGGCTCGTAAACGAGCCGCGGTATCGACGGGAATAAAACTGTCCTTTTAGTGCTTTCATGCTTTATGTGCCTTGCAACGCGGTACAGTACATTTTTGTGCCGCGCATGTCAACAGCAAATGCGACGTTACTTGATCGTCACTTCCTTGCCGGCCGCCGCTGAGCGGTAGATGCCGTCGAGGATCTTCTGGACGTTGAGTCCGTCGTAGCCATTGGCACCGAGCTCGGATCCGGTGAGGCAGCCCTGGACCCAGTTGTTCAGCTTGGTCCTGAACAGGTAGAGCCAGTCGGAATTGCCGAGGAATGCGGGTTTGATGTTCACCATCGTGTTGTGCATGTCGGTGAAGATCTCTCCGGTATCCCAGTTGCAGCTGCCTTTCGTCCCGATAATCTCGAAATTATGGAGCTCCTGCGGGACGTGTGCCGCGAACGAAGATTCGATCTGCATGATCGCGCCCGTGTCAAAACGGATCTGTCCGACCGCGAGGTCTTCGACGGTATATGTCTTCCAGTCCCATCCGGGCCAGGGGCAACGCGTCTTGCTGTCTGTGTTGCCGAGGTAAGTCCAGGTGTTGCCGCTGGCAGCTATGGGTTTGGGGCAGCCCATCAATTCGTATGCCGCCTCGATCATGTGTACGCCGATATCGATCATCGGGCCGCCACCCTGCAACGCCTTCTGGCCGAACACGCCCCAGTTGGGGATGCCGCGGCGGCGCAGCGCATGGACCTTGACGAACATGATGTCGCCGAACTGGCCGTTGTCGCGCGCCTCGATGAGCGCCGCGGTGTTGTGGCGGTAGCGCTGCTGGAACCCGACGGAAAGCTTGACCCCGGCCTTTTCAGCGGCTGCGATCATCTTCTCGCACTCTTTGGGGTTCATGGCCATGGGCTTCTCGACCATCGCGTGGCAGCCGGCATTGCATGCATCCACGACCGGTGCGCAGTGCACGTGGTTCGGTGTGCAGACGTCGACGGCGTCGGGCTTGACAACCTTAAGCATCTCTTTCCAGTCCTTGAACAGAGCCTCTTTGGGAAGACCCCATTTTTCCTGCATGACGTCGAGACGCTCCTGGAGAATATCGACTCCCGCCACGATCTCCACCTCGGGGATTTCTTTGTACGCATTGAGATGTGTCTGTGCGATTCCGCCGCATCCGATTATCGCGACGCGCAACTTCTTCATTTTGGGATCAGTTTTCTTTTTTGCCGATTCCATTTTGGTGGATACGCTTTCCTGTGCCATTTTGCTAGCTCCTGCTTTTTGTGCTTTTGGGTCCGGCTTGTTTTTGCGGAGCCCGTTGTTTGTTTATGTGTTTGTTATTGAGAGACGGGGTCGCCCGGCTCAAATGAATTTTCGCAGATACTCAACCGTGTCGGCGATGTCTTTTTTCTGCTGT
>JALHHX010000174.1 GCA_022837245.1 Lentisphaerota bacterium
GACATATTCATAACTCCCGATTGTTCAGTGTCGTCATTTATGACGCAACCTAAAAGATTCTAAAGTTATTTCGGTGTCATTAATTATGAGTCAATGCGGGCGTCTAAAACTTTTGACAAGGAACGCATTCTAGCCGATACTTTTATGCGAGCCAAGCGCTCTGGAGACATAAATCAAGTGTCGCAATATGCAAAGTCGCGGGCGGGGGAATTTTTCGCCGAGGTCTTCGCGATGCACCAGCGCGGCGACGCTCTCCCCGGCTACATTATTCAAACCATCAACACCATCATTCCCATCACTCAAACGGAGGAAACGAAATGATCTACGAACTGCCTATCGAATGGATGCCTTTTATAAACGAGCGCGAATTGGACAACGGCGATACGCTGAACGTCGTTCGCGTTGCGGACACGCCCGCCGCGATCCTTGCGGCAATGAGGGATCTCGACGCCGAGGTGTTCGATACTACCGGGGAACATAGGTTTATGTTTGAGGACTAATCCATGAGCTTATCAATCACTATTTCCGGCGGGAAGCTCCAGTTGAGTCTTCGGCGGCTCGTTGCACACATGAAAGGGCCGGGGCGCACCAAGGTGCTCAAGGCAGGCGGACATGCAGTGGCAGGCCTCGCAACGCGCGCGTTTCGCGATGAATCGCCACGCCCTGCACCGTGGCCGCCACTCTCGCCTTATACGCTCGGAAGAAGAAGGGGCGCACGTCTCCGCTAATCGATACGGGCGCTCTATTCAGGTCGATTCGCGTGGCGGAGCCGCAGGGCGATTCGGTTGAGATAACGAGCGACCGCCCCTATGCGACGTACCACCAGTTCGGTACCACGCGCATGCCCGCGCGTCCGTTCATCCCCGCCATCGGCGGAGCGGACGGCGGCATGGCCGCGCTTACCGACGCGGCGACAGGAGGCTGTTAAGCGCGCGATGGCGGCGCAGGCCAATGCCGAGATTGAGACGACATCCTCAAGGCCTGGCGGAACGTCGCACTGGCCGCACAAGTTTAATCCCCATGCGGCGGCGGTACCGTCGGACTTCAATGCCAAACCATGTAACCCCCGCCCGCGACTGCCACTACGTTTGAAAGCCCAGCCGGAACGTCGCACTGGCTTTCCGAGTTCACACCCCAAGCCGCGGCCGTGCCGTCGGCCTTAAGCGCAAGATTATGGTGATAACCCGCTGAGATGGCCACGACATTCGAAAGCCCCGGCGGAACAACGCCCTGGCTGGAACCCTTGGCTCCCCAAACAACAACCATTCCGTTGGTTTTAAGTGCCAGACTTTGCGACAATCCGCCCGCCGCGTTCCTACTCCGCAGCGCCCGTTTTAGATTGCTGTTTCTCCGTGTAAAAAGCAAGGCAATCCAGATACTGCATGCGTTCGTGGACTGTCCACCCACTGCTATCTAGCAAGTCAAGAATATCCGCCTCAATATCCGGACGCGAGACAATCAGAATCGTTTTGCCTACTTCGCAGTCTTCAAGTTCTTCTTT
The DNA here is from genome assembly GCA_022837245.1 of Lentisphaerota bacterium. GTDB lineage: Bacteria > Verrucomicrobiota > Kiritimatiellia > RFP12 > UBA3636 > JAAZFF01. The sequence goes on from JALHHX010000174.1 coordinate 1,502, forward strand.
AAGAGTTTCTTTGCCTTTTTTGGTGTCAAACAGAGTAACCTCCTCGCAATATGCGCCAGAATAAAAAGCAATGCCGTACTTTGGGCGGCGGTTCACAAAGACAATCTCGTCGAACTTCCCATCCGGCGTTAGATTCTCAGTCAGGGTTTTCATGTCTTTGCCGTGCTTTATTGCCCCACCGATGGCGCGGCCAGTGCATAGCAACACCACCATTGCAACCATAAGCATCCACGTGCGCGTCATCTTCCAATACCGCTCCTCCACGATCAGAACCGTTGCCACCACCAGAGGAACGCCTAAAGGTAGGACGTAGAGAGGAAGTCGGGACTTCGCCAACATAAACACAACAAGCGGAAGTAACACGGATAGTCCGAGAAAGACGCGCACTGGCCCCCTTTCTCCCCTTATGAACTGTCCTCCGCCCCATGACCACCACGGTCTGACAACGAGCCAGACCGCAGTCCACGGCAGCATGCCGGCGGCAAGTATCCCGAGATACTCAAAAGATTTGTACCATTCCGAATTTCTGTGGTGCGCACCCGTGAACATGCGTTTGTAAACTTCGTCGACTATGAAATAGTTCCCCATTTCCGGATCCCCGAAAATAATAACCGCATACCACCAGAACCCGGTAACGGCAAAAATCAGCAGTCCCACCGGGTCGAACATCCTTAAAGCTGCGCGCCATCCGCCAAACATCCGGAGTGACACGACAAATGCCGGGATAAAAACAAGACCGGGCGGTCCTTTCGTCATGAAGGCACCACCGAACGCAAGCCACATTGCCCATAGCCACCCTCGTCTAGGCTTTGCTCCAACCCCGGAGCCACCCGCATCCAGAGCCGGCCACGACTTGACGAAAGCAAGCATTGCCAATGCCTCCCACATCGTAAGAATCGTATCTGTCGTAATTATGTTGGATGCAACAAAAGGGAATACCGTAACGGCATAGGCAGCAGCACCAGCTGGGCCGACTCCGGTAGCAAGACTAGACGCGATTAGACCAACAGCAATGCAGGTCATCGCGAACGCAATAGCACCTGGCAGCCGTGCGGCAGTCTCGTTTACACCGGAAATGCTCATTGAAGCTGCGAGAGCCCAGTAGGTAACTGGAGGCTTCGTAAAGTGCGGCTCTTCGGTGTTGAACCCGGGATGCATCCAGTCTCCGCTTCTCATCATCTGCAAGGCAACTGCAGTATACCTTCCCTCATCGGTTGACCAGACCGAGCGTGCGCCAATGAACAAAAATGCCGATGCCGCCACAATGGTGCAAGCCAGCGCCATACGAGTCTTCGAACTCAAAAAAGCAGACCCTTTGTATTCAGTCAAAACGCGTCTCCTCAACCGTACGTTCTCATGCGCGGAAGTGTCACGGTGAAGACCGTGCCCCCGCCCTCATTATCTAAAATGTTCACCGTCCCGTTACGGGCATCGACTATCGCCTTAACCAAACTGAGTCCCAGCCCGTTGCCGGGCACATTGCGGCTAGCATCAGAACGGTAAAACCGCTCGAAAATTCGCTCCCGGTCCTGCTCTGGGATTCCTGGCCCAGTGTCGGAAACGCGAATGGTTACGGATGATTTGTCGTCAGAAAGGCCAACCACGACTCTGCCACCTGGCGGAGTAAACTTGACGGCATTGTCCAGAAGATTGGCTAAGATCCTCTGAACATCCACCTTGTCGACCCTCAGCACCACAGGATTGTCAGGAACATCTATTTTAATTTCCACGCTTTTGTCTTCGGAAATCGTCTCAAAAATGTTCGCGGAGTCCCGCGCGAGCTGCGTCATGTCCAACTCTTCATCAGCCGACTCTTTGAGTTTGTATTCCGCGCGTGCAATTTCCAGCATGGTGTTGATCATGATGAGCATATTTTCGCACTCCTCGGCAACGTCGCACGCGAGTTCGTTGGTGCCGTTGCTCGAATAAAGAGCCATCTCGGCCTGTCCTCGCAGACGCGTTATGGGCGTGCGCAGATCGTGCGCCATATCGTTGGAAATCGCCTTCAGTTCACTGAGCAGCTTTTCAGTGTTGGTGATCATGGCGTTGAAAGCGTCCGCAAGATCGTTTATCTCCTTGCCTTCGGCACCGTGGGCAACGCGTTCAGAATAGTTGCCGGCGCCGATTTCCCGCGCGGCCGCTATAACGCGGTCTAGGCCGTTGACGACTCTGCGGGCAATGCGGCGACCTGAATAAAAGCTGACCGGAAGCGACAAAATGAAAGTGGCAAGCAGCGCATAAAGAAGATTTTCCAACGCCCTGTCAAAGTACCTCATATGTTCAGCAGTCATAATCACGTTGCCATCATATAGCCCCCGGTATTTCGCCAGGATCCGGCCATCGCCGTATGGCAAACGCAAGGTGTGTATCTCGCCAGGTGCCGGCAATTCGTGCTTTGAGAAAAAACTGCCATCGATTTCCGTGAACCCGGATTTCGCAAGCATTTTACCATCTGGACTGATCAACATGAAGTAAACATGGTTCACGTCTTCACCATATGATTCCTCGTTGAATTGATGGTCCAGAAAAGCGACGCGGTCTTCTACTTCGTGGACTTCAACAACAAGGCCTGCTGGATCGTTTTCCGGCATGGCGAATGTCAACACTTCCCCATCTGCAGAGCCCAAAACAGTCAAGATGCCCTGAGTGTCAACAAACACCTCTTCCGGCTTGAATTCGCCGCTCCGCTTCTCAATTGCAGCGATCAAGCGTGAATCGACGTCCCTCATCGCCATGACTTCGTCTATTTGCTTAAGTTCTCTGCCGACCATGTAT
>JALHHX010000175.1 GCA_022837245.1 Lentisphaerota bacterium
CGCCTGCTTTGGAGGCGGTTGTGCCACTACTCATGGGCCGAAGCAAACTCAATGGATGTGGGAGGTACGCGCGAGGAGAGATGATTTGGAATCCCTGCATGAATGTCTGGCATCTTGCCATGAGCACTGATTTCCGTTATACTTCTGCCGCGTTGAAAACCAAAGCCCGTTCAGGGCAGGGCAGGAAAAAAGATGAATCGTAAATATACAGTTGCTGTGGCGGGGGCCACCGGTGCGGTGGGAGTGGAGATGTTGAAGGTCCTAGAGGAGCGAAAGTTCCCGGTGGGGACCATCAAACTCTTGGCCTCGTCGCGTTCAGCCGGGAAGAAGATGGAGTTCCACGGTGAAGGAATCTCAGTCGAAGAGCTGACGCACGATTCATTCAAAGGCGTGGACATCGCGCTGTTCAGCGCCGGCGCCTCCATTTCGAAAGAGTTCCGCCAGAGCGTCGTGGATGCAGGGGCGATCATGATCGACAACTCCAGCGCTTTCCGCATGGAAGCCGATGTGCCTCTCGTAGTTCCCGAGGTGAACCCCGAGGACGTCAAGTGGCACAAGGGCGTCATAGCCAACCCGAACTGCTCAACCATCATCATGCTCGTTGCCGTCGCGCCATTGCATCGCGCGTTCGGGCTGAAACGGCTGGTCGTTTCAACTTACCAGGCGACCAGCGGTGCCGGAGCCAAAGGCATGCAAGAGCTGATCGAGCAAACCCGTACCGTGCTCGATGGCGGCACTGCCGTGCCATCAGTTTTCGCGCACCGCATCGCGTTCAACCTGATCCCGCATATAGACGTCTTCCTCGACAACGGCTGCACCAAGGAGGAGATGAAGATGCTCAACGAGAGCCGCAAAATGCTTCATCATGACAAACTCATGGTGTCGTGCACCTGCGTCCGCGTGCCCGTAATGCGCGCGCACTCGGAGTCGCTCAACATGGAGTTTGAAAGGGCCGTTACGCCGGAAATGGCGCGCGACGTCCTGAAATCGGCGCCGGGCGTGAAGGTCGTGGACGACACGGCCAACAAGCGTTATCCGATGCCGATCGACGCAAGCGGTCTTTACGATGTTCTGGTTGGCCGCATCAGGCAGGACGTGTCTCTTGCGGGCGGCACAGGCATCGACATGTTTATCTCTGGCGACCAGGTCCTCAAAGGCGCGGCGCTCAACGCCGTGCAGATCGCCGAGCTTGTCGTCGGACAGAAAGCATAGCGAACAACAGGGGGGTGAAGCCGCTTGCCCGATAAAACCATAACCAAGGAACGGGTATTCCCGGACCACCCGGTGGTGAGCGCCATCCTATGGCACTTTGCCGAAGACAAGGCATCGGACTTTCCACGGGAGGATTGGTTTACCGAAAACGACCTCGCGGAAATCGAGTCGTTCACGAATTCGCGACGAATCGACGAATGGCTGTCTGTGCGAATCGCGCTGAAGTCGCTTATGCTTCAAGATGGCGTTGCGGAGTCGGCTCTGCATATCCACGTGAGGAAGAACGAGAAGGGCTGTCCGCACGTCGTCGTATACGACCCCGCGACAGGCCGCTACGCGCGCTTTCACTGTTCGCTCGCCCACAAGGGTCCGCTTGTCTTCGCCGCGTATTCACGCCATCCGGACGTGCGCGTGGGCGTCGATATAGAGCGGCGTTCATGGCGTTTGCCGTACCTTCGGCGCCGCTTTCTCTCGGAGCGCGACACCATGATCAAGACGGACGACCACATCGGTGACTACACGGCGCTCTGGGCCTTCAAAGAAGCGGTGTCGAAAATTCTAGGGCTCGGCATGGCTTACGGCCTCGCCAACATACACTGCCACGAGACTAATCTCGGCACCTGCACGCTCAGAGACGGAGAAGGCGCCCGGTATGCCGGCAACTATGTTTGGTTCGGCAAATACTCGCTCGCGGTAGTGACCGATCCCCTGCCAGACGAGGCCGCGGCCAGGCACAGGCACAAGCCGCCTGAACGGCCTTGGCTCGAAAAGTTTTCACGCGGACGCCGCCTGCGCGCCCTCCGCAAGCAGCGCAATATCGCCCAACGAATCAAATCGATAAAAGAAAAAGAGACTTAAAATGCATACCACCGACAACGGGAAAAAACAAACCGTCGCGCTCACAATCGCAGGTAGCGACAGCGGAGGCAACGCCGGCATCCAGGCCGACATCAGGGCGTTTCATGTTTTCGGGCTCCACGCATGCACGGTGGTGGCGGCGCTTACCGCCCAAAACCCCTACGGGGTGAGGGCCGTCATGGTGTCGGACGCCGGGTTCATAGCGGATCAGCTAGATGCCGTTTTCGAGGAGTACGACATCGCAGCGCTCAAGACGGGCATGCTCGCCACTGCCGCCGTGATCGAAACCGTCGCGGCGAAACTCGCGGCTCACCCGGACGTGGCGAAGGTGGTGGATCCCGTCATGATTGCCACAAGTGGCGCAAAGCTGCTCGAAGACGATGCCATAGGCGTGATGAAGGATAAGGTGCTGCCGCTCGCGATGCTCGCTACGCCGAACCTTCCGGAGGCGGCGGCGATCATCGGCGTCGAAATCTTCACAAAGGCGCAGATGGAGGATGCTGCCGTGGAGATTCACCGCAGATACGGCTGTGCAGTGCTTGTCAAGGGCGGGCACAAAACCGGCGAGGTCGCGGAAGACGTGCTTTGCGATGCAAAGGGCGTCTTGTGGTATTCATCGCCCACAATTAAAAACCCTCTTTCGACTCACGGCACCGGATGTTCACTAAGCGCCGCCATCGCGGCGTCGCTCGCACGCGGTAACGACCTTCGCACCGCCGTCGGGGAAGGCAAGGAATACGTGACGGAGTCGCTCCGCAGCAGCCTTTACGTCGGCCGCCGCGCCACCGTGCTTGGGACGCCGGTTCAGAGGGGCTAGTGGATAGCCGCATTAGAGTATCCAAACTGGAAGCCTGCGGGCCCCGGGGCGCATCTCCGTTTTGCGACGGCTTATTTTGTTCCCTTGGTGGCGGTGTTGTGTGCCTGCGGCACACGGGTGTGCAGAACGCGGCACTCTCAAACACCGCGCCGTAGGTGCGCCTGGCTATGCCCGTATCGCCGGGCGTGCGAGCCCGCAAGCAGAGCCTGCTTGCGGTAAGCGGTAAGTGGATAAAAAGCCCTGCGCCACACACGCGCAAAGCATTTGCCTGCATAAGCCACAGCCCCTCGCCATCTGCCTCCGGAGGTTTTAACCACTCCCCGCGGGCAGGCTCTTGCCCGCAGGCTGCCAGCCCGCCCGGCGCGTGCTACGCCATGCATCGCCCACGGCGCGGCGTCCCGCTTGCGTCGTGACCGCCGCTGCGCTCTAGCCGCCGCTCCGCGCTCGGCGGACGGCGGCAAGCCGCCTCTGCCATGCGCCTCCGCATTTGCGTCTCCTTACGCCGACAGCCCCGGAGCTTCGCTTGCACGCGGCGGAGTACCGCCTTTCCTCGCCGCGGGTGGATAAGAATGGCATACCTTGACGTTTGTTGAATTCTCTTCGGAATTATGGGGCATTTCTGCTATACTGGAAACTTGTCTACACTACGCACATAAGAAATTGGTAGCAAAACGGGGATGCGCCCGGGGCTCGATCCAAGTTTGACTTTGCATGGGATTTGCGGTAGAGTGCCGGGGTGTCGGGCGGAATGGATCCGGCGCGGAAGATTCATCCAGCTAGTAGATTGACAATGCGCTTGAATGATTTAGGAAGATTGTTTCTTGGTATCGGCGTGTTTGCGTCGTGCGCCGTAGCCTTTGCCGCCTCCGCCGGGAACGAATATGTGGTAGTGACGTGCAATACACAAGGTGTTGAAGCCATTGTGCCTGTGGGTGACGATTTTTACATCACAACTCGTGGAGTCTGCTCCCCGCCTTTAGAGGCCGACATCGGCGTAGCTGCCAAAACTCCGTGGAGGCTGCTGCTGCCGCCTGGCGGAAGAACGGAATTGGAAATCGGCGGATACGGCGTGTACAAGGTCGAAGACGAGACCGGCTTGGAGGATGATGTCGAGGGACGCATCCACATCCTCTCTGTGGACTTCGTTCAGATGTGGGAAACGGAGAACAAGGCCAACCAGATATTCAATCCGGCGCGTAAAGATGACCCTACGTATAGCAATCCCAGCCCGGACCCCAACGGCGACACGTATGGAGTACCGCGCAATTATATCTACATGGTTCCCAGCCCGGCTGGCGGCACATACAACGTTACGATAAAGGCAGACATTCAGCCTGTTGACTTGCGAACGCGGTTT
>JALHHX010000012.1 GCA_022837245.1 Lentisphaerota bacterium
ATACTTAAGGTTCATCTGATATAATCACGAGGTACCAGCATGCCGTGGGTTCCAGCTAGGTGGCTGAATTAAAATCAAGCCTATGGGATGCTAGTGATTCGTAATAATTTCATTTCGTTTTTACTCCCATCAGTTTTATTTTCTTGTGATATATAATTTTGCAGCGTTTGGAGAAGGACGATGTGGTGGTTTGCTTTATCTTTTCGCTCTACCGAGACTCTGGAAACCGAGAATAGAACTCCTACCCACGGCTGTTATTGTATGACTGGTCAACGGAAAAAGCTTCTCATTCATTAAGTTTTTCGCACATTTTATTAAGTTCTTTTCGATCGAACCGAACTGTCGGATCTGACTTATCTCCATTATTGACTCCGATGACAACTGACAACCGCCCGCCATCAGGGTTTGGACTGCAACGGCCATTCAACTCGTGCGGCGTTCTTCCAAGCTGCGGGAAGGCCGGATCTAAACGCCGGAAGGGCGTCGTCCTGCGGACCTTCAGCGGCGATCCACGCTTCGATCGTGCCCTGCGCGCCGTCGATCCGCAGGGAAACGGTCCGTTTACCCTGCTCAAGGGGAAGCTCGTTGACTACCCAACCGTCGCGAGGCTCCCAGCCGCGCGGTTTGGCGAAACCTTTGGCGTTTTGAGAACGACGTGCCAGCGCAGGCGCGCCGTCCACCGTAAACTGCTCCTTGATGCCGCCCTGGTTGCGGTATGAATCGACGCGCGCCAAGGTGACTAGACTGTAACTCGCCCCGGAAGGCACCTGTATGGACAGCTCCGCCGAGAGCGAGCCCGGTTGCGCCTCCCATGCGGTCACGGTCGCCGCTGGCTTGGCGGGTTGCGGCCGCACCGTCCTCCCCACAGCAGCGGGGGGGACGCATTCGAGAATCATCACGCTTGCGCGTTCCACGGCGGGAATCTCGACCCGGCCACCGTATCTGAATGACTGGCCGAGCGAAGATTCGTACGGGTATGCCACGCGCAACCCGCGTATTCCGCCGCCAGGATGGAAGCCGACGGCTTCGTCAAGTGTGAAAACAAACGGCTTGGCGGAGAGGGATGGGTTGCGTATTCCGATAATGCCGTCGTTGTTCGGCGCGAAGTGGGCATAGCCGTACACTTCGTCCTTGAACGGTTCGCCGCCGATGTGGCGGGTGTCGGCCAGGAGTATGCGGTCGTTGGCCAAAGCCCACGCAGACACCTGCGCCCATATTTTGCGATGTTGCTCGTCGAAGTTCGACAAGTTCATGTACATCTCAATGAACGCCGATCCTCGAAGGAAGTTGAATAGGAATACGTCTGCATATGACGAGAGCGGCCCCTGATCCGATTTGTGGCGGTCGTCCGTCCACTTGTAGGTTATTGGGCTGTGGTTCATGGCGGAATTCAGCGGGAATTGCGTGCGCGGTTCGACGATATTGCGGTAAATCACCTGGTCGCGCCATGAAAGCTGGAGGTTGTTGATAGTGGTGGCTGGCGCCCCGATCAGCACCGTGTTGTAGTCGTCCTCGCCAGAGTAGATAGCGTCATAGTGCATCAGCCACCATGGACTGTACCATCCCGTGTTATAGAGAAAAACGTCCGGATCCGCCTCGTGGATGGCTGTGAGCATGCGGATGTGGTTGTCCGTTATGGCCTCGCGTGCATAGGATTCCCCGTCTATGTGACCTTTGTGCCCTCTTTGTCCGCAGGCGAACCTGCCCCAGTCGAACTTGAAAGCGGCGATATTGTAACGTGCCAGAAGGTCGAGCAGATTCTTTATCTGCAAATCCGCTGCGCGGTTGTCCGCGAAACAGTACGCCTCTCCGTTGATCATGTCGAAGTTTGCCGCAAGCCATTTCTTGTCAATTGTGTGGCGGACGCCATGGCTTATAACGTGGAGGCCGATCGGTGCGCCGAGGCGTTCACGCGAGAGCCGCCGTACAAGGTCGATTCTCCCGGGGGCGCCCGGATCCTCCTCCATTAGGCTCCGGGGATTTGACCAGCCGCCGTCAATGAGCGTGGCATCGAGCTTTTGACCGGGTTGGCCAAACAGAAGCCGGGCGTCGTCGATTTTCTTGCGGACTGCTTCGTCGGATAATGCTCCTCGGTGGAAATACGCGTCCCATAGTATGAACCGGGAAGGCGGCCGCATGCGGATGCGTCCGAGGTAGAGGGAGAAGGCGTCCTCCACGCGTGCGCCGGGCTGATCTGGCGCCACGCCGATTACCGCCGTCTTCGAGGCAACCACTTTCTCAATCCGGCCGGGATGGTGGTAGAGCCGCAGCACGCCGTTGCGCGAAGTCTCGTTGCAGCCCGCAGGATACTCTAGGCCGGCAAAGATCTGGCGGTCTATAAAAACCGGTCGTCCTGCGGGCCAATCCCAGGGTATGAAACTTTCATGCCGCACATCGAAGCGTTCGAAAACCGCCTCGTTGCCAAAAGGCAGGCGCTCGACTTCGATGATGTTAACAAGGTGCCCGCCAGGCTCTACATCGAGCTTTTTGGCGATCCAATGGGCATTATCGGGAATCCAGTACGAAACCCTGGCCTTCACGCCGCTATCCGGGTCGGATAAATACGCCACGAACCGCGTCGGCGTCGCCTGTTCCACGGTTATGCCCTCGAAATCCTTCGCCATAAGTTCTAGCTTGCCGCCATCGAGGACAATGCGAAATTCGTCAGGTTGTTCGAAGCGAAAAGTCCGGCCGGCGAGCTTATTCTCTATTGACAGGGTCTCCAGGCGCCCATCCGCTGATATTCTGCGCGCAATGTGCCGGTTTTCAATGACGTGCACGCGTTCCGCCGTAGCCTCCGCCTGTGCGAATGACAAGCAAGCCGTGACCATGGCATAGGAAGCAAGACCGATCTTCGCAATGCATCTGAAATAAATTGAAGGTCTATTCACGTATTCTCCTTATCTTCATTGCTTAAGCAAGGTGAAGTGCACGGGATGCAATTGACTTACGCGCCACCAAACCCGGAAAAAAACCGGGACACACCTTTTCTTGTGCTTCCCATTGTAGTAGAACCCAAAAACAAAAACCTCCTGTTTATTAGTTTTTTTGTCCCATTTCTTCAGGTCGAATTGCTGGATATCTTTTCTGCGGGCTTAAACCTTCTTCTATCGGGCAAATGAGTGTGATACAATGAGAAGGATGTTCAGAGAGTTAAGAGAAAAGCCATTTTTAAGCGCGAAAAGATTCTACACGGTGCTGGTTGTTGTGTTTTTTTTGACTACGCCGGCTTATGCCACAAACGTCCAATGCGTTGTCGTGGCGACGTGGAATGCCGAGAATCTTTTCGACACGGTCACCAACAATGTGAATGATTCCGACGGGGAGTTCACACCGCAGTCTTGGCGGCGTTGGACTCCGGAACGGTACAACAAAAAGCTGGACAACATGGCATGGGTCATTTCGAAAATCGACCCTGACGTGCTCTGCATGCAGGAAGTCGAAAACGAATGGGTGGCGCGGGATCTTATGGCGCGAATAAAAAAAACGTCCGGCAAAGAGCTAGGGCATCTCGCGCATGTCGATTCTGGAGACTTCCGCGGTATCGACAACATCCTGATATCTCGCTACCCTGTTTCCAACGTCAGATACAGCCCTGACGGCTATGACCGTGGTACGCTCATCGCCGACGTGGAGGTGGACGGCACGACAATCACTTTTTTCGTCTGCCACTGGAAATCGCAGTCAGGGGACCCCGCCGAGAACATAGCGATTCGAACGCGCCAGGCGCTGGAGGTGCGCGCCAACGTGCTCGCCCATCTGGAAAAGGATCCGGCGGCGTCTGTTGTCATCGCGGGAGACTTGAACGAGAATTTTGACGACGTCTCCCCTTCCAAGACCTTCGGGGCGAAGACCGCGCGCGCGGAATCCCTCGGCACATCCGGTTCCTCCGTTTATTTCTACAACCTGCTGGGTGACGTGCCTCCGGAAAGGCGGTCTACCTACTACTATGCGCGGCGCAAGGTTTGGAACACGTTTGACTCTATAATAGTGCCTCCCACGATGCTTGCGCCGGAAGACGAGCCCGGCCCGGACTGGCGGGCGCCATCCGCTGACTCCGGACTGACGAAAGTCTTCACTCTCCCCGAGATGCGCGATGAAAAAGACGGGCGCCCCAAGGCTTTTCGGCGGGTGCGCATAAAGGGCAAGCCCGACAACTATTATGAGGAGGGGTATTCCGACCATTTCCCAGTCGTGACGGTTCTGAAGCGCGCGACATGGCAGGAGGGTGGCGGGAAATGAACGGGACGCCACCCAGCGGCGGACGGGAGCAGAAGCTACGCGGGCGCATGGATGAGCTCGGCATAGACGAAAAGGACATTGTCGAGAAATTCATCCAAGGCAGCGGCCCTGGTGGGCAGAAAATCAATAAAACCGCGTCGTGCGTTTTTATATCATACGCTCCCGCCGGCATCGAAATAAAGTGCCAGCGCACGCGGTCCCTCGTCCTCAACCGCTATTACGCGAGGTGGGAGCTTTGCGAACGCATCGCAGAGAAAACCGAAGGGGAGAAGAGCCGGCGAAGGATGGAGGCGGAGAAAATTCGAAGGCAGAAGCGTCGGCGCTCACGCCGACAACGTGCCAGGATGCTTGAGGACAAGCGCAGGCACTCTGAAAAAAAAGAAATGCGTAAAACTCCCGGAACCGGCGTTTAGTTTCTGGGAGCCAGCCTTTCCCACCGTTTGGCGTACTTGATGAATGTTCCGAACGAAGACGCAACCGCGATTATCAAGCCCGCCACACCGTCCAGGAAACCGCCCTTGATTATGTAGCATCTGAAAAACCGGAAAGGCGCGTGCGCGAGCATGCCGAAAAGCATGCGGAAAGAAGAGCAATCAGAGGGCATGCCATTAGCGCTTATTGAGGAGAACCTGTTGAGAGTGTTGATCTGGTCGCTGATGTCGTCGTAAGTGTAATGGAAAAGCGGAGCCTTGAGGAGCTTGGGCTCTCCTTCGATGTCGATGCGCTCATGTGGTTCTGAACCTCCGCATTTACCTTTCGCCCGGCGGAAAAGCCGCAATTTGGTGTCCGGGTACCAGTCGCCATGCCGTATCCATCGCCCGAGGAACCAAACCAAGCGTGGAAATTCGTATCCGTTGACATCCTCGGGGAAGCCGTTATCCCGGAGGGACTCGATTTTGTGGCGCAACTCGTCGGAAACCACTTCGTCCGCATCAACGAACAGCACCCATTCGTAACGAGCTAGACTCTTTGCGACCTTTTTTTGCCCGATGTAGCCGAGCCACCTGTGCTGGTAGACTCGTTCGGTGTACTCCGACACGATGGACAGGGTGTTGTCGGTGCTGAAGCTGTCCACGACCACGATTTCATCCGCCCATTTGACGCTTTCAAGGCATCGCCGTATGTTCACCTCCTCGTTGCCGGTTATTATGCAGACGCTGATCCGCTCGCGTCTCCCACTATTTTTCTGCGTTGCTGTGCTCATTGTATATTAAACTGAATAAAGACGGGATTATACAGCACCCCCACCATCTCCGCAACCTTCTTTGCGGTTTTTCCACTTGCATTGCCGCAGGGCTCTATGATATTCGTTTGTTCTCGAATTCACGCATTAAACACGGCTTATCAAAGGCGGGCAAGGGGCTAAATGACGGAAAAGGAAGCATACATAGCGCTGAACATGGTTCAGTCAGTGGGAGCGGCGACTGTCGGCAACGGCATCGAGCGGCTCGGCTCCGCCGTCAAGTTCTTCACCGCCAGCGCCGCGCGGCTTGCCTCCGTAAAGGGAATCAGCCGCGCCATGGCCGATGAGCTGGCAACCGCCTTTGCCACCGTTGACTGGCAGTCTGAGATCGCCCGCGCCAAGGCGCAAAACGTGAAATTCCTAACCCCTGTCGACGACGACTACCCCCCCCTGCTCCGCCAAATCCACTACCCGCCACTCGCGCTCTACATAACGGGCGATCCAGCAGCGCTTTGCTTCGCTTCCCTAGCCATGGTGGGTACTAGGTCTCCGACAACCTACGGGCTCGTCAACGCTAAAACTTTCTCCTACAGGCTCGCTCAGTCCGGCATATGCGTCGTATCCGGCCTCGCGCGCGGCATCGACACTGAAGCGCATCGCGGAGCGCTCCTTGCTGGAGGCCGCACAGTGGCGGTCATCGGCAGTGCTCTGGACAAGCTCTACCCCTATGAAAACCGCGGTCTCGCCCGCCAGATTGTCAAATCCGGGGGTGCCGTGGTCACGGAATATCCGTTTGGGCGCTCGGCAGACCGCCAGACATTTCCGATGCGCAACCGCATAATCTCCGGCCTCTCGTCGGCCGTCCTGGTGGTCGAGGCGGGCGTCTACAGCGGCACGCTCATCACAGTCGACCACGCCCTTGAGCAAGGCCGCTCCGTCATGGCCATCCCGGGGCGCATCGACAGCGCCGTGGCTCAGGGCTGCCATAAGCTGATAAAAAACGGTGCCAGGCTAGTCGAGACGCCTGAGGAGGTGCTTGACGAAATGCAGACGCTCCCCAACGCGATGGCGCATCCCGCGCCGGGCGCAGCCGCCCCTACGGAAAGCCAGCCGGCACAAAGGCCCAAGGTGGTACTAGACGACGTGGAAAAGAAAATCATCGAGGTTCTCGCGGACGGCGAAATGACGCCCGACGCACTCGTAAACGCAACTGGTCTGCGCGCGGCTGTTGTAAGTCCGCGCATCGTGAGCCTCGAAATGAAATGCCAGCTCGAAAGGACGCATGGCAATGTAGTGCGCTTGAGGAAAAATCTGTTATAATACGTGGAATTTAGATATTTATATGAAAAAACTCGTCATAGTGGAATCACCCGCAAAGGCAAAGACAATCGGTAAAATCATTGGAAACGACTATGTGGTCAAGGCTTCCGTTGGGCATGTGCGCGACCTCCCCGACCACTCCCTTGGCATCAAGATTTCTGAAAATGACACCCGTTTCGACCCCGTTTACGTTATCACGGACAACAAGAAAGGCGTCGTGTCCGACCTGAAGAACAGCGCGCGTGGCTGCGATGAAATCATACTAGCCTCCGACCCCGACCGCGAGGGAGAGGCTATTGCGTGGCACCTACGTGAGATACTCGACGACAGCAACGGTGAGGCTGGCGGGAAGAAGTTCCGCCGGGTGCTGTACAACGAGATCACACCCGCCGCCGTCCATCGCGCTTTCGAGAACCCGGGCGAAATCGACCAGCATCTGGTTGATGCGCAGCAGGCACGCCGCGTGCTCGACCGGCTCGTCGGCTTCAAGATCAGCGCCTCACTCTGGAAACAGGTTGGCAAGGGGCTGAGCGCCGGCCGTGTGCAGTCGGTCGGCCTGCGACTCGTTTGCGAACGTGAGGCAGAAATTCAGTCCTTCGACCCACAGCCATACTGGATATTCGGAGCGAAACTTGCAAAACGCGTGGATCCTAAAGCGCCGTTCGAAGTGCGGCTGCGTCAGATCAACGGAGAGAAGGCCGATGTCGGCGACGAAAAGCTCGCCGCGCAAGTGGAGGTCGCGCTGAAGTCAGGCAAATACACTGTTTCGGACGTTTCAACATCCAAGAAAACTCGCCGCCCCTACGCCCCGTTCATTACGAGCACCCTCCAGCAGGCGGCCTCGACCACCCTCGGTTACGCCCCTAGCGTGACGATGTCCCTGGCGCAGAGCCTCTACGAAGGCGTCGACATCGGAGGCGAAGGACAGGTCGGCCTCATAACATATATGAGAACGGACTCCTTCACGATTTCAAAGGATGCCTCAGACGCCGCCGGCAAGTTCATAGTGGATAAATATGGGAAGGAATACCACCAGGCGAAGCCGCGCGCATTCAAGAACAAAAGATCAGCACAGGGCGCGCACGAGGCTATACGCCCGACCGACCCCGCGCGCACGCCTGAAAGCCTCGCGCACAAACTCAAACCACAGGCGCTCAAACTCTACGACCTGATATGGCGCCGTTTCATGGCAAGCCAGATGTCGGACGCCGTCTCGGATGTCACAACCGCCAAAATCACAACAACTCCACCCCACCCCGCCGACTCCTTCATCCGCGAGCTCACGCTTTCCGCTTCTTCGAGTGAACTAATTTTCCCGGGATTCATGAAAGTGTTCGGAGATGTTAGACAGACGTCCGAGGACGACTCCAAGGATGGTGACGACGACACGATCGAGTCTCTCCCGCCCCTTGAGCCGGGCGAAGAGCTCGACCGCGTCTCCGTTTCAGCCGAACGCAGGGAGACCAAACCCCCTTCGCGCTACAACGAGGCGTCGCTAGTCAAGGCGCTTGAGGCCAACGGAATCGGCCGCCCCTCCACCTACGCCGCAATCATCGCCACCCTGCTTGCGCGTAAATACGTGGTCAAAGAGAAGCGCAACCTCGTGCCAACAGAGCTTGGGCAGAGTGTAAACGCGTTTCTTGTGGAAAAGTACAACGATCTTTTCAACGTCGAATTCACCGCCCAAATGGAGAACAAGCTCGACGAAGTGGAAGATCCCGACAAGCTTCTCGACTGGCAGGGGATGCTCGCGTCGTTCTACAAGCAGCTGAAGGGATGGCTTACGGACGCAAAGGCACCCGACGCAGACCCAGATATTGTGGTCGCCGTCCTGGAGAAATTCAAAGAGATAAAGGAATGGTCGCCGCCAACTAAGCGGGGTAAACGCGTCTTCAGTGACGAGGATTTCGTCAAGGACATCGAAGCCACGTTTCACGGGAAGCCAACGTCGAAATCACCTTTCCGCAAGAGGAAGCCGAAGAAAGGCGAACCGGTTGTCGATGCGGACGGCGACACAGCCGCCCAGGAAGCCCTACCGCCTGATCCAGACGCCGCAACTACAGGCGCCATAACCGAGAACCAGCTCAACGCGCTCCTACGCATCTTGGCGCGTTACAGGACACAGATAGAAGGGTTCGAAGACTTCTTCAAGTCCATTGGACAAGAGAAAACCCTCGAGGACGAAAACCTCCAGCCACCGCGCGAAAGCACCTTGGCCATTTTTGAGACGATGGACAAAGTCGGCCCGCCCGAAGGTTCCGAGAGTTTCTACACTTCATTGCGCGACCAGGTGAAACGCGGCAAACGTCTTTCACCCAAACAGCGCCATTACTTGGAACGCATGTTCCTGGAAAGCCACGAGCGTATTGAAGGCTTTTCGCCGGAGCTATGCAAAAAACTCGAGGTGGAATACGAACTGCCAACCCCGATTGACAACGGAAAAGCGGAGGAAATCCTAGCCGCCCTTGCTAATGTCAAGGATTGGAAAGCCCCGTCGAAAAAAGGCCGGCGAACTTTCGACGATGCGGACTTTTTCAGGTCGGTTACAACGCAGTTCTCCGTGAAGAAACGCCTCTCCGAGGCGCAGATGAAGGTTCTGGATCGCATGTTGACGAACTACAAGGAGCAAATTCCGGACTCCGAAGCAATCATCGCCAAATACGATATCAAGGCTCTCGAAAGGCGTCCTGGTAGAACAAGGAAAAACCCGAAAGTTGAAAGCTAATGAATAAAGGGAAAGAATTTCTAAAAAGTTTGACTCTGCCATCAGCCCTCGTCATTGCCGCCATGGCGGTCACGGTGCTGATGGAGCGGGCGGTAGTCGCCGAAGACCATCCCGCGCTGCACGCTGGCGGCAACGCACTGGTGCAATATCCGGCGCCAACAAAGCCCACGGGCTTCGTCTCTGAGTATGAGGACGCGGAAGAGTCCTCGCAAGCCAACTCCGCGATGCAGCGTGCGGAGGCCGTCTCAAGACTTCTCCCGGACGTCATGCCCGAAATCCACCTCATGCACAGGAATTTCGACGAAACGATGTCACCCTTCGCATGGACGAACTACCTTGATTCTCTCGACTTCGAACGCGCATATTTCACGCAGGAGGACATCAACGAATTCAAGCAGTACGAAAACACTTTCCACGTGCTCATGCGCAGTGGAGACCTGTCTTTCGCACAGCTTGCGTTCGACCGCCTCCGCCAAAGAGTCAACGAGCGGATGGAGTTCGTCCGGGCCAATGTCACCAACGATTTCGATTTCACTGCATCGGAAACATACACCTGGAAACGAAAGGACGTGCCGTGGCCCGCTGATAGCGCGGAGCAGGATGCACTGTGGACAAAGCGAGTCGCCAACTCAATTCTTGCATACCGTGTGAACAGCCAGATCGCCTCCGAAAACAATTCCGAGCGTCTAGCCGATATCCGTCTCGATATTGCGCGCGAAATGAAGGCCTTCAACACGAACGAAGTTTCCACCTCCTCACTTGCGGTTCCCGATGCGGAACTCGCCAATGAACTCGGCCTGTTAGACGCCGCACTCGCCGGACTAGATCACTTGCCCACAAACGCTGCCGAACGCGTAGAATTCCAGCTCATGCTCGAACGGGCACCCGGCGACAAAGCGCAAAGCTCGACCAATGGGACATCCTCGGCAATCGGGCAGACTCAGACCACGACAAACAAGATCTCTTCTTTGATTGAGCAGTACTTTTTCGTTGCGGGCGGCATTACAACTCCTGAACAGGCTGCCGCGAACGCAGCCAAGGAAACCCTCGAAAACTACATCAGCTTCGAGAACATCCTGAAGGACAGCGACGAGGAGTTCTACCTGAGCCGTTACTTCAACGCCATGACGACGGCGTACGACCCCCACTCAAACTACCTTTCCCCAGTTTCGATGGAGGATTTCGGCATCGACATGCAGCTCTCACTGCAGGGAATCGGCGCACAGCTACAGACTGAGGACGGCGCCGCAAAGGTAGCGGAGATCATCCCCGGAAGTCCCGCGGAACGCGACACCTCCGAAAACAGGCTCGTGCCCGGCGACAAGATCATAGGCGTTGCGCAGGGCGACGAGGAGTTCGTCGACATACGCCATTGGCCCCTCTACAAGGCGGTCCGCCTCATCCGTGGTCCCAAAGGCAGCACGGTGCGCCTTCAGGTCATACCCGCAAATGCGCCCACGGGTCTCAAAATCGTCACCCTTGTGCGCGACGAAATCAAGCTTGAAGAACAGGCGGCATCGTCGCGGCTCGAAATCGTGACAGACGAAAACGGCACCGAACACAAGCTCGGCTACATCAAGCTCCCCACCTTCTACTCGAGCATGAACCTTGGCAACTCGCCCGACGTAACGCCCCGAAGCGCCACCATAGACGTTGCGCGCCTGATTGCTGAATTCAACTCGAAGGACGTGGAAGGCATCATCCTCGATCTTCGCAACAACGGCGGCGGCTCACTTCCCGAAGCCGTATATCTCACAGGACTCTTCATCCGCACGGGACCAGTGGTGCTGGTCAAGGAATCGCGCCGCACAATTCCATTGCCTGACAACGACCCTGCCATTGCGTTCAGCAAGCCGCTTGTAGTGATGGTCAACCGCCTAAGCGCATCCGCCTCCGAAATCGTCGCCGGCGCGTTGCAAGACTATGGCCGCGCCGTCATAGTGGGCGACACGCGCACGCACGGCAAAGGCACGGTGCAAACCCTCGTGCCGCTAGCCGAAGGTAAGCTCGGTTCCCTCAAGAGCACAACCGCCTCGTTTTACCGCGTCAATGGGAGCTCCACACAGATCCGCGGTGTCGAGTCCGATATAGTCCTGCCCTCCGTTTTCGATTATTTCAGCGACCTTGGCGAGGACAAACTCAACAACCCGATTCCATGGACGCGCACGGGCCCCTCGCAGTACCGCACCGTAGATTCCCTCTACCCTATAATCGGCACTCTCCGCGAACGCAGCGAGAAGCGCCGCGCAGGCAATGAGAAGTGGCGCAACCACACGGAGGTGCTCGAACGCTACGGCGCATTCTCCACCAACACAGTTGTCTCCCTCAACTACGACGACCGTCTGAAGAAGGCGCGGGAAGACGCGGCGCTCAGCCGCAAAATCGCCGAAGACACAGCCATGGGGGAAGCCCCGGGGCTTGATGCGCTGGGCGAAGGCGCTCCGGACGCCGTTCCAGATCGCAAACCGCCGTCCACTAAGGAGGAGCGTGAAATGGAAGCCCGCAAGCGCGACATCGTCCTAGACGAGTCCCTCAACATCCTCATGGATCTCATAATCCTGCATGGCTCGCCACGCAATCTCCATGAAAACAAGTCGCCGTACGATTTCCTGGATACGTTCTTCAGATAGATGCAGCCGCAGCGCACAACCGCCGGAATGATCGCTGGGGATCCGCTCGCTCTTGATTTCATCCGGCATCTCCAAACGGAGCGCAACGACTCGCAGCACACAATCGCCGCCTACTCGCGCGACGTGGGCCAGTTCGCCGCATTTGCATTCGGAGAGAATGCGTTGCCACCCTTCGACTGGACTTCGATTTCACGCGATGCCGCGCGTGCGTTCCTTGTCGCTCTTTCCCAAAGCGAAGCCGAGCCTGGAACCATACGACGCAAACTTTCCGCACTTCGGACTTTCTACAAATTCATGGTGCGGGAAAACCATCTCGAAAACAACCCATTTGCCGGACTGCGCGGGCCGAAGATGAAACGCGGTCTCCCGGACGTCCTGTCGGAGCAGGAGGTAGCACAGCTGCTTGATGCCAACACGCCGCCTGAATACGACTCCGTAGCTGAAAGCACCGAGCTCCCCAAGCGCTACGTAGCTTTGCGTGATTCTGCCCTGCTCGAGCTGCTCTACAGCACCGGTGCCCGCGTAGGGGAAGCTGCAGCCCTGCGCGTCGGAGACGTCGATTTCTCCGGGGGATTCGCGAAGGTTTTTGGCAAAGGGCGCAAAGAGCGCCTGTGCCCTATCGGACGACCAGCGAGGAAGGCAATCGACCGCATGCTGGAAATGTCGTCCCGCGTTTTCGGCGAAAAAGAGACACTCTCCCAAGACTCCCCGCTATTCCGAAACGCGCGCGGCGGACGCCTCACCACCCGTTCCATGGAACGGCTCATGAAACGCCGCATGGCAAAGGCGGGCATACCCGGTGACTTCACCCCCCACGCTCTGCGCCACTCTTTTGCCACACACATGCTCGACGCAGGCGCCGACCTCCGCGCGGTCCAGGAGCTCCTCGGCCATGCCAGCCTGTCGACCACGCAGATATACACACACATATCCGTGGAACACCTGCGGCGCGTCTACCACACCTCGCATCCCCGCGCCTGAACTCCAAATTAAAACACCCGGAGCAAAAACGAAATGACACGACGCGAAAGACTTATGGCAACGCTGGCAGGCAAAGCCGTGGACCGCCCTGCCGTCTCGTTCTACGAATTAAATGGCATCGACGAAGACCCGGCCAACACGGACCCCTTCAATATCTTCTCACATCCGTCATGGCTGCCGCTGATCGAACTCACACGCGAGAAAAGCGACATAATTGCGCAAAGGGGCGTCAGTTGCGAAACAACAGACGGAGAAGCCATCAATGAAGCCACAAAAACCACCACGGAAATACGCGGCGGCAGCAGGTTCACGCGCCGCGAAATTACCGTTGGCGGCCGTGTCCTAACCTCAAGGACAAGGCGCGACCCCGGTGTCAACACCACATGGACTGAAGAGCATTTACTCAAAGATGCCGACGACATTCGGGCCTTTCTCCAGATTCCACAGCCGATGCCCACCGGTGTTGTGCACACTAAACCGTTCACGGACACGGAAGAAAGACTAGGCGATGCCGGGATCGTGATGATCGACACTGCCGACCCCCTTTGCCTCGCTGCAGGACTCTTCAGCATGGCCGACTACACGGTATTTGCCATGACCGAACCCAATCTCTTCCATCAGCTTATAGAACACTTCGCGGAACGGCTCATGGTCAGAACAATGGCTGTCTCGCGCGCGCTGCCAGGGCGTCTCTGGCGCATCTACGGGCCCGAATACGCCGCGCCGCCATTCCTCCCCCCAGAGCTTTTCCGGGAATACGTCTGCAGGTACGACAAACCCATGGTTGAGGCAATACAAACTAACGGAGGATACGCCCGGATACATTCGCACGGCAACCTGCGAGCCGTGCTTGACGACATTTCATCTATGGGCGCAGACGGGCTCGACCCTGTTGAACCCCCGCCACAAGGCGATGTGGAACTCAAATACGTCCGCGAAAACTACGGCGCCGGCATGGTGCTTTTCGGGAATCTTGAAGTTTCAGACATTGAAAACATGCCCACACCGCAATTCGCCGAAAAAGTCAAGCGCGCCCTGGACGAAGGCACTTCCGGCAACGGCCGTGGCTTCGTCCTAATGCCCTCCGCCTGCCCGTACGGCCGAGTCCTCTCCCCTCTCACCATGCGCAACTACGAAAAAATAATCGAACTTGCGCACGGATAAAGACCACATTTTTTTGAAATTGCGGTTATTGACACCGACTAAGTTTTATGATAATCTTAGAGTTTGTTCATTTTTAAAGCGAAAGAGGGGAAGAGTGAGTGTCATAGACGATTTAGCGGCGTTGCAGGATCATGACGGAATTATCAGAGAACTGGAGCAGCAGGTAAACGACATCCCGATCAGGAGAAATCAAGAGCTGGAGAAGATCAAGGTCGAGCAAGAAGACTACGAAAGGGCGAAGGAAGTCGTCCAGACTTTGAGAACGGAGGTGACCAGGGGCGAGCTGTACAGCGCAGAATTGAAAGAGACCATTCAGAAGTTCAGGATCCAGACACCCTCCCTTAAGACGCAGGCAGCGCTTGACGCGATGATGTCGCAAATTTCCAAGGCGGAGGGGGACTTGAAGGCGGCGGAGAATTCAGTGATCGAAACGCACCTGAAGATAGAACCGGCGGAGAAGTATGCTGAGGAATGCAGGCTGCGCTACGAGGAGGCCAAGGCTGAGGTGGACGAATACATAGCGGATTTGGACGCACGTTTCGCCGAGGTCAAAGCTAAGCTGGACAAGGCGAATAAGGAGCGTCTTGAAAAAATACGCCCGCTAAATGTTCCTGCCACGAAGAAGTTCCTCATGTACTACGAAAGGCTCCGCAAGAACCGCTGGCCGGTGGTGATAAAACTCGTGGACAACGTCTGCATGGGTTGCCACATGGAGCTGCCGCCGGCGAAGCAGCAGGATGCGCGCAAAAACACAGCCTTGGCGAACGATCCTGGGAAAATGGCTATAGTGGCGTGCGACTTCTGCGGAAGAATAGTTTACTAACACAACGTTTTTTTACGTGTCGGGCCGGTGGAGGAAGGGTCGCTGCGGCACGGGGAAACCCGATGTCGTGGAGGAAAGTCCGGACTCCGCAGGGCAAGGCGTCCTGGTGTAATGCCGGGAGGGGCGCGGGCAACCCGCGCCGATGGAAAGTACCACAGAAAACAAACCGCCGGCACGCCGGCAAGGGTGAAATGGCGGTGCAAGAGACCACCGTGCGGGGCGGCAACGCCACGCAGCAAGGTAAACCCCGTCTGGAGCAAGATCAAATAGGGAACGCAAGTGCGGCCCGCATGCGTCCGCGCCGCAAGGCATGGACTTCGTTCCGGGTTGATCGCTTAGATGAATGATCCAAACCCGTCCAAAGGGCGGCGCACAGAATCCGGCTTATGAATTCATCGGTCCGACACACTTCAAAGTTTTTCAACACAGCGGCGACCATAGTGTTCGCGGCCACGGGAGCCTTGCTCTTGCACATGGTTGCACTATACACGAATTTGCCTAAGGCAGGTGCTGCCGCGCCGCGCTCCGCATCGCAGCAAGCACCCACGGCCTCCACCGCGAGTCCGACGCCGCTAGCAGGGCTGGGTTCTGTAATGCGCAGCGCCGAACGCGGATCCCAGGCTGGCGAGCTCGCTCGACGTTTCAGACTGGCAGGGACAATTTTGTCGGTCTCCGACATTGCTGCCGGTGAACCGATGGCAATCATTGATGATCGCGACACTGTCACACAGCGCATTGTCGTGCGTAACGGCGAAGTCGTGCCCGGGGTGGTGCTAACACAGGTCAAGGCAGAGTCCGTTGTGCTAAGCGGTCCCTCCGGCGAGGAGGAGATTTTTCTTGAGAAAGCCACAGGCGAAGGCGCAACCGCATCGGCAGGCACCCACACAGTGGAACCTCTCGACGCGGGGGCGGCACCGGAAGCCTTCGCCGGTAAACAGGTGTTCCCGAACAGATGGGAGTTCGACCGCGCCGCCCTGCTCGACTATTATGCCGAGTTGCGCAACGAACCCGAGAGGCTGCTTTCAGTGTTCGACTCGATGGATCCAGTGTACGTGACCGACCTCGACGGCGAGCGGCGAATAACGGGATATGTGGTGGACGTGGTCGGGGAGGCAGATTTGTTTTCAGCGGCTGGCCTCGCGAACGGCGATGTCGTTCGATCTGTCAACTCCGTGCTTATGACCAACCGCCGCCGAGCCGAATCGTTCATCAAGAGTTTTGTTGAAGGCGAACTCACGACTTTCGTGCTTGAAGTGGAGCGCAACGGAGAAATAACCAAACAAGTCTACATGGTCAAGTAGGACTTTTCATTGCCTTTTTTTTTTGATATATTGCATCTGCATGAGTTCCGATAGAGAGTTAGATTTCCACTACGCGGTGGCGAACACCGAATTGATCGAGTTGCCCACGAGTCATCTCGAGACATTCGGCAATACCCTTGTGAATTATATTCTCGTCTGCGAACTTATGGACGAGGTCGGGAAAACGCGCATCCGCACGGGGCGCATGCAGCTGCTGCGCCCGCAGATTATAACGCCGTCAGACTACTCCAAAATGCTCCTCGAGGGCTTCGGCGAAGAGGCGCAGAAATACGTGGAATGGCTCGAAGAGCACGAGAAGGACGTTCATATACTCCGCTACGGATACACCTTGAAGCAGGAGGCGTTCTCGGAGGAAATAGTCACCTCGCCAGTTGAGGAGGTTGTCGAACGAGTAAAGAAAGACGCCGCCGGGCACAAAGACCCGTTCCGGGCGATTCTCAAGGGCGTCGATTCCCCTTGGGACGTCTGCCTGATCAAACTCTTTTGGACAATGGTGCGCCGCTCCGCCCACAAGAACATAATGGAGCTGGCAGAGCAGCAAATGTTCGCGCGCAAGGAATCACTACCGCCCGATATCCACAAGGAGGTCGAGAAGGCTTTTACGGCGGCGGAGAAGGATCCTGCGCTCATCAAGCCTCTCGGGGCGTTGCTCCAGAAACACAACGTCTTCAAAATGTATGAAGACCGCTTCTTCAGCTTGCTGGGACACTAGACAATATGAAAATGACAATAACTGAAAAAATCCTCGCTCGCGCTTCGGGCTCAGAATCGGTCAAACCGGGCGACAACGTATGGGTCGATGTCGACGTGCTGCTCACGCACGATGTGTGCGGCCCTGGAACAATCGGCATCTTCCACCGCGAGTTCGGCAAAGACGCCAAGGTCTTCGACCGCGAAGGCGTGGTGATCATACCAGACCACTACATCTTCACGAAAGACGAAAAAGCGCACCGCAACGTAGATACCCTGCGCGAGTTCGTAAAGGAGCAAGACCTCCCCTACTTCTACGATCCCGGCACGCCCACATACTGCGGAGTCTGCCACCTTGGCATGCCACAGCATGGACATGTCCGTCCCGGCGGGGTCATCGTCGGCACCGATTCTCACACATGCAGCCACGGCGCCCTCGGCGCGTTTGCCACGGGAATCGGCAACACCGACGCCGGATTCGTGATGGGCACCGGCAAGATACTTCTCAAGGTGCCCGAAACACTGCGCTTCGTGCTCAACGGCAAAAAGCCGGATTTCATCTCCGCCAAAGACATGATCCTTCGCATCATAGGCGATATCGGCGTCGACGGCGCCACCTATTGCGCAATGGAATTCACAGGCGAGGCTGTCAGTGCCCTCTCGATCGACGAGCGAATCACGATCTGCAACATGGTTGTCGAGGCCGGGGGCAAAAACGGAATTATCCCGCCCGATGAGAAGACAATCGAGTTCGTCAAGTCTCGCTCTTCAAGGCCGTTCACGCCCGTATATGGCGATGAAGACGCCCCAGTCCTCAAGACCTACACTTACGATGTATCCACTTTCGTACCGTGTGTGGCCAAACCCAGCACGCCCGACAACTACGCTCCGGCGCGCGAGGTCGCAAACGTCAAGCTCGACCGCGCGTACATAGGTTCGTGCACCGGTGGTAAAATTTCCGATTTCATCATGGCAGCGCAAATCCTCAAAGGGCGCAAGGTGGCCATTGAAACGTGCATCGTACCCGCCACGGTCGAAATCGCGGGGCAGCTCCTTTCGACACAGATTGACGGTCAGTCTCTTGTCGAAATATTCGCCAACGCGGGCTGCGAACCGATTGCACCGCCTTCATGCGCCGCATGCCTGGGCGGCCCGATCGACACGTTCGGACGCACACACGGCAAAGAAGTTGTCATCTCCACCACCAACCGGAACTTCATCGGCCGCATGGGTTCGAAAGATGCTCAGATATACCTTGCATCGCCATTGACAGCGGCGGCTTCCGCAGTCACCGGCCACATCACCGATCCCCGCGACCTTTAAGGAGCACTCATGAACCAGAAAAACAAATCATTTCGAGCAAAGGTCTACGTGCTTGGCGACAATATCGACACGGACCAGATCATACCCGCAAACTACCTGAACCTCGTTCCCACTATCCCAGAGGAGTACGCCAAGCTCGGCTCGTATGCCATGGCAGGCCTTCCCGAAACTTTGCCGCCGTTCACCGACAAAGCCACCGGTCAAACCCAGTACGGAATCATGATCGCGGGCAAGAACTTCGGGTGCGGCTCCTCCCGCGAGCACGCACCCGTTGCAATCGGCGCGTCCGGATGCAGAGCCGTCGTAGCAGAGTCCTACGCTCGCATTTTCTTCCGCAACTGCGTCGCCACAGGCGAGGTCTATCCATACGAATCGGAAGCACAGCTTTCTAAAGAGTTTAAGACTGGTGACGAAGCCGAAATTAATACCGAAGCAAACACAATCACACGCGTATCAGACGGCAAGGTCTTCAAGCTGAAGAACATTGGCGCAGTCGGACCTGTCGTCGAAGCTGGCGGCATGTTCAAATACGCCCGCAAAATCGGGATCATCAAGGATAAGTAACCACGGCGTTCAAGTCGTCTGAGGCTAGGAAGTATGTCACAAGTCATTGCTGTGTCAAACCAGAAGGGGGGCGTAGGCAAAACCACCACGGTGATCAACCTTGCCACCGTTCTAGCCACGCGCAAAAAGACGGTGCTCGTGCTCGACCTCGATCCTCAGGCGAATGCCACTTCCGGGCTCGGCGTCGAACCCAAACCCGGCGTCAGCCTTTACAAGGCGCTTATAGACCTTGAAAACCTGAACGACGTTATCGTCGGCACGACGATTGAGAACGTCAATATTATCCCGTCGGAGGTCGATCTCGCAGGTGCCGAAATAGAAATCGCCCGAATGGACGACCACCTGCATGGTCTTCAGAAGGTGCTCGACCCGATAATTGCACAGAAAATCTTCGACTACATTATCATAGATTGCCCACCCTCGCTCGGAATCCTTATGTCGAACGCGCTCGCGGCATCCGATTGCGTGCTCGTCCCGATGCAATGTGAATACTATGCCATGGAGGGGCTTAGCGTGATCTCGGGCCTCGTTGATCGCATACGCTTGAGCGGCGCGAATTCGCGCCTGCGCCTCGACGGCATCCTAATGACGATGTACAGCCGCACACGACTCGCCGACGAGGTTATCGAACAAGTCAGAGCGCATTATGGCGACGCGGTTTACAAGACCGTCATACCGCGCAGCATCCGCGCCGCCGAGGCTCCCAGCTTCGGTCTCCCCGTCGTGGCATACGCTCCGACTTCCACCGTTGCCGAAGGATATTTTGCGTTTGGCGATGAATTCCTCAAACGAGACAAAGCTCGCGAAGTTTCCGCGAACAAAGTGGATCTCCCACCCTTCCCCCGCTCCTCCGGCTTGGCGTAGCAGCTTTATCTAAGCCAGGTAAACCAATACGGGAAGACAAGGTCTTCGCGCATGTTGCGGACTTCCACCTGTCTTTCCATATTGTCCACAAAGGTGATATTCTGGACGGCGCGTTGCGGATTGGTTCTTTCGGCCGCGGCAGTGGTGGCGTCTTTGTATTCTGGAAAGAAAAGCGGGATCCCGTCAGTTTCACCACCAGTGCTGGACAGCACCATGACGTCACGATACCAGTCCCGGATAGACTCGAAAACAGCCGCCCGGATTTCCTTCGCACCAGCAGATATCCAGGCGTTGTATGTATCGTCGTCCACTTCCATGTCCATTTCCAGAATTTGTTTCAATCTTTCCTTGGCGCTCTTTTCGCTTTCTTTCTTTATGTCATCGAAAAGTGAAACCATCCTGCCAGACGTTGACATCACCCGCAAGGCCGACGTATTGGAATGGTCGGCCATTATTTTACCGACCTCACTCCGCCACGGTTCCGCGGGAGGAGTGCGGCCGACATTCAAATCAAGCCTTTGGCAACGTGATATAACCGTGGGAAGCAATGAATCCGGGCTACTGGTTACAAGCAGAAAGAGGGTCTCTTCCGGAGGCTCTTCGAGCATCTTGAGGAATGCGTTTCCAGAATTATCGTTTAGCCTGTCCGCAAAAAGCATTATCCCGATTTTCCAACCACCAGCGTAGGAGCTCTTGGCTGCCCATGGCAACAGCGTTTCTCGCACATCTTCCATAGTGATGACACGAGATTTGCTCTCTGGTTCTAACCAAAACGTGTCGGAATGCTTGTGCTCCTGCACGTTGAGGCAGTCATCACACCTCAGACACGGGTGTTTCACATCGGCGGCTTCACATAGAAGCAACGCCGCGGTTTTCTCGGCAAGATCCAACCCTTCCCCTCTCGGCGAACCAACGACAAGGTATGCATGGGGCATTCTCTTGCTTGTGTAGGCGGCTTCCACTATTTCAAATGCTTCTTCTACTTTCATACAGCCTCCATTTTCCCTGGCACCGCCGAGCGGCGGGGATGGAAGAGCTTCAGATCATCATAATTGATTTCTGACAGCTCAACCACGTCCTCGAAATACCGCCAGTTGCCAAATTCCTCCGGATAGTGCAGATCCATTGAAAATGCGACCTCCATGCCGCGTTCGCACGCGCCCCGCAACATCAGCACGTCGTCCTGGATTTGCGGATAGTGCGCGTTGATTTCGATTGCGACGCCGGCCGCCTTGATCATATCTAGCGTCTCGTCTATTATCTCCTCCGGCAACGGCTGCTCCTGGGTCGAATGCGCCCGTAGATGCCGCACCGGATGGCCGATAATATCGCACGGCAATGCGAGCGCGCGCCCAAGCTGGAAGAAGTGCCTCTCCACCCATTTCTCCGGTTCTCCCGGATTGTGGTGTATCGAGCCTATTATTAAATCCAGACCTTCCATCTCTTCCATGGTCGCCGACATGCGTCCGCTCAAGCTGGATTCGATTTCCATGCCCGTGAAAAACTTGACGCCATCGCGGAATGATTCGCAGAATTCACGATATGCCTTGAAGCGCCTCTGCGTATCTCCGGTGGCCCTAAAGGTATCAAGTATGGATTCGTCCTCATACCAAACATGCGGCCACGATTTGCCGGGCTCGGGAATGGCGATTGAAAAAGCGTGGTCCGAAATCGCGAAGCACTCCCATGCATCAGGCTCCTGCCTGAAGGCCTCTTCGTAGCGGGCGATGGAAAGCCCCGGCGTGGGGCAGAACGAGAAACGCGGATGGCTCCCCGTATGGTTGTGCCAGCTCGGCCACGGGTGCGACGGTCTGCGCTCCGGGTTATAGCTGCGGTAAATGCAATCCTCAAGCGACATGCTCTACAACCCTTCCCCGATTTTCTCAAGGAACTTAGCCGTGTATTCCACGCACAACTCAAATTGGGCGAATGAAAAAGATTCGTTCGGAGCGTGTATGCGGTCTTCCTCGAGCCCGAAACCAGCCATGACGGCATCGCCGCCGCAAACATTAGCGAGCAAGCCGACAACGTGTATCGAACCGCCCTCGTACTTGATTGCGCAACCGTTCGAATGCATTGAGGATAGAATCTTACGCGCCTTCATCACCATAGGGGAATCGACCGCCACACGGAACGCGGGGGCGCCTGGTTTGCAGTCCGAAAAGCTAAGCTTCATGCCAGGTTTGACCCGGTCCTCGAAATGACGCCTCACCGCATCGAGGCACTTTTCTGGCGTCTGGCCAAGAACGGTGCGCATCGACAATTTCACCTCTGCGGAGGCCGGAATTATCGTCTTGGCTCCGAGCCCGCCGTATCCGCCGTGAAATCCATTTACCTCGATTGTGGGCATCAAACTTCCTCGCACCTGCGGGGCGACA
Source organism: Lentisphaerota bacterium (assembly GCA_022837245.1). GTDB lineage: Bacteria > Verrucomicrobiota > Kiritimatiellia > RFP12 > UBA3636 > JAAZFF01. Next base: position 22,210 of record JALHHX010000012.1, read on the forward strand.
CCTCGTTTCCCACCTATCGGCGGCACACCGATCCGCTCCTGATATGCCGTCTCGTCAAACGGCTCCGACAAAGCAAGCGAAAGCTCTTCCTCCTTCAGCGGTGCCACATCGTCCATGAAACCCTCGACCGCAATAGATCCGTCATCGGCGTGCATCTCCGCGACGATACGAGCGAGCTCCATCACCGGGTTCGGCGCAAGCCCTCCATGCATGCCGGAGTGCAAATCGTAGCTAGCTCCGTCAAGCCGCACCGAAAGGCTGGACACCCCACGCAGACCCGCCATGATCGCCGGCCTGTGATCCTCCATCATCGAAGTGTCGCCCACCATCAACACGTCCGCCGTGAAAAGGTCCGGACGCGACCCGATAAGTTTGATCAGTTCATCCGAACCCGATTCCTCCTGCCCGTCTAAAACTATTTTGAGGTTTGGCAAAGGCGAGCCCTCCTCGATGCACGCGCGGATAGCCTGGAGCGATGCCCAAACCTGTCCCTTGTTATCCTGCGCCCCGCGCGCGTAGACGCGGCCACTGCGCACCGACGGCTCCCAGGGGTTCGAATCCCATCCATCTTCGACAGTTGCCGGCTGGACGTCGTAGTGGCCGTAGAACATGGCCGTAAGGTCGCCCTCGCCTTTGCGCACCGCGAATACTATTTTGGGGGCGTTGTCGGGGCCTAGCAGATCGACAACGAATCCAAGCGCATTGAGCCAGCGTTTCAACCATGCCGAGCATTCACGGCAATCGTCTAGGCAAGCGGGATCCGTGCCAACAGATTTGAAGCGCAGAAATTCAAACCACTGCGTATTTACCGTTTCCCGATTTGCCTTCAGCCACTTTTGCGGATATATTTTGTTTTCCATTTTCTAACATTTTTAGTTGACCTGAGCTTTGGCGTAATCGTGTATCTCTCCCAGGCCGTATAAAGTCAAATCCATCTCGATGATGCAATCCACGCCTATGCCTTCGAGCGCCCATGCGGCATAGCCCCCCGTGGCGCAAAGCACCGTTCCCGGTCCCGTTGTCTCGCTGATGTAGTTGTAGATCTCCCGCACCATCCCGCGGTGCCCGATCTTAGCCCCAATCTTCATGGCGTTCTCTGTGGAATCGCCTCTACGGGGCATCTCGCCGCCAAGCTCAACGATCGGCAACTGCGCGGTCTTCTCGTGCAGATACCCGGTCATTAGCGGCAGCCCCGGGGCAATTACGCCGCCGATGTATCTGCCGTCCTTGTTTACTACGTCAAACGTAAGCGCCGTGCCAAAATCTGCCACTATCACCGGGAACCCATGGCGAACCGCCGCTCCGGCCGCATCAGCAAGCCTGTCAGCGCCGATCTGCTCCGGTTTGGGGTAGTCGATACCAATCGGCATTGGGGTCTTATGGGTCAGGAACTCGGCATCAAGCCCGAATAGCCGCTTCAAAAGCCAATGCCAGTTTGTGTTTTCCGTCGGCACGACAGATGCGATGAAAGCCGAATCGGCAGTATCCGCCCCCGCTTTCACAAGCGCCTGCTCCACTGTGGCGGGATTGCGGATGCCGCCGTTAAGCGCGGAGATGGCAGAAACTTTTTCACCTTCCCACCTGCCTATAGTGGTTGATGTATTCCCGATGTCAATTACAATTGCCGCCATCCTTCAACCTCCATTCGACCCGGAACGCGTCTCGCGCTCACGCGACACAAAAACAAAATCCGCCTGCATTTGCTCTTTAGCCGTCTTCACCCGGTATGCGTCGTAAATTCCACCATCGTCAACCTGGTTCAGTCCCACGCTGTGGAAACGCCAGCCATCGCCATCACGCGAATAGACAAGACGCGTCCCCACATCCGTTGCGAACGGATCCTCAACGTCACCCGCCACCAGCAACCCGCCATCAAGAAGCGCGTCCAGACTTCCAGGATACTCGCCTTGCTCGTGCCTGTAGAACTGCAGCGCAAGCACTATCCGGGCTGCTCTCAACTCCAGAACAACGCTCGGCTCCACAGCATGGGCGAAGTTCGCGTTTTGCATGTACGACACCGCTACCGCCGCGCCAATCGGGTCGCGAGTCCATGGCGGACGCTCCTTCTTTAATCCCACCCACCCGGGGAGACCGGCCGAGAGCCCTTTCTGAGTGTATGCCTTCGCAGCAGAAAGGCGAATTAGCCGAGAAAAAAGAGCGCCGAGGTGCGCCTGCGTGTCCACCTCGTTGCCACCCAGCATCCCGACCATTATCCCCGACATTCCGCCTAGCCTTGCGCCGCCATCTTTGTCCTGCGGTTTCCCAGCCAGTTGCGCGTACAACGACGAAACCATGCCTCTGACAGAAGCATAATCGGCACGAATTGCATCGCCTAAATCCCCGAAATCATCTTCCAACTCCCGCAGTCGTGCCACACGCTCCACTAATACCGCAGTGTCTCCGCCCTGTTCCTCTGGATTCATTATGATCTCGCGCACAACCAGCATGACATTGTTAAGCGCCGACGCCCGTGCCAGCAGCCCTCCCCCACGCGTCAGCCGCATTTGATCCTCAAGCATGGAAATTCTGCCATCATGACCGGTCGGCAGCACCCCGTTCGTGACGCCCGCCGCCGCGTAATAGCAACCCAGCACCGCGAACTCCGCGCTATAGCCGATAAACTCGTTATACCCCATGGAACCGCAACTCGGGTCGAAGCCATCATACGCCCCCCAAAACTCAGCAAACGCAACGAGGTTCGACGCTCCATTCCCAAGACGCTGTTCAATCAGCGGGTATCCCTGACCTTCTGCCATGCCAAGGGTCTGGAAACGCCTATATTCAGTTAGCAGATCCTCGGCGGAATGAAATAAATTGCTTGTAAATCCTGCCACATCATTCGGCGATGCCAGACGCATCCCCACGTACGTCTTCATGTCAACAGCGAGTGAAACCTCTGCCGCCCTTTCCGGCCATGCAGTAAGATCTTGGCGTCTCATAGAAACGAACCATACAATGCCCCAAACCAACAACACGAGCAACACCACAGCGGCAATCCGCCGGCGGCGCAACTTCTTTTCTCGGAGCTCCCCTGTAACCTTTGAACGACCTGAATTCATGCCGCGATTCTACCACAACCCCACCCCACGCGCAAGAAATGCCATGTTGTGTTCCGACCTTATGCAGAAGTAAGAAAAGCTCTGGAAAAAGTGACTGGCTTTTGCATATAATGCGCGTGCTAACAACATGAACACCGACACTGGGGAACATTTATGGACGCCAACAAAAATGCAAGGGCCTCATCCAGAACATAATTGGCCTCGGTCGGCGGCAGCGTGGAAAAACCGTGCCAAAATAAATCCATTGGCGTCATGTTAGACGCCTCATGGCCCCGATAGTCACGACACGGTTCCGCACATCTGTGCCGTCGCGGTTTTTCCCGCGTGTTTCTTCGATTGCCCCAGCAGTTGTCTGGCCAATGTCTTGTCTCCTTCGGGAATGCGCCGTGAATCACAGATTTTGGACGCGGTTTTTGCACTCGTGAAAGGATCTAGTTTTTTGGTCTGGAAAAAGGAGATGGTTTTCTCGCGTTGTTTTATAAACGCCTCGCACAGCGCCCACGCAACCGCCATTTTCACGTAGTATCCTTCGTGTTTGACTTCCGCGAGCGCCCGGAGGGATCGGTCGATGTGATCGGAGCCCAGAAAGCATAGCAGGATCATAATCACGGCAAACCGTATTTCGAACTCATTCCCACTTTTAAGGTGGGGTTGAATTAGACGCCAAGTTCTTTCGGCATCTTTGCCTGTCTTTTTAAGAGCTGAACAAAAAATGTAGCATTCCGCCCAGTTCAATAGCTGCGGCGCGGCTTCGCTTATGCACTTCCGGCGCGTCTTTTCCTCTATCTTCGCCCTGGCTATCACGAGAAGACACACCATCCTTTCTTCATGGCATGCGCCCTCCCCCGGCAGCCATAAAAACTCCCTGAAATCACCAGATGTAATTTCGGCAGCTAAATTGTGAAGATGTGGGATCCGCACCCCGAGGATGTTTTGAGCGCCCGGCGTGAGAATTGACACGAAATCCCGGTATGAGGGTTGTGCGAGTTGTTCCAGTCTATGTCTGAGTTCTTGATGTGTCATTGCTTTTTTATTCCACGGGTATTTTGGAGGCCGCGGCTGGCGAATGTCAATCCCTGTCCCAACACGATGTAGATTTCTATTGAAAGAAACGCCAAAACATGGTAGATTCCGCATGCATTACAGGGACGGTACGAAAGCGGGGAAAGAGCATTTACACGATGAGCAGCAGCATTATATTATCAGGAGTAGGCGGACAGGGAATCATTTTGGCCGCCAAGATCATAGCGGAGGCGGCGAAGATTTCCGGGTTCCCTGTGTGCTCAAACGAGATACACGGAATGGCGCAACGCGGCGGCTCCGTAACAGCTCAAGTCCGTTTCGGCGAAGGTGTCTGCAGCCCGCTTATCCTAGAAGGCACCGCAGACGTGCTTGCCTCGCTCGAACACATTGAAGCGCTGCGCTGGGCCCACTTTCTAAAGCCAGGCGGTGCTGCC
>JALHHX010000176.1 GCA_022837245.1 Lentisphaerota bacterium
TCTAGCCCTTTGTGCAACGTTTCTATTCCCGATTCGCAAGGCTATTCCTTCAACGGGAATAGAAAACGTGGCCCGTGGCTCTGTAAACAGGAGGCTGTCATGACTGCACCAGTTACTCCTGACAGACAAAAAAACATCATAGCTCTAGACAGGCGCGATCCTCTCACTCCTTCGCGATTACCGGCAAGGAGGGACGGGTTTATGTCCTTCGCAAGCAATTCGGTAGTCTATGGCGCTGTTCGCTTGATGTTTGCGCCGCGCGAACAGTGGACTGAGGATGACTATAAGCGCCCTGTTTACGTCCACAGAACCGACGGCGCGATCTTGCGCGGGAGAACCCAATACACCGTTATAATTCCCTCCACAGATGACGAACCGGCTCAGGTTGTAGCGCCGGAAATGGCGTGGCAGGTGCTCAAAACATTCAACGTGGATACTGCATGGCTCCATATGATGCTGTGCGCGTATGCAAGCGACAGGTGGCGAACAGACAAACCCGACTATGGGCGGGCCTTCGTTATAGACCGTGAGCACGTTATAAGGGCGCTAGGCATTCCCAATGTTAGCCGGGAAGAGCAGGACAGGCGCGCGATGGAACGCATCTTGGCGTTACGCAGCATCAATGTTCAACGTATCGACCTAGACCCTGTTTACATAAAAGGCGATAAAGCCTTATTCAACTTCGCGCACATGCAACCGCATGAGCTGTGGAACATCACAGTGCGCGAGTGCGGGCAGATGTACTGGGACTTCGGCGGGCCACACGTGCCGAGGTATCAAACATGGCAACTTGTAGGGCGCGAAGGGCTTTGGGCAACTGCGTTCCTGGACGGCCCTGCAAGCCTTCGGCAACTCGGGTGGCTCTCGCCTGAACAGTTTGAATTTTTGGACAGGCGCGATGGGCGAACATCGCCATGGCCGCACCAACTCACCATCGAACTCGCTTTCAGAAACCGCTTTCGACAAGGCAAACCCGTCACAATGAGCAACGCAGACATAATCGTGCTGTGCGGCGGCAATACAGCGCCAGCGACGCGGCGCGAACGGTACGACACGCGCATTCGGGTTGAAAACGCACTCCTGGCTGTGGAGCGTTACGGCTGCAAGCCCGACTTCTCGGAATGGCCGCGCGAGCTATGGCCCGTGCCTACACCGGAGGAGATGGACGCGGCAGACGAAGCCGTCAACGATGACGGGGCAGATGCTTCCTCCAGGATGATGCCCAGAGGTTACTGGAAGAAGTGGCTACATTGTCGCACCACGTTCACCATGCCGGCGGCGGTGGCCCTAGCGAACGCAGTTCATCGCGAACTTCCAGCGCCGAAGCCGAAACCGGCGGCGCTCACGGGCGAGGACGTGCGGCGGCTGAGGGAAGCGCAGGGGATGACGCAGCGTGAGCTTGCAGAGTTTCTAGGAGTCACGCAGTCGCTCATTTCGCGCGTGGAGAAGGGCAAACGCCAACTGGATAACAGGCAACAAAAGCGCCTTCGCAATATGACAGGCGATATGACAGGCTGTCATATCGCGAATGATGGCGAAAACACACCATAGATGCAGCTACAATGGTATTTTTGAATATGACAAAATTCCCGGATACAGGGTACGTTCTCGCGGATACAGGGTACGATCTTCCCCGATAGGGGGTACGATACATCTTTGTATACAGGGTTTAAGCTGCGGAAATGGTGAGGCTCAAAAACGTACTAGTATACTAGTAAAACTCCTGCGCGCCTTCGGGCTTTCGCCCAGGCGCGCGCGTTAGAATTAAGCTGCTAGAACCGCGTTTAGAGGCTCGCCGGCGCTTGAAAAAGGCGGCGACGGCAAAACGGGCGAAAATGAGCGCTAAACGCGGATATAGCAGGGATTATACAGCCCGTTTCGGGCGCGTCCCAAAATACAACCAACTGTTGTTTTTGTTGTAACGAACGGAGGGCAAATCATGGCCGAACGAACCTTCTCGCCGGCGGCGGCGAACAGCGATCCGGTTCTAGAAACGCGCCTGCTCGCTTCCCTGAATCCTGACACCTGGGCCGAAGCTCAGTTCGCAAGGCTGAACGCGGATATGTTCTCAAACAGAGAATGCAGGGCGCTTTATGAACAGATGGAGCAAGCGGCGGCGAAGAGCGAGGCATTCCCGAAGGTTGACGGTGAATCCGTGGGCGACGTGGGCGATGCTGCGCGGCGGGTGGTGGAGCTTTACCAACGGCGGCTTATGGCCGTCGCCCTGGATTACCTGAAGGACGGGCTTTCCGAGAACCGGGACGTGACGGACGTTATAAGCCGTGTCGAAACGGCTCTTGCGGCGGCGCGGCTCGCGGCGGGCGACAGGGTAGGCGAGGCAAGGAGTTTCGTGGAGCTATTGCCGGCGATCATGGCGAACGCGCGGGCGGTGGCCGAGGCTCGCGCCGAGGGGCGACCTCTCGGACTGCAAACAGGCATTCCAAAGCTGGATAAGCTCATAGGCGGGCTACAGACGGGCCTGCATGTTCTCGCGGCAGAACCCGGCGCAGGCAAAACAACTCTGTGCCTGCAATGGGCGCGAGAGGCGGCGGCTCGCGGAATACCGGCGCTGTTTCTGACCTTCGATGAAACACCTGAACGACTCGCCCTTAAAACGCTGTGCGCGACGGCATGGCTTCCACAGAAGCAGTATGCCGAGGGTTTTGGCGATCTTGCGAAACTGGAGCAGGCGCGGCAGGAGTGGGCCGAGAAGCTGCGCGCGCTCTACTTCATCGAGGGCGCGGCGACTATGACTGTTTCACAGCTCAGGGCGCGAACGTTGCAGGCGATGGAGCGGCATGGAGCTGAAACCGCGTTCGTTGTGGTGGACTACACGCAGCGGTGGGCCGGCGGGCGTTACCAGGGCGGGGGCGAGTTTCGACATGACATTGGGAAGCTCATTGGCGAACTTCGTGACGAACTCGCGAACCCATTACGGATACCTGTCCTGGCCGTGAGCAGTCAAAACCGCGCAGGGCAAGACACATCGCAGCTTATCAGCTTGGCCGAATCAAGCGCCCTGGAATACACGGGCGACACCGTTTCGTTTTTGCTGGATGACAAGAACAGGAAGGCGACTTATCCTGACCGCGCGGTAAAACTCGTGGTGAGGAAGAACCGCTTCGGAGACATGGGAGAAGTGCCCTTGATCTTCAAGCCTGACTTCGGCAGGCTCCTGGAGGAAGCTGTGCATGTATGACGTGGAGGAACTTCGCCGGCGCATGGCGGGGCGGTGGGCTGATGTTTACGAACCGCGCCTTGAGAACATCAAGAAGGGACGCGGCGAGTGGCGGCAGGCTCGCTGTCCATTCCATGATGACCGCAGCCCGTCTTTCAGCTTCAACGTGCAAACCGGGGCATGGAAATGCTTCGCCGGCTGTGGCGGCGGCGATGGACTCGCGTTCCTACAACGCGCAGACAACCTGAATTTCGGCGAAGCCTTGCGCGAGGCGGCGGCGATGGTGGGCCTGGAACCGGCGGGGCGCGCACGGAGAACCGCGAGCAGAACCATGCCGGCGGCGGCTCCACCACAGCCAAAACCCGAACCCGTCGCAAAGCCTGAACTCGGCGAACAGCTCCAGGGGTATCAGGCGGCGCTTGCCGGCTCGCCGGGTGAGGAATACCTGAAGGGCCGGGGCATACCTCTCGCTCTTGCTCAGTCTATGGGGGTGGGGTATGCGGCTCCTGGGCGATGGCTAGGGCGCGGGCGCTGCGGGCGCGTGGTGTTCCCACACACGAACCCGGCGGGCGAGGTGGTGAACCTCTATGGCCGGGCGGTGGGGGAAGCGCCGAATAACCTCAAACACGATCACCTCCCAGGGCAGAAGGGGCTGTTTAACGCGCCGGCGCTCTTGTCTGAAAAGTGCTACATAACCGAGGGCGCTTTCGACGCGATCAGCTTCATTGCGGCGGGCTATGAGAACGCGGCGGCTGTGTTCGGCGTGGACGGTATGCGGTGGGAATGGCTGCGGGCGCGGCAGGTGGTGCTGTGCCTGGACGCGGACAAAACAGGGCAGGAGTCATGGCAAAAACTCGCCCTGGAGGGCTACACGCGCGGGCATGAAGTGTCCTTCGCGGACGCGGCGACCTATGGCGGCTGCAAGGACGCGAACGAGGCTTGGGCGAAACTTGGCCGGCTCGAACTCGCTTCAGGCGATCCTGAACCCGGAGTGCCCTTCGCGGCGCGCGGGGCGGGGTGGAAACTCAGCTTCTC
>JALHHX010000177.1 GCA_022837245.1 Lentisphaerota bacterium
CCCCCAAAGGGTCCCCCAAAAAAGGCACGTGCTTGGTGTCACCCTTTATGACGCAACCTCAAAAACGTTTCGGTGTCGTTTTCATTTGACGCAACGGGCCCCGAACAAAACATGCCCAAACTCGTGGTCAACGATGTGCTGCAACACGTCCTCGGCTCTGGGTATGGCGAGGTGACGAACCCGTCCAGCCGCCTGATATGATTAGACGGTGTTCTCATAGACGGATTCGGGGTCACGCCATTTTTCGGGGGAATATCCGACCCCAACCTTTTTCTCCGATGTGTAATGTACGGCCTAGGCGATAACTTGCCGGCTGCGCACCGTCGAAAGCTCCTTGAATTTCGGGAGTCTAAACTTGAGGAGGTTCCTGCCACATATTCATTTACCCTGTTAAGGACGGTCAGCGCCTCGCCGGAATTCCGCACAGGCACATTTATTAGTTTTCCGGCAATGTTGGCGAGGGCGTACTCACGCGCTTCGTTCATTGTCTTCGCCGGCTGGAAAACGGCGCGGCCATCTTCTTCTTTGCCTTGCGCCATTTTTCGCTTGTAGCTGGGGAGCAGCTCCGAGCCCGCATATCCCCGCCGCGCAAGCTCGCTGCCGTCTATAAGCAGCGTGTCGGGCCTAAACGAATAGTCTTTGTCCGCGCGCGTCGGCGTGTTCTTTTCCCATTGCCCGGCGCCCTCCCACACCCCGCGCTCCAGCGCCTCGGCCTCCGTCATGCTCTCCACCAGGCAGCGGCAGCCGAAGTCCCACGGCGGAAAGTGGGTTTGCCAAAACGGATCATCGACCGGCAGGATCGCGCCATCCAGCTCCGCATGCTCATCACGCACATTTTCATCTCCGCACGTCAGGTAAACGAGATACGGAAAGCGGCCTTCATCTCCTGCTGATCCTGATACCGGGCCACGGCGTAGGACTGAAACGCATTTTGACGCAAAACCAGCTCTGCACGGCGTTCCACGGCGGCGGCGCTCTTAGAGACGGGTAAACGCGACTCTGGTGGCAGCTCCCTCGCGGTCTGGCAGGATTACGTCGCTGGAACTTGCCCCGCAAGCGCCGTGTCGCTGTTCCGCTGCTTCATCGAAATGGGAGAAGGAACACCAGTGCCGGGCTGCAAGCCCGACCTTGGGAACGAGCGCGTCTGCACCATCTGGGGCAAACCGGATTTGGCATCCCCTTGGACAACGCCGACCAACACAGCCTCCCGCATTTTCCGAATCAGCGTTTCATTGCCGTAGGATAGTACTTGAGTTTACTGGCGCCAGTTGTCGCGTGACAGGGGGGCTTGTTTGGCACCGGAGATTTTGCGCAGCACCCCACAGGAGTATTTACGGAGAGTCATAAAGCAGACCGGCAGATGAAGATCCCAGGCGTCGTCCGGCACGCGGCGGCACCCGCGTCTGCGTTGCAGCAACAGCGGCACTACGGTCAGCGTGGCGAGGGTGAATTTAACGATCCCGAATACCGTGCGCCGTTTTTCCCCTGGTGCCGAGTTGCGCTTGCGCTCCGTCGAGAAGTACAGGAAGTCGCGGACACGACGCTCCTGCTTGCGGCCGAATTCCTCAAGCGTGGTGCAGTAGAGATGCACAATACCACATTTGACTTTGGCCACGTGCATCGTGCCGGCGGTTGCCGTGCGAGCCGCTTCGCGCAGGATGTCGACGTCGAACCAGTACGGATCCCACTTTACATTCGAGAGCGCGGAACGCCTGATCAGAAATCCGTTTGCGCCGATTGTCGGTGTCTGGCGGTTGGCTTCGAGTTTTAGCTTAAGCCAGTCTCCGCAATCTTCGGATTCCACGGGAATCTCCGTCCATTTCTCCGTCAGGGCACATATACGGTCATAGTTGCCGATGAAGAGGCACAGCGGATCGTTCATGCCGAGCATTGCGAAATAGCGCGTCATGCGCGGGTCTTTGTCGCGCCGCGTGTAGGCGATCGGCTCCGAAGCCATGATCTCCCCGTCGTCAAACGGAGCCACCATCCGCTTGAGCCAGCCCGGGTCGGGGAGTATGTTGTCGCTGTCTATCAACGCAAGAATTTCCCCGCTGGCTTCCTTGGCAGCCGCCGACTTGCCGGCCTCGCCTGTTTTAAGCTTGTTGGGGACGATTTTGTCGACCTCAAAACGCCGTGCTATCACAGTCGTCTCATCGCTTGAACCAGCGTCGGCGATAATTATTTCAATAAGTTCACGGGGGTAATTCTGCGCGCTGATCGATTCGAGGCAGAGGACGAGCGTACGCGCCGAATTTAGGGTCGGAATCAGAATGCTGATTTTAGGGAGCGTTTTCGGTTCAACATCCATTTCAGTGCCGTTCTTCTGGTGACATTCAACCGCTAAATAACCATCCCGGTGAATTCCGCCCTGTCGCAGACCGGCAATGTGAATTCCACGGGTTTGGAGGCGGCGCGCATTTCAGAAATTGTTATGGAGCCGATGCCTTTGTTGTCCGCATAAGCGGAGCACAGGCGGCGGAGAGCTTCCACATCCTCGTTGGCGGGACGAACGGCCAGGATTGTCGGCCCCGGGACGTTGACCGATTTAAGCAGCACGTCGCCCCCGCGCATCGCCTGGCGGATCGCCTCGTTGTCCGCCTTGTTGCGTCCGACTGCCGCTAAGGTTCCTCCAGGCAGGCGCAGATGTCGGCCGTAGTTTAGCAGGTTTACCAGGCGCGTGTCGTCCAGGCCCTCGTGGTCCATCAAATTCTTAAGCCTGCGCGAGTAATTGGGTTCCGTCAGCTTGCATCCGCCTGCAGGCGTGGGGAAGTCCCTTAGGCCGTATTTCTTGGCCAATGCGAGCTGCGGCTTGCGGTTGCGTCCTTCTAGGGCGAGCAGGCGAGAGCGGTCGACGAGACCCAGCTTCTCAGGCTCAGTCTCCGGTAGCAGTAGCGCGCTCAGAGGCCGCAAGAGCTTGTCTCCAAGTCCCGAATCCTTCTGGACGATGTTTAGGCCCTGGCGTTGCTGCGACATTGGGCGCTGCCCAAGCACTTCGCCTGTGAACACAAAATCAAAACCGTGCTTCTCCATGAATTCCGCCGCCCGCCGGATCATCATGGCGTGGCAGTCGATGCAGGGGTTCATGCATGAACCGAGGCCGTGAGGCGGGTTTTTGACGAGCGCGATGATGTCGTCGGTGAAATCCACGAACGTGTGCTTGACACCAAGCGCCGCGGCGGCCTTGCCGGCGTTGTTGCGTGGATAGAAGGGGCTTGTGAATGTGATGCTCTCCAACTCCACTCCCTGCTCCAGCAACACGCACATGGCAAGCTGGCTGTCGAGCCCGCCCGAGTTGAGCCCCACTCCGCGGCCTTTTCGCGTTTGCGCGGTGTCTTTAAAAACGTTTTCTTCCATAATCTTTCCCGGCGATGCCCTTTACTTTACATAAACAACGGCCGGACTATACACTAAAACCGGCCTGAAGTAAATGACAGTTGAAAAGCTGTGGAAGACTGGAGTGATGGCATGTTGGAATGCTGGGTGAAAGGCTTAGCTTGCACAAAACTCTTGCTGCGAAGTCTGCCTAACCCATGCCGCCCAAGCCAAGACCGGTGGAAGAGTGGAGCCACTGACCCTCCCGTAGCAAGAGCGCGCGAGCACAATATGGCGGAAGTCTTGCGCCACAATAATCTCGTGTTTTTATGACAAGATTACATTGTACGCCTTTGCCGCAAGACAACGTCATCTGATGAACATTATAATACCGCGTAAAAAGGACGAGATTATTTAACCTCAATTTCTTTAATACGCCTGCCTTTAATACGCTTGCCTTTAATACGCCTGCCTTTAATACGCTTGCCTTTAATACGCCTGCCTTCAACACGCTTGCCTTTAATACGCCAGCCTTCAACACGCTTGCCTTTAATACGCCTGCCTTCAACACGCTTGCCTTTAATACGCCTGCCTTCAACACGCTTGCCTTTAATACGCCTGCCTTTAATACGCCAGCCTTCAACACGCCTATTCTGTCTATTCTGCTGCCACCACCTCTCATTTTTATCAGGTGTCAACATTTATCGCTTATGTAATCTTGAACAATTTTGCGAGATTACATTATTGACATGGAACTCAAAAAGTGTATTATTTATGCCGGTTTTTGAAATCAGTGTGCAGAAGTCCTGAATATAGTCTTGAATTAAGGGAGGTAAACCAATGGAAACTGGTTCTGCTAGATTAGAACGCGACATCGGAATGATCGTTGGCGTAGCCG
>JALHHX010000013.1:0-26199 GCA_022837245.1 Lentisphaerota bacterium
TCAGCTCAACTCATAGAGGTCGTAGTCCGGGTTGCCCGCTGATCGTGGAAGGGCTGTCGCACGACCCATGAACAATACGAGAACTCAACACTCACAAGAAACCTAGGTGAAAAACATCGGCAAACTGCATCTCACTCCATCGGAGCACCATCTGCACCTCATGGACACGATCAAGCCCGCCCTGGCATACGACGGCGGGGATGTGGTGAATTGGCAACGCAAGTTGCGGCGCAAGCTGAAGCAGCTCGTTGGGGACACCCCCGCCGAACGCGTGCCGCTCAACACACGCCGGCTGTGGAAGCGGGAGACCCCCTTGGGAACGATCGAGAAAGTCGTCTTCACCGCCGAACCACATGCCGACGTTCCCGCGTTCGTTTGCCTGCCGAAGGGCTGCAAACCACCCTATCCTTTCATGATCTGCCTGCAGGGGCATTCCACCGGCATGCACAAGTCGATCGCTGTGGACCGCGACGACAATTCACTGCCCCACGAAGTGGCGGGCGACCGCGACTTCGGCCTTGGCTGCATGCTCCGCGGAATCGCCGCGCTCTGCATAGAACAGCGTTCGTTCGGCGAACGCCGCGAGCTGCGGCAGAAACAGATATCCCCGCACGGGTGCCACGACGCCACCATGCAGGCGCTCATGCTGGGGCGCACGCTGCTCGGGGAGCGCGTCTACGATGTCGACCGGGGAATCGACTACCTCGCGGAGCGCGGCGACGCAGACATGGGCATGGTCGGAGTCATGGGCAATTCGGGCGGCGGCACTGCGAGCCTATTCTCGGCGGCACTGCTTCCGCGCATCGCATACGCCATGCCCTCATGCAGCTTCTGCACATTCCGCGATTCGATCATGTCGATCTACCACTGCGCCGACAACTACATCCCCAGCCTGCTCAAGGAGGCGGAGATGGCGGACGTGATGGGTCTCTTCGCCCCCAAGCCCGTGGTTCTCGTGGCGGGGCGCGAGGATACGATCTTCCCTTTCAAAGGTACACAGCATGCCTTCCGCGCTTTGAAGAAAATCTACAGAGCAGCCGACGCAGCGGACCGCTGCCACCTAGTAGTCGGCCCCGAAGGCCACCGTTTCTACGCCGACCTTGCCTGGCCTGTCATGATCAAGGAAATCAATAGGTTGAGAGCCCGGAAATAGAGAATAATTCATGGCTCTGATTGGTTGAAGACGAGTTGTCATTATTGTATAATCACCGACGTGTCATCACCTTGGATAATCGTTCACAAACAATTGGGAGGCGGATCATGTTTGCGGATCTCTCTGGAATGGAAATGTTTTTCATGTTCTGCGCCGTCGTCGGTGGCGGAGTGTTCATACTGCGCTCAGTGCTCATTTTCACGGGGCTGGGCGGCGACGACATGGCGCTCGACGCCGATGCCGGCGACGTGGATATCGGCGACGACTCCGCCGCCGACTTCAAGATGGTCTCGGTGCACGGCCTGACGGCGTTTTTCCTGATGTTCGGCCTCGTCGGGTTCATGATCCTCAGAAGCGACGGCGGGACGCTGGCGGCCGTCGCGCTCGGCGCCCTGGCGGGCCTGGCCACCATGTTCATCATCGCGAAACTCTTCAGCTCCTCGCGCAAATTGCAGAGCGACGGCACGATCTACCCCGGGGAAGCCGTGGGCACCTTGGGGACCGTGTACCTGGAAATTCGGCCCGGTCAGATCGGCAAAGTCCAGATCAACGTGAAGGGTGCCAGCAAGATCTTCGACGCGCGAGCAAGTGACGCGACGGCGAAACTCTCAACTGGCGACCCTGTGAAGGTGGTCGAGGCCGGTGACATGTTGATAGTGGAAAAGGCAAACTGAAAACCAAAACGAAAACAAAGCAGGCAAAATGAATACAACATTGCTTATAGTGGCTGATGGCGCCCAGACTCTAATGAGTTTCGCAGTTGCGCTGGTGGTTATAATATTTGTGACGGTCATAGCGATCGCGCGGCTCTACAAACGCTGCCCGTCGGACCGCATCCTCGTCATATACGGCAAGGTCTCCGGCAACAGGTCTTCCCATTGCATACACGGGGGGGGGGCGTTCATTATCCCGCTGATACAGGACTACGCCTACCTGAGCCTCACCCCGATGACGATCAGCATCCCGCTCCAGAATGCGCTGTCGTTTCAGAACATCCGCATCAACGTCCCAAGCACATTCACCGTGGGCGTGAGCACCGACCCTTCCATAATGGTCAACGCCGCAGAACGCCTGCTCGGCCTCAAACCACCTGCAATCGAGGACATGGCGAAAGAGATAATCTTCGGCCAGCTCCGCCTCACGGTGGCGTCGCTCACCATCGAGCAGATCAACCAGGACCGCGAGAGCTTTTTGATCGAAATACGCAAAAACGTGGAGCCGGAGCTCAACAAGATCGGTCTGAACCTAATCAACGTCAATATCACCGACATCACCGACGAGTCGACCTATATCGAGAGCATCGGCAAGAAGGCGGCGGCGGAGGCCATAAACAAGGCCAAGATCGACGTCGCGCACCAGACCAAGCTCGGAAATATCGGCGAAGCGGAAAACGCCAAGGAGATGACCGTCCGCGTCGCCGAGAACGTCGCAGAAGCCGAGAAGGGCAAGAAGCAGGCCGAGGCTGGCCAGCGCGTCTACGTGGCCGATCAGGAAACGGCGGCGATGGTTGGCGAGTCCGAGGCCACGAAACTCCGCGAAATACGCCTCATGGAGAATTACGCGGCCGCCGAGAAGGGCAAAATGCACGCTATCGCCGACCAGCGCATCTACATAGCGGAACAGGAGTCGACGGCAGTCGATGGCGAAAACACCGCAAAAGCGCGGATCGCGGATTCGAACGCAAAACTGGCTGTGCGTCAGGCCGAGGCGCAGCGCCTCGCAGAGGTCGCGAAGCGCCAGGCCGAAGTCGAGATACAGAAAGCGCAGTACAAAGCGGAATTCGAACGCCTCAACGCCTCGGAAGTGGCGCAAAAGGAAATCGACAAGCAGAAGATGGTCATAGACGCCGAAGCAGAGGCCGAGCGCATCCGCAAGGTCGCCAAGGGCGAGGCCGACGGCGTGCTCTACAAGTACCAGGCGGAAGCGCAGGGCGTGCAGACCCTGCTCGAAAGCAAGGCCGAAGGCTACCGCAAGCTAATCGAGAGCGCCGCTGGCGATGCCAGCGCCGCCGCAACAATGCTGATGATCGAGAAACTGGAGCAGATTGTCGCCCGCCAGACGGAAGCGATCAGCAATCTTAAGATCGACAAGGTCACGGTTTGGGACTCCGGCAGCGGCGATTCCGGCAAAGGTTCTTCCACCGCGAATTTCCTATCAAGCCTGATGAAATCGCTCCCGCCCATGCAGGACGTCGCGGCGATGGCCGGCGTGGAGCTACCATCGTACCTTGGCAAAATAAAGGACGAAACCGCAAAGGGAGACACTGGAGGAACCAAAGCCGAATAGGCAAAAGCGGGCGATTTAACGAGTCAGTCCGTCTCTTGAGGTCAAGCGGCTGGAAACACATGCCAAGGCTTGTCGATCCGGCGGTTGTGCTTGTCTTTGCCTCCTTGGTCTCCGGGGCGATGGCAGAGGTTAAAATGCAGTTTTATTCTCATCGTGGGGAGTCGCAGGACGCACCGGAAAACACAATGGCGGCGTTCTACCTGTCACTGGCACGTGGCGCCGACGGTTTCTAGTGCGGCGTCCACCTGACTCTAGACCGGCATCTCGTCTGCATCCACGATCCCACTACAGGGCGCGTCACGGGGCAGGGTTAAAACCTCAACGTCACCAATTCAACTTTGAGTCTGCTTCAAGCGCTGAATGTTGGTGCCTGGAAGGGGCCGGGGTATGCCGGCGAGCGGATTCCGCTTCTGTCGGAGGTTTTGGACTTGGCTCGTGACGGGTGCAAAATCATTGTCGAGATCAAGCAGGACGCCGCGTCTGGCGTAATTCCATATATTCGTGACGAAGTGCTCACCCACCCTCAAGCGGCACCGGAACGCATCGCCTTCATAAGCTTCAATGCGGACTCCGTTTCGGCGACCCGCGATGATGAAAGATCATGTTTACAGCGCACTGACACCACCATCCTGGCTGGAACAGCATCCAGCCCTTCTCGCGTCCGCCGGGAACGATTACCGCGTTGCGGGATTGTCCAAGACTGGGAAGTTCGATGTATACGGACGCGAAATGTCCGTTTGGGAAGACTACGTAGCCGGCACATAACCCACCAACCCCGCTTCTCGTCTTCGCGTTTTTGTTGAAATGAAAGACGGCTCGCCGGTGCCGGGGTGGGAACCCGATTTGGGGAAAGAGCGCGTATACACAATCTGGGGCCAGCCTGATCTCGCGTCCGCTTGGACCACTCCAACCGACTCCGCCACGCGCTTCTTCCGAATTGGAGTTTCTTTGCCCTAATTGTCGCTGTGGGCTAATTTTTCGCGGGATCGATTTTGAAGAAGCGACAAGTGTTGGCTTCGATCTGGAGCTCGACCCCCGATTCGAACAGCCGTGCTTGGTCTTCAGTCCAAGATTCGCCTGAGCTAAGGTCGACGATTCCGTATTGCGCAGTCTGCCGCAAGAGCAAAGCATTGGCGCAAAGCTTGACCTTTGCCGTTACTTTATCGTCGGACGTGTTTGCCAAAAGCAGCACCAGGCTGTCTTCGCTGTCGTAAGCCGCGCATTTGACGGAGCATGTGCCAGTCGAGGCGACTTTGTTGCGCCAGTCGAGGAAGCGGGATCCATCCATGTTTAGTTTCTTCAGCGGTGCGAACATGACGATGTCCAGCGCACTTGCGCGCCACGGAGCCACGCCAGTCAGGAGGCACTGTAGGTTGCGCTTGCGGAAAATCGCCACCGGCGCTTTTTTATCAATGCAACCGCCGGTTATGACGCCGCGCGGACGGGCGCCTACGAAGTTCCATTCGAATGGGAGTTCTCGGAGTTTCGGGACGCCATCCGAAAGGTGCCCGGTGCCCCATTCCATGCCAAGCACGTGGCTTGCGAAGTTCTCCGTGGCCATGCACGGGTTCATCGTGTTGTGGATTATGGCGAGCCCTCCGGGGCCGACGAATTCGCGCGTCAATTCCATGAGTTCGATAAGCTCGTCGATGTCCCAGTGAGCCACGGGAGAGTCCTTCAAGTCCGCGAAGAGCCCGCCCTTGTCGTTGAAATACCCGTCCGGGCACTTGCGGTCGGAGTGTGCCGGATTGTTGCAGAAAATTGCCTGGTTCCAATCGTAGTAAACCCCGTCAATTTTGTGGTTGGCGCTGACTCTCTCCACCGATTTCTTGAACCAATCCGACCAGCCTGAGCGGAGGCACATCTGCGCCCCGTATTCATCGCCTTCGTAAAGGTTGTGAACTTGTGTTTTGCCATCTGGAAGTCGTGCCCATTCTTGGCCGTGTTCTCTATATATGTCCGTTGTCGGGTGGAGTTCTTTGTTGGAGAAATACGTCGTCACCCGGATGCCGTTTTCGCGGCATGTTTTCAGGACTCGGTCGAATTCCGCCATGTCCTCAGGGCCAAACGGCGGGTACGAGCCGTCGCGCCAGAAGAGCCCGTCGTGGAACGTATCGCCATCGTGGTGGAAGTGGGCGGTGGCCACGCCGTCGGCAGCCCATTTCTTGATTGTCGCCTCCGTGGGCCAGTTTTTGCGGTTGAACGACTCGTGTATGAATGGCTTAGCCGCGCGTCCTGAGATAATCGGGATCCCAATGCGATAGTCCAGCGTGAGTTTCCCTTTGAAAACGGCCTTCTTCTTCTGCAAGTCTTTGCGCGGCATTTTGAGGGCGCACACTTGCATCTCGACGGCCTTGCGCGGTTGGGTGACCGAACCGATGTTGAGCCATCCGTGCCCGATTTCGCCGCAGACTCCGTACGTCCACTGCGCGAGATCGGACGACATGAACCACTCGATGCCTTCACGCCCGGGGTTGCCAAAAACAACATGGCGCGGCGCGTAGCAACTCCAGTACGGGTAGTCGTTGGCGCGACCTGGATCA
Organism: Lentisphaerota bacterium; assembly: GCA_022837245.1. Classification (GTDB taxonomy): domain Bacteria; phylum Verrucomicrobiota; class Kiritimatiellia; order RFP12; family UBA3636; genus JAAZFF01. Next base: position 5,983 of record JALHHX010000013.1, read on the forward strand.
AGATGGCCCCATTGCGATTCGCCGCAGTGGGTGGGATCGCACGCGGGGCTTCCGGCGCGCACTCCGAAGTGCGAGATGTCAGGACGTAGCTTCCACTGATGAGCCATGATCTGCGCCACGTCAAAACCGGAGGCCGGGAATAAGAACTGGCGCTTGACGCGTATGTATCCCCAGCGGTATTCGTAGACTGTGCGGATTTTAACAGGGGAGTCTGTAGCCTCCCCAACTGTCGGGCGCAGGCCCGAGGTCATGACGACCGTGGCGTATTTGCCGTCGCGCGTGATTTCGCACTCCAGGGCGGGGGCGTTGACGTCGCTAAGCGTCGTCTTCCAATCGGCCGTCGTCACGGCGCATGATATGGGCTCCGTGAGCATATTCTCGCCAGTCCCGCGAAACAGGATGATCGAGGAGATCGCACCGCCTTTCGTCAAGTCGTGCGTAACTTCGTAGAATCGCGTCTTAAGGCGTACCGTGCCAGCCGGGTCATCGCGCTCGACTTCGTAATTTTCCGGAGTGGTTCCATCGACTGGCAAAGGTGGCAGAGTGGGGACTCTGTCAAACATGTCTTTCCCGGCGTCTTTGCAGCAACCTCTGTTATTTCCGCTCATTTTAGGTTTTTCCTATCGATTACTTGTTTTTGGGTTCAGCGGTCCACTCGAAGATTCGGTACGCCGGATCGGAGACCGAGATTTCGAAGGAGCCGTCCTCTTGGCGTTTAATCGTCTTGCCCGAAGTCCATTCCTTTACTTCGCCAGTGCCGGCGTCGGCCGGTCGAACTGTGAGCTTCTTCGCGCTTCCTGCGTTGAAAACGAAGAAAAGGCGTTTCTTCCCGCTCAAGCCGGTACGTACTGCGAGGCCGTCCAGGCTTGTTCCCGACTCTACCTTCCAGTCGGGAAGTGCCCCGGCGTTCTCCGCGAGCGTCCAGAGCAGTTGCTCGAAACCTGGATATGCCTTCGCATTGTAGCTGTTGGCGGGGAAAGATCCCGACATTACGAACCGGCCCTTGCCGGCCTTGAGCTCCACGAGCATCGCGTCGCCTTCAGCATCCTTTGCGATGACGCGCGCGTTTTCCGGCGCGGCGATGCCGATACTCCACAGTCCGCTGCCGCCGAGGCTGATCGCCGGGCTTCCGGGCCACGTTCCGGCGGGCACTTCGCAGGAAGCGTCGATATGCGCGCCGCGCCGCCGTGTCTGTCCAATGCCGAGTTGGCCGAGTAGCGCCCGTCTTTCGGGACGGTCCACCATGAACCCGTTTTCCAGAAAGAGGCCTGTCCCGGCTTCGCTGAACACCCAGCCCCCGCGCTTCATGAAGGCCAATATCGCCTCCACGGCATCTTCCTTCAAGCACAAGGCGGCAGGCAGAAGAATCAGCTTGATGTCCTCGGGTATTGACAGACGCCTTCCGTCGAGGAGATCGAACGGGAGACGCTGACGCTCAAGCGCTGAAAGGCATCCGTTCAGGCTGTGAGTAACGGCGTATGTGTTGTGTTCGCGCGTGGCGAGCGCAATCATGGCGCTGTCGGAATCGAACACCACGCCGATGTTGGCGACGTCAGGCACATATTTGCCGAGAGCGTCAGAATGTGCGTCAAGCAACTTGCGCGTCGCGCGTATGCCTTTCTTGCGGTCCCCGGCCAGGCCGTCCTGACCGTCTATTCCGTAGCCGCCTGATTCCACGCCCCAGATCTCATCGCGCCACGACCAGTACAGCACCGTCTTCGCGCCGCGGCCGACCGCCTGCCACGTCCAATACTGCTGCTGCGCGCCGCTGACGGCGGTGCCGTATCTAAATCCCTGGTTGAAAGCACCCCCTTGCATTTCGCTTTCCCACATGGGCTTGGGGCGCGCAACCGAGCGCGTCACCTCGAGCCAGATTCCAAGGAGCGCGTTGTCGAAGCCCGCCCACGCGGGAAAAGCGCTCGTGCCGAACGCGTCCAGTTCCGGGGCAGTGTCGAAATCGTTTCCACGCGAGAACGGGATTTCCTCTCCGTAGCTGCGATTCGCCGAGACCGGTCCGCCTGTGTGCGCCGCGATGACGTGGTCGGGATCGCCCTCGCGCAGCGCGTCGCGCCGCCATATTCCCATTTCGTGTGATCGGTGCGCCATGAACCGGAACCAGTCAAGCACTGAAGGGATCAGGCAGCTGCGGCTCCTTGCGGGAAGCACGTCCTCCCAATTAGTCAGCCTTTGCCCCCACGCCTCGCTTAGAGCTTCGATTGATCCGTAACGGGCGCGGAGCCAGACTCGGAAGGCGTTGATCGTCGCGGGGCAATAGCATACCCAGCGGTCGCTGCAGCAGGCCCAACGCGTTTCGTTCCAGCAATCCCAAGCGGCAAGCGCTGGCGCGTTGCGGTAGCGTTTGGCGAGTTCGCGCATGAACCTTTTTGAGAGCGCTAGGATTTCCGGGTGGTCCGTGCACTGCCCTGGGGTGAGCCCTGGCAGGCATTCCTCGCGCGGTGTTCCGCGTATCGGCTGGCCGAACTCGTCAAGCATGCGCGTATGCGGGTATGCCCTTGGAAGCCAAAACGGCTGCAAGTCGGTGATCGTACTAATCACGACCCTCATCCCGTTTTTATCGGCGAGGTCGACGATCCTGTCGTAATCATCGTAGACAAACCTTCCCTCGGCGGGTTCCATCCAGCCCCACACGGCCCAAAGTTGCACCGTGTTGAGCCCGGCGTCTTTCATTCGTTTGATATCTTCTGGCCAATCATCCGCGCGCGGGGTCGGGGGTCTGTAATACTGCGCGCCGAACAGCAAGGGGACCTCGTTATCATGCTCCGTTTTCATAGTTGGTAACTCCGTGTTTAATAGATGCGCCCCATTATATACCCGTGCGAGCCAATAAGCAATGGGGAGAACTTGAGCCTATCTGCGGGGTTGATGCCACTCAGGCACGGTGTAAACGATGTGCGCGGAGGTGTCAGGGGCGCCATTCAAACGCATGGCGGCACGCTCGACAGCAGCGGCGTCGGCCGCTGAAAGAGTGTTTGGCTCAAGCATGGCCGCCTCAGCATTTCCATTGCGGCCGAACACTACGACTATGCCAATCGATTTGCCGACCGCCGATTGCAAATAGCCTGGCTCGAAGGCGGGCGATTCGCGAACATGTCCCGTTATACGCACAATGCCGCGCGCGACATGCGCCACGGCATTTGTGGTTGCCGGAGCTTCCACAACCGGGGCTCGCTCCAGGGAAATATACGGCGCGGGAGGCATTTCAACGCGGCCAAGGATCGACGATCCCGGCCAGACCGGAGTGCTTTCGGGAACTTCCATCATTGCCGCGCTCCAGTCCTCCCCAGGCGTTGGTGGCAGCAAAGGCGCAGAATCGTCAGCCGCAAAGCCATGCTTGGCAGCAACGCGTACTTCCGGGAGGGCGTCGCTGCCGCCGAAAGCAAAGATGTCGGGGGCGAAGACAAGCAAGTCGTAATCTATCCCCGGCGAGACTGCGGCAATCATCCCCGCCAATTCAGTCCTGGATAACGAACCCTCCCACGCGTCGAACGACGGGAACAGGAACCAGCCCGACAAGCATAGCACCACAACGACCACGTCGACATGCAGAGGATGCAACCGCTTGTACCTGTAGCGATACGGCCCCGGCCTGCGCCGGGTTCTGGTCCGCGCGGCGTTCATCATTTAAGGGGCGGTTTAACCACGAAGCAGACTCGCTCCACGCCAGCGTCGCGCAGCATTACGGCAAGCCGCATAGTATCCTTTTGCGTGACGTTTTTATCGATATAAAGCAATGCGTCGGTTTCCTCAAGCCTCCGCACTTCGGCGGCGATGTTGTTGCGGAACGAGGCGATTTGGTGCGGCTGCGACAGGTTGAAACGGCTGTCGTGGAAGAACAGCACCAGATCCATGGGCCTCTCGACGGCGCCGTCGTCGGCCGCCGCTTCCGCGTATTGCGGATCTCCCGCATCCGGCGCACGTGGGACTGAGCGCGCCACAAGGGCAATAGATGAACGCATGCCGCCATTCGCGCGCTCTTCGGGGAGTTTTATATCGACCGTCATGCCCGGCACCACGGCGTTGCTCTGCGAAAACATCACGAACGCCAACACCAGCAGCAGCACGTTGAGCCACGGCACGACCGCGAAGAACACTGAGTGGATTCTGCATGGCGGACGGTAGCGGATGCGCAGGCCTTCCTGCGAATAATCGGGAAACCAGCTTTCACCCGCCGCTCCCTGGATGTCTGCCCCGGCACGTTTTTCAGCCGTGTTCATCCGCTCCCTCCCCCTTGCCTGGCGACGTGAAGAAGAAGAGCGCCTCGGAGCACGCATGGCGCATGTCTAGCACAAGCCTGTCGATCTTCACGACGAGCACGTTGAAGCCGATGAAGCACGGTATAGCCACGAGGAGCCCGGCGGCAGTGTTGACCGCGCCCATGATGAGGCCGGATGTGATATCGACCGACTGCACAAGAGGTGCCAGTGCGCGCATTGCGACCAGCGCCTCAAGAATGCCAAGCACGGTGCCTAAGAGCCCCATAAGCGGCGTTATCTGCGCCACAAGTGCGAGTATCGAGAGGCGACGCTCCATGCGCGAAATCTCGGCGCGCCCGGCCTGCTCCAGCTCGTCCACAAGCATCTGGCGCGGAGAATCGCGGCGTCTAATCGCGATGGCTAGCAACCGCGGCACGGGACCGGGCGCTTCTTCGCAGAGCGTCAGAGCCTCCGCCACGTTGCCGCGGCGGATTGTGTTGAAGATGCCTTGGAGAAAGTCTGTCTCGTCGATGCGCGCGCGGTGTAGATGCAGGGCGCGCTCGAGAAACACCACGAGAGCGACTAAGCCCATAAAAATTATCACCACGAAAAGCGGTCCCCCCGCCTCGAAAATATCATTCATTTGTTATTCGCTCCAGTCGCGTGTCAGTTTCGGTGAGCAGTGCAACTCTGCTGCTCTTGATGCGGTCAAGGCGTTTCGCGGCCTCGTCTGCACCAGGATGCTTGCCGTCGGCGATGCGCTGGAGAAGCGCGGTGGCGGCGTCCCAGTTCTCAAGGCGCACGGAGATGTCGGCAGCGGCGAACACGGCGCGCGAGTACCAGAGCCGGGCTGGCGTTTCCGCCACAGCGGGATCGACGCGCACTTCCTCCTCGAATCGCAAGATGACTTTGCTGTAGTAGCGTTCGAAAGCCTCGCCAGTACGGCTCGCATTTTCGAGGCTACGTCCGATTTTGTATTCGCACTGGAGCACGGCATCTAGCAGCACAGTGCCCGGATCCGCCAGCACGGCCTCGTAGGCGGCTATGCTCTCGTTGTAGCGCACGGCGTTGTCGGAACCGAGCGTGAAGAGGCAGTCGCCGCGGCGCCCCATGGCGCGGCGCCGCAGGTCATCGTTCTTCGTGGTCTGAAGCACGACGTCGTAAACCAAGATGGCAGCATCGAACTGCAAAAGCTCGCAAAGTGCCTCCGCGTGTATGAACTGCGCCATATCCGCGCAACCTCCCGCCAGGTAGTCGGACACGATTTTCATCGCCGCTTCAATGGATTCCTGATAGCGCCTGCCAATGTACATAGAGTACGCAATGAAAAGAAGGGCGTCGTCAGCCTTCGGATCCAGTGGCCACGATTCCACAAACTGCTTGAAAAACTTTTCCGCCCCTAAGTAGTCGCCCTTGTTGAACGAACGGCGTCCCATCCAGAAAACAGCCTCGGAAAACCACGGTGAATCAGAGTGCCCGTCTATAATCGACTGCGCCGCCTGCGCGGCCTCCCCCTCGCGGCCAAGCGCCAGAAGCGCCTCGGCCGACATGAAGATCCCCTGTTGAACCGCCTCGCCGCCGTTGGTAACTGACGACGCCGCGCGGAAAGAATCAAGCGCCCCGGAGAAATCTGCCGCGCGGAAATCCACCATCCCCATGCCAAGAAGCGAAGAAGCCTTCATTTTCGGGTCATCAGATTCCGCAGCCTTCGCGTAGAGCGCCATAGCCTCCGCGTTTTGCTCCGGCGACGGGCTTTCGCCGCCCAGCTGAACAGTCGACTGCGCCGCGCGGAAAACCGCGTACTCGTATTCGGGTCTGCCCGGAAACTCCTCGGCGATCTGTAAGAAAGCCTCAGCCGCGGCGGCGTTATCAAGCTCCGCCAGATTTTCCGCTCGTAGCATCAGTGCCTTTGCCCTGACTTCGTCGGGCAGAGCGTTTGTCGCAATCGCGTCCACGGTTGCCACCGCCTGTCGGTAGAAACCTCCGGCCATCTGCGCTGCTGCCGCGCTCAACTCATTGTCTATCTTCGATTCAAGGTCGTTTCCCGAGATGTCAGCCGCCTTCAAAAACGAGGACGCCGCCTCGGCGTTCCGTCCGAGTCCCATGAGCGCTCTGCCGCGCCCGCGTAGCACCTCCGCCTCGAGCGGATTGCCGGAGAACGAAGAAATGAAAAGAGTGTATTCGGCTAGCGCCTCCTCGTGCATGCCCGCCGTGAGGAGGTTATCCGCCACGTCGCGCACAGTTTGCGCCACTGTCTCCGACCGCGGCACGGCAGAGATGAGCCTCCGCGTGCTTTCCCCCGCGAGGTCTGCCAACCCGTATTTGCTCGCGATTCGAGCGAAGGCCATGTCGCACTCTAGCTTCACGAGCAATGACTCCGCAGTTTTAACGGCGCTTTCGGCTAGCGTCACCGCCTGCGCGTCCGCTGTCGCCCCTTGCGAACGTAAAAAAGCCTCCGACGCCATGGCCAGCGCAACGAAATCCGGCGGCAGGTGTGCGTCTCCCGCGCGGAGACCCACAAGCGCTTGCATGGCGTTTGTGCTTGCTCCGTTGTCGCCAAGCGCCATCGCGCCGAGCAAACGCGCCACCGCCGCCACCTCGACCTTCTGAGTGTCAACCATGAGTGGTTCCAAAACGGCGACAGCGTCCTCCGCCATGTCTGCATGAAGCAATAGCCGAGCGCGATCCAGCGCAACAGCGGGGGAATCGACTCCGGCCTCTCCGAGAAGCGCAGCCGCAGCGGGCGCATCGCCGTCGCGCGCAAGACAATACGCCAGCAAACGCAACGCCGCATGTTTAAGCGCGTCGCCCGCACCGGGGTTGGCAATAGCGGCCTCAATTGGAGACGCGGCCTCCCTATATCGGCCCCCCACTGCCAGCGCCCTTCCCTTCCAGTAGTCCCGCAACGCCGTGAAAGACTCGTCGCCCTCCGGCCATGGCTTCCCGTCAAACGATCCAGACTCCGTCACCTCTACCCACTCTCCAGCCGGAAGCGTGCGCTCGCAGACCGTCATAATCACGGTGAATGCCCTGTTCCGGACGATCTGATCCGAGTTCGTCGAGTAAAGCGCGGCCATGGAGCGTTCCCGCGCGAGCTCTGGTAGACCGTCACGCAATGCGTTTTCCGCAACACTTATATCCGGCACGGCTATAGTGGCGCGGTTTGTGGCAGTCATTTGTTCCACCACCGCCGCATCCGCCACAACTATTGACAGAGTCCCGTTTGTAGTTTGTCCGGGCAAAACATTGCAATACGCGAAGAGCGCCGTTACGGCCACTCCCGACAAGGCACGGTTCCCCACATTCATGCGGGATTTTCTAAAACGACTACTCCACATTTGCCCCGCATTTTATCACAACACAAAACTCAGGGCAAGAAAACCAATCGTGTTACTTTGTCCTGAACGGATATGTCGGGAGCCCCGCCTTGTTGATCAGGTTGGGCACCGGCCCCGTAGGCCCCGCCACCCCGGCGGCATAGCCCGGCGCCTGCGACCAAGAATAGCGCGCCGCGACTGGTTTCTTGACGGCATCTGCGCGCACAACAACTTCAGATCCATCGATAGTCGCTTGAGCTGGCGTAAACTTGCCATCCGCTCCGGCAACTTCGAACCACGCGGGAGGGTTGCCGTCTGAGGTCTCCAGTCCATCATCAGCATGTTCGAACTGAATGCGCATCGAATCGCCCTCGATCTTTATGCCTTTATACGTCGGGCCGCTCCATACCACGTCATCGCGCCCGTATGCTTTGGCGAGTGCTATGAGTGAAAGCCGTCTGCCAACCTCCGGCTTATTTGGCGGGTGGATGTTGAAAGTCGGTTCGCCGATATCGATAGTGCAAACTGTGCCTCCGCTGCCTGTCTCCCGCGCGGATTCGAACTGCTGCTCCCAGAACTCTGGCAAAACGGTGAAGTCTTTCTTGTATCCTCCAGCTGTTATCTGAACACAAAAGAAAGGTAAATCTCCCTGCCCCCAAACGTCTCGCCACGTTCTCACAAGCAGATTCTGCTTGTCCTTGTAGTTCGTGTCTCCAACATTGGCCTCTCCCTGATACCAAGCGAAACCGCGGATCGTATACGGCGCCACGGGCTTCAATATCCCGTCGTACAATCCTCCGACTCCATATGAATTCCTGGCGATGATTTGCGGTGCCACAGGCGGTTCCGGATATGGGCCTGAATCTTCAAACCCAACCGCAGTTGACATCTGCCACATGCCACGCTTGTACTCCCAGTCCTTCCTCTCCTTGTCAAGGGCGATCTTCGCCTGCTTGTATTCTTCCGAATTACGAGCTTCGATCATGGCGCGCCCCCAGTCGGAAGCCTCCACCACATCTCGCGGGAGCCATCCCTCAATGTTAGTGCCCCCTTGCGCGGCGACGATTATTCCGACCGGCACGTCTAGCTCCTTCTCAAGGAACCTGCCCAGGTAATATCCGACGCCGCTTGTCGCCAAGGCCACTTCTCGCGAACTCTTGACCCATATCTGATTGTTCTGCTTGCAGTAAAAACGCAGCCGCTGGTTGTCTGCCGTCTCCAGATCTTCGCTGATTCCAGGGAATTGGGCGAAGTGCTTCAACTGGTGCGACATATTTGACTGCCCGGAGCAAAGCCACACTTCACCGACAAGGACGTCCTTGATCTCTATTGTGTTTTCGCCCTTGACTGTTATTTCATGGGATCCACCAGACTCCATCGCCGGCAGCTCGACCATCCATGCGCCATTGGTGCCAGCGGCAGTTTCAACAGACGCTCCTGCAATAGAGACGGACACCTTCTCGCCCACTGCGGCGGTTCCCCAGATTTTGACAGGCGTTCCGCGCTGCAGCACCATCCCGTCTGCTATGATATCGGGCAAAGCGACCTCGCCGGCCAGTCGCCCTGTTGCTAGCGCTAGCAAAGCAGCGCATATAATAGTTTTTTTCATTTTGGTCTTAGCCCTAAGCTACCAAGTTATTTGGATGCCGACGTCCTTCTTCTCAGGCGCCTTCGTCTCCGGCAAATCCGCTGGATCGACAGCAGCTACCTTCTCGAAAGTGGGGAGGTTTCTGTAGTAGACCATGAGCTGGAGCGCCCCTAGGCACGTGTCCATGACGCGTCCGCCGAGCTGTTCGGCATCCTCGGCCACTTCTCCGCCCTCGTAGACCCTGGCCTTGACAGCTTCTCCACCCGTCGCGTGCGACTCGCCCTTGGACGGGCTGTCCCAGAACCCTATGTCGCGCATCTTGCCCTCCGCGTCGGCGATGGCGTCCTTGATCACCTGCTGCTCCTTGATGAGCTCCGGCTGGAACTGGGCGTTCCAGCTCTTCCAACGGTCGCCGCCGGCGTGGAACTTCGCCTGCGTTATGTAGTACCAGTAGTACATGATCGCGCCGCCGAAACCTGATGGCTGCTGGTTCCAGTTCCGGAAAGAGAACGTGCAGGAATCGAGATAGTCCAGCGTGTCCTTCACATCGGGGTCGTCTCCCGCGCCGAGGAGCTGCATGCACAGCACGCCGACGCCTGAAAGCCCGCCCTTGCCCGGCGATGTGTAGCCGAAACCTCCACCGGGGGCGTGATTTTTCTTGAAGCCTTTGACGGCAAGCTTGTAGGCCTCGTCCAGTCCCTCTATCTCGAGCTCCCCTGAAATGGAGGCCGCCTTGATGGCCTGGGCGCACCAGCCCATGTAAGACGTGTCGTCACGGTCAGTAACGGGGTTCATCTTGTAGTCCCAGCCGCCGCTCGCGTGCTGGCCTTTGACAACAGGCACCATGGCCTTCTCGGCAGCTTCCTTAAGCAGGGGGTTTTTCGTCATGGAATACGCCTCGCAAAGCGCGTATGCGGCGATGGGATGCGAATAGTTGTTGCCGTCCTTGATTTTGAACAACCCGTTCGCCTCCTGCGTGTCCAAAAGGAACTTGAGCCCCCTCTCGACCGTAGGCCCGAACTCGGGATGATCGGGACCCGGCACCTCGCCGTGCGCAAGAAACGAGAGGAGCGCCAGACCGGTGTTCGACGTCTTCTGGCCCGGCCATGAGCCATCTTCAAGCTGTTTCGACTTCAGCCAACGCAACGCGCGCATGACCGTCTCCTCGCCGCCCTTCGATCCGCCGTACTTCGCCAGCGCCTGGCCGCGCTGCCCGGGGTTGCGCGAACCGATGATGTTCCGCATCACAATAGGGCTCTTTATGATCGCCACCGAGTTGACCTCCGCCGGCTTGGGGGAAAGAGGGACGTTCTGGTTGAATGACATCGCCGTCTCCGGCGCGAAATTTTCCGTCGGTCCGTCGTATTCCGTGTCGATCGGCTCGAACTCCAGGAATTCCTCTGGTGGTGGCGGCTCCTCCTCCGGCTCGATCACGTCGAGAATCTTGGGTTCGATTATCTCCACAGCCACCGCTCTTGACTCTGACCTCACCTGGGGATTTATGCTCAGCAAAATGCCAAATATGATGAAAGGCATAATAATCGCCAAAGCAGGCCCCGCAAGCCGCTGTATCTGCAGTTTTGCGAATTTGTACTCGCGGCTGTCGCGCGGCATGTTGATGCCTTCCAGAGTTCTGCGGATACGCTCGCGCAGGGGGATGCTCTCAAAAAGATCCATCATTTCCTGAAACGATTTGTCGTCCGCCATCGGATCGAAATTGGCATAGTCCTGATTATTTTGCTCGTTCATTTTCATCCTCCTTGTGCGGCTTACGCCGCCATAAATCCTCCGAGACCCCGCGGGCTCGATGCCGCGCACCAACGTTAATACGAACCTCGACCGCTATTTCTTAGGTTCTCCGTAAAAATAATTGCTCATAGACCGCCCAGCCCTATATTCTTCCCAGGGCCTCTCCGTAATAACAGAAAAAACATTCGATTATGTCATCCGCCGAGATTCCGGTTATCGTGCTGTCCTTCTCAGACGGACTGCGCAGCGGGAACTTTTTGCTCTCAACGCGCAGTCCCTTGCGCTCGCGCATCTTCACCTCCACGTTCGGGATCACGCCTACTGGCATCGAAAGCCCCGTTATGCGAAACATGATTTCCATGGAGTTCCCGTTCATAACCGTAATTCCACATGCAGCGCGCGTCTCCTGCGTCGTTATTTCACGGCCTTTCTCGAAAAGCCTGCGCGCTATCTCAGAATACGCCGGACGCACGACATTGGCAACAAATGAAACAAAATCAGCCTCTTCCTGCTCCGCGCGCGTCTTCTGGCTCCCCACGCCCCCGTTTATGAAACGCATTTTCCAATTAGGCACCTTCATTGATCAAAACCCCCATATCTCTTCTTTTACCTGCACATTATAGCATTTTCTTCGCCGCTGTAAAAGAGGACAGTTCACTTGGACTTTCCCCATTTTCTGGGACTTTTGGTGGAGGTTTGATTTACCCCTCGAAATTGAAGAGCATTTGGCCTGAAGAGTCCGGTTCCGGGAGCGTGGTTCGGCAGTCCCATCGCCGGCCTCTGGCGAAGATCCGGGCTATGCCGTCTGAGATTGCGTAGTAGAAGGGCAAGTTCTCCGAGCTTCATACGGGTTCCGTCTTTTTCAGCACACGTGCGCGTTTCTGATCCGGCGCGTTTCTGATCCATTATTTTGGCCTGACGCGACGTGTTGCCGTCGCCTGCATCGGGTCTTCTGGCCAGTAGTGTTTCGGGTAGCGTCCACGAAGGTCTTTGCGGACTTCAGGGTAGCCGTTTTTCCAGAAGCTTGCGATGTCGGAGGTTACTTGCACTGGGCGCTGTGCCGGGGATAGAAGTTTGAGAAGAATCGGTATGCGTCCGCCGGCGATACGTGGTGTTTCCATCATGCCGAAAACTTCCTGGATGCGGACCGATGCCGCAGGCTGATCGCCTGTGTAGTCAATTTTTATGCTAGACCCGCTGGGTACCGCGAGTTGTGTCGGTGCAAGCGAATCTAGACGCCGCGCCGCTCCACCCAGCATCGCCTGCAAGGGCTGAACGAGATCAACTGCCGATGCTTGTGCAAGCGACGTTTTGCTGTTCAGATAAGGTCCGAGCCATTGTTCGAGTGTCGCCGCCAAGACCTCGTCGGAGACGTCCGGCAGTCCCTCTTCTGGCATTGCAGAGGCTACAGTTGAGATGCGTGCTTGCAGGTTGCGCGCGGCGGGGATCCAGTTGAGTCTATCAATGCCTTCGCGGCGTATTCCGTCGCAGAGGCACTTGAGTAGCGCCTCTGGGTCGGGGTCTTTCAGCGGGCGGTCGCGCACCGGTATTTCGCCGAAGAATTCGCGGTTTGCCGCATCTACGCTTTTGGTGCGGGAGTTCCATTCCAAAACTTCATTCGAATGGAACATGTGTGAGAAGTGGCGCTCAACGTCTGCGCTGGAAAGCGGCGCTGCAAGGCGGATTGTTGCGTCGGCATCTTTGTCGTCTATGTCGGCGATTGCGATCCAGTCTGTTACGCCGAGGGGATCATTAGCAGGGAGTTTTGCGCCGCGTCCTCCGCTTAGCAGATAGCGTCCGGGATCATCGGCGTTTTTGCGCCGGTAACCTATTCTGTCCGGGTACGCCCATGCGAGCATGATGCCGATGGATTCGTGGCGGGGTGTGGACTCTGCCACGATCTGTCTGAGTTGCGATCGCCAAGCAGATGCGAGGTCGCGAATGCGTTTGCGCACCGGTTTTGGTAGTGTTCCGTTTTCACCTTCCGCGGCGGCAACGAGATGTTCGGCATTTGAGGAGATTCGGAAGCCGGAGTTGCCAGCTTCGGAGATAGCGGCGGCAAGTGTGCATGCTGTTTCATCGGCGGCGGAAATCATGGAATGGGCGAGGCGCGGATGGGCGCCCAGTCTTGTCATGAGTCGGCCGTGGGGTGTTATTGACCCTTGTGAATCCAGTGCGTCTAGTGCACGGAGCAGCTCAACCGCCTGCTTCCAAGTGTTGGCAGGTGGCGGGGTGAGCCAAGGTAGCGAATCGGGAGTGGAGGAGCCCCAGTCAGCGCATTGCAGGACAACGTCTGCAAGGTCAGCCGTAAGGATTTCCGGCGGGGAAGAGGAGTCGAGAGCGCGGTCTTCATCCTCCGACCAGATACGGTAGCAGGTGCCTGGACCTAGTCGCCCTGCACGCCCACGTCGTTGGTCGGCTCGGTCGCGGGTTATGCGGACTGTTTCGAGACGACTCATGCCCGTGGCGTGCGAGAAACGAGAGACGCGCACAGCACCGGAATCGACCACGGCGGAGATGCCTTCGATTGTAAGAGACGATTCCGCGATGGAAGTGGCGAGCACTACCTTTCGGCGACCCGGTGGAGATGGAGCCAGTGCTGCATCCTGCTCCGCTTTTGGCAGGGCGGCATAAAGCGGGGCGATGTCCGTGGCAGAGTCCGCACTCTGCCACAGGGCTTCCGCAGTTGCCCGGATTTCGCCTTCGCCGGGTAGGAACGCAAGGATTGAACCGGGTTGTTCGCGGAGGGCTCGGCGGACTACAGCTGCTGTGCGGTCGGAAATGCGTTCTTCGGCGGGACGTGGGGCGAATATGGTTTCGACTGGGAACATGCGGCCTTCGGCGCTGACGACCGGTGCGCCACCGGGGGTGAGGTGGCGCGCCACGGCTGTGGCGTCGAGCGTCGCGGACATGACGAGAATGCGCAGGTCAGGGCGAATTGAGCGCTGGACGTCGAGGGCTAGCGCAAGGCCGAAATCGGCGTTGATTGAGCGCTCGTGAAACTCGTCGAAGATTAGGAGCCCTACACCGGGAAGTTCGGGATCTGAAAGTATTTGGCGGGCAAGAATGCCCTCGGTGAGTACGATTATGCGGGTGTCGCGCGAAAAATCGCGTTCGAGACGTATATGGTGCCCCACGGTTTTCCCGGAAGACTCGCCTAGGATGTCAGCCATGCGCCATGCGGCTGCGCGTGCCGCCATGCGTCGTGGTTCGAGCATCAGGACACGTTTGCCAGCGAGCCAAGGTTCGTCCAGGAGGGCCAGCGGGGCGATGGTGGTTTTGCCGGAGCCGGGCGGTGCGGTCAGGACGGCGGAGTTCCCGCCTGCGAGCGCGGCCTTTAGGCGCGGCAGTGCTGTGGAGACTGGCAGGTTCGGAGGCATTTCAGCGTCTGGGGTTTATGGGTCTCGTTAATATCATCTTTATGTGCTGGATTATAGCATCTACGCGTTTCCGGTGCTAGTCGGGCGCATCTCGGTTTTTCACACGGATTCTGGGGTCTGTCCCCCTATTCCTTGCTATTCCCTTGTGGGGTCTGTCCCCTATTCCTTCCTTCTTGTTCTTCTTCTTCTTCTTGTTCTTTTGTTCTTGTGGGGTCTGTCCCCTATTCCCTTGTTTGGGGTCTGTCCCCTATTCCCCAAAATCTCGAAGAGAATTCAACAAACGTTTAGTTGTGGGAAGACAAGAAATACTTCATTGCAAGTGTGGAAGTTTATTAAGCTTGCAATTTTACAGCCGGTTATGCTACCTTGTTCTTCATCAACCAACCGACAGGTAGGTAGGCCGGAGCCAACGGAAGCCCGTGTGAATCGGGCGCGGTGACGCCGCTGTAAGTGACAGCCCAAGGCAATATGCCACGAAAACGAGGGGGGGCTCTTTTCCCCCCCGCGATCGGAAGGTGCCAAGGGTGTTATTGTCACGAGCCAGAAGACGAGTTGCGGCCAATTCAGGTGTGGATGGGTGTCCACTCCGCCACCGTATGGTATAAGGTCGTACAAAGAGAGATGATAAATGAACAAATGTTTGCGCGTTTTGAGCGCGGCCGCGATTGCGCTGCCGTGCTGGCTTGGTTTTGCTCCTGAATTCGCCTCTGCATCAACCGGAAGCTTCACCTTCGACGATATCCACTACTGGGTGGGCGAAGGGACGAACAAAGCTGCGATAGTGATAGACTGGAACAACGGGAGACCCGGCTCGAGCATTGCCTATGGCTACAGGTGGAACGGCACTGCTACCAATATGGCTAAGATCCTACGAGAACTTGATGCTGAAGATCGGAGGCTTCGTGTGGGTATAAGTCAAGGTAGCTGGGGGTCTTCAATGGATGATTTCGGATACGATTCCAACGGAGACGGCGGGGCGTTCGATTTTACAGGCAGGATGACAACCGACCCTGAGGACTTTATGAGTTCCTCCGGCGCCACCTATTACTGGTCGTCGGCGCACATAACCGCACCGGAGGTTTCCGGAAACGACTCATGGGGATACTTTGGGGTCGGTCTTGACGGACAGGTTCCAACGAACGGCCAGTGGATAGCCTACAAGAATGTTGATTGGAATATATGGCCATCTCCTCCGCCTTCGTTGCCAGTGGCGGCGGAGTCGCCTTATGGGTTCAATATTGTTGAGTTTGAGTCTGATCCCTTATTTACGCTGGGATACGACTTCCCCGAGGCAGCGCTTGGACGGCCGTCTTCGGAAACTCCGGCAAATGTTTTTTCTCCGTCTGTTCCCTTGAATCTAACAATGGGTGCGTATGGCGTCGATAAAGTTGTGAGCATCGCCGACTTTGATGATTCTCGAGGGTATATCACAATTGAATTCGACCATCCTGTGGTTGACGATCCGAACAATCCGTGGGGGCTGGATTTCATCGTTTTCGGAAATGCGTTTTATAGAGCTAGAGGTGAAACTTATATGACGGGTTTTGAAAATCCGACGAATGTGGTCATCAACGGCAGTTTAGTTGCGGAGCCTGGATTTGTTGAAGTATCGCAGGACGGGGTAACGTGGTTTACTTCAGACACGTGGTTGCACGCTGACTCTTTCGCTCCGACGCTTGGCTACAAGCTCGACCCTGCAAACGCCAATCCAGCCCTTTTTGCCGGCAACAAGTGGTGGGGCGCCAAGACCGATCCGACATATCCGGTTCCGCCGTGGGGAGAGGAGTCTATTGCGCCGGGCACCAACCTCGCGCAAATTGCCACGTGGTACAACGGATCTGCAGGTGGCGCAGCTTTCGATATTTCAAGTCTTAACCTGCCAGCTACGCACAACGGAAGAAAGTGGTTCAAGTATGTTCGAATTACGAACAATGCCAACCCGGACGATCCTAGTTCCTCATGCGAAATCGATGCCGTTGCGGACGTCTATCCCGACACGCCATACGGAGTTTACGCTAAAGAGCTCTACGCTTGGACTGAGCTGCCGTCGAAAGGAAGAAAAACCGCGCTTGCCGCAAACGGTCGGCCGAACTTTGTGAACTTCGCATTGGGGGAGGACCCTGCCGCTACACTTGAGATAAGCGACTTCGTCGTACGTGATGGGCGTCTATGGTTCTCTTTCCCTGTCTGGAAGGCGGACTGGAATATCAACGATATCTTGGAGTCTGGGATAGAATTCGGGCCGCGTGGCAAGTATGATCTGGCTGCAGCGTCGTTCGCAAACATCACCAAGGGATTTGCCCGTCTCGAAGGGGTTGCCACAAACGCAGTTGACGGCACTTACACCGCGACAATTTCCATTGAAGAGCCTGCAAGAGCCAAAAAGGCGTTCTTCAGCCTTGGAATTTCGGCTGAAGAGTAGAATGAGTGGTGAAAACGGTGAGAAAACCTTTCAGACAGCCAGGAGACATAATTGACCTCTCAAGCGCGGGGTTCACTCTGTTAGAGCTGTTTGTGGTTATAGCGATAGCGGGAATTCTTATGACACTTACCGTCGGCGCAGTCGGCAAAGCGAGAACTGCCTCCCAACGCGTTAAATGCGCGTCCAATCTCCGCAACATGGTTGTTGCCGCCACCGCGTATGCGGAAGACCACAACGGACGCTTCCCGTGGGCGTCGCGCAAGGTCAAGGGCTACCAATCTTGGTGCTGGGACTTTGTTATACCCTCTGGCGGCAAACCCCAGCCCGGAGTGATGTGGAGCGGCTACGGGATCAATTCCGTGTTGCAATGCCCGTCGTTCATAGACGGCAGAGCGAACTGGGAAGGTGACCCTTACACCGGCTACAATTACAACTCCAGCTTCATAGGGAAGGTGGAGGGGGATCCGGCCAAGCGGCAAGCCCCGGCGATGCTCTCGCAGATTGAAGATCCGGCGCGCACGGCAATGTTTGGCGATGGACAGTACGGCAGCGGAGCGAACAAATTCATGCGCTCTCCCAAGGCGGACAGGTCCAGCGACTTCTCCGGAAAGTACATACGTGAATCCGGCACCCAGGGATTTCGCCATGGGGGCAAGACGAACGTGGCATTTGCCGATGGCCATGTCGAGGCGCTTTCGAAGCCATACAAACTTGGCGGCGCCGAGGGGTTCACGGCGCCCGGCTGCGGGTTCATTTCCGCCGACAACAGTCTCTACTCGCTGAAGAAGTAGATTCTGCTGGGGCGGGCTTGAAAGCCGTGGAAAAATTATTTGGCAGCCTGGTCTGGCCATCTCCACTTGATATGCCAAGCTGCTGCCGGCTGCCGTTGATGGCTTGGGTGGCGGTGTTGTGTGCCTGCGGCATGCCTGGAGTTTGGCTCCTGTTGTCTCAGCCCATAGCGTAAAGCACGGCGCTTTTGCGTGTGCCTGCGGCACACGGACGCGGCATTGTTCGTAGTGGCGCCGCGAGGCGCTGGCGGGGGCGCGTCATGCCCTGGCGGGCACACTACAAACCAAGGCGCGCCCCGCTAGCGGGGGACTGCTTGCGGGAAGTGGGTAAAAAGCCCCGCGCAAGGCGCTTGCCTGCATAGGGTCGGGTGCCTTGCGTCATCAGCCCCCGGAGGTTTTAACCACTCCCTGCGGGCAGGCTCTTGCCCGCAGGCTGCCAGCCCGCCCGGCGCGTGCCACGCCATGCGTCTCCCACGGCGCGGCATTGGCTTTCCGGCTTTGACGAAAGCCCCGTTCAGCGCGCGTTTGCACGAACTCGGCTCGGCTTGGCGCTACGTCGCCGCCATGGGCGCTCCCCGCTCCGACTATGGCGGGTAGGCCTCAAAACCGCGGTCGCCCGGCGCTCCACTTGAGCTTTGCGCTCTTTTGGCCGCGTGGGGAAACCACGGTGGCAAAGCCCCCATAATTCCAGCATTCCACCATTCCAGCGCTAACACCCCGGCCACTGACCCGACTACTATGTCCGATTAATATGTCGCGACGAAAAGCCCGGGGAAGGCTCATGGCGCTAAATCCTTGCCCTTCCCCCTCTTAATATGCCACAATTTCATCACTCAGATGCAAAAGCCACACGCTCACTTTGCACAACACCCGAACTGACCTCATAAAACCCACGATGATGAACCCAAAAAGAATCAAGCAATTGAAGATCGCTCTTGCTGTCGTGTTCGCAGTTTGGTTGATTCAACCGGCTCTGGCCCACAGCAAGTATGATGCCCAGCACGAGGGAGTGAGGGCCTTGAAAGAGACCGCCACTTCACGCAACAATTCATCGCATTATAAAATTCCTGATTACTATCAATATCTTCCGGGCAGTCTAACCGTCGACCTAGAAAAGACAAGGTTGCGGAAGGCCGTCGAGCATGGCTATGCGGAGGCGCAGTATCAGCTTGGAAGAAGCTACGCCGATAATCGAGGATTTGTGAAAGGCGAGGCTGAGGCCGCCAAATGGTTCCGCAAGGCCGCATACCAGGGACATGTTCGGGCGCAGAACAGACTTGGCCTCTGCTGCCAATACGGCAAGGGCTTAGAGAAAAACGACGTCGAGGCCACCCTGTGGCACCAAAAAGCTGCTGAACAAGGACATTCCAAGGCACAATACAATCTTGGGGACTGCTACGCCAAAGGGAACGGTATTGAGAAGGATAAGGCGGAGGCCGTTAAATGGTACCTCAAAGCAGCCGAACAGGGGTATGCCATTGATACGCAAGCCGACGGACAAAAACAATAAGCTAATTTAAAGACAAGACGAGGAAAACGAAATCCAGTGAAGACACTCGATATATCCGGCGACAGCGCCAGACAGACCATCGTTGCGGCAGGCACCGAGGAAATTTACAACGGCCACCCCACTACTTTGCTAATGCCAGATGGGCACACAATGTTCTGCGTTTGGACTTATGGACACGGCGGGAACTGCGGTCCGATTGCGCGCAGCGACGATGGTGGCCTTACGTGGACACGAATCGACGATCTAATGCCCGAAGGTTTCCACAAGCACTACAACTGCCCCAGTATCTACAGGATGGTTGCGCCTGACGGCACTTCGCGGATATGGATTTTCTCCGCGCGGCCCGACATGGCGCGAGTCGTCAGCGAAGACGATGGCAAGACATGGAATGAAATGCCGCCGCTCGGGTTGCCATGCGTGATGGCATTTAGCAGCATCGTGCAACTTGCAAACGGATCGTATCTTGGCATGTATCATCTGAGAAACGATGGCGCCGCAGGCGAAGCGCCCGGCACGCTCCCCGTCGTGGCGCAGTGCATCACGGATGACGGCGGCCTGACTTGGAGCAACCCGGTCGCAGTTGCCGACGGAGGAGAACGCCTGCATTTCTGCGAGCCATGCGCCTTCCGTTCTCCAAACGGCAAGGAGCTGTGCTGCATCCTGCGCGAAAACGCGAGGCGGGGCAACAGCTACATAATGTTCAGCAACGATGAAGGCAAAACATGGACCGAGCCGCGCGAGACCCAGTGGGAGATCACAGGCGACAGGCACCAGGCGATTGCAATTGAGGGTGGCAGAGTTCTCCTTGTATTCCGCGACATGGCTAAGGGCAGTGCTTCGCAAGGCTGCTTCACCGCATGGCTAGGCAAGTACAGCGATCTAAAGCTTGGAGCTCCCGGGCAATGCCGCGTTAAGCTGCTGCACAATTACGCATCATGGGACAGTGGATACCCGGGACTCGCCCGCCTGCCAGACGGCACTGTCGTGGCCACAACTTACGTAAAGCTGAAACCCGGCAAGATCAAGCACTCGGTCGTTTGCGTGCGCTTCACGGTACAAGAACTCGACGGCGCCACAAAGGGTTGCTACCTGAAGAACTGGTCTACGCCCGCATCTGTGTCTGGCTTGCGTGCGGAGCATCGCGACAATCCTCTTGGGCTGGCAGAAACCAAGCCTCGCCTATCATGGATGATAAACGACGGAAGACTTGGAGCAAAACAAACCGCCTACAGGGTCGTAGCGGCAAGTT
>JALHHX010000013.1:26213-28789 GCA_022837245.1 Lentisphaerota bacterium
AAGTTCGCCAGAGAAACTCTACAAGAAACCTGATTTGTGGGACAGCGGCAAGGTTCGCGGCGATGCGGTTGTAGACGTCGTATGGAACGGCAAGAAGCTACATTCTCGAGACCGTGTTTTCTGGCGTGTGCGCGTGTGGGACATGGATGGAGTCGAAACCGAATGGAGCCCAACGGCGCATTTTGCGATTGGCCTGCTATCCCAGTCCGATTGGAGTTCAGCCTGGATTGGACGGAAGTCAGAAGAAGGACGCCCGTCGCCATATCTACGTCGCAGCTTCAAACTTTCCAAGGGCGTGGCGCATGCGAGCGTGCACGTCGCCGCACGAGGCGTCTTTGAACTTTCCATAAACGGCAAACGCGTGGGTGAAGACATCTTTGCGCCGGGCTGGACTGATTACGACAAGCGCATTCAGGCGTCCACGTATGATGTGACTGGACTTCTGCGCGGGGGCGAAAACGCAATCGGCGCTGTGCTTGGCGATGGCTGGTATGCTGGCAGAATACGCGGGCTTGGCAAACGTTTCTGGTACGGAGAACAACTCTCTCTTCTTGTGCAGCTCGAGATCGATCATGACGACGGGTCGCGCACCGTAATCGCAGGCGACAAGAAATGGAAGACCTCGACAGGTCCCATACTGAACGCCGATTTCTACGATGGCGAGACCTATGACGCAAGACTTGAGATGCCGGGCTGGAATGGCGCGGGGTTCAACGATAGCGTATGGACTGCAGCAAAGATATTCCCTGCCCCGGGTGCGAAAATTGTGCCCAGCCTCAGCGTCCCGATAAGGAAGCAAATGGAACTGCGCGCGGCAAAGATGACGGAGCCGCAACCCGGCGTGTACGTTTTCGATCTTGGGCAGAACATGGTTGGCTGGACGCGTGTCAAGCTGCGCCAAGATGCAGGACGCAAAGTAACGCTGCGATTTGCTGAAATGCTAAATAATGACGGCACGCTCTTCACGGCGAATCTGCGAACGGCAAAGTGCACGGACAGCTATATCTGCAAAGGCGGCGGAGAAGAAACATATACTCAGACATTCACGTTCCATGGCTTTCGGTACGTTGAGCTGTCTGGTCTTGAAGGCAGTCCTGAAATCGGCGATGTCGCAGGCATCGTTCTTTGTTCGGACATGCAGCAGACGGGCGAGTTTATAAGCTCTGTACATCTTGTGAACAGACTCCAGGACAATATTGCCTGGGGACAAAGAGGCAACTTTCTCGACATCCCCACCGACTGCCCGCAGCGCGACGAACGGCTGGGATGGACCGGCGATGCGCAGATATTCGCTCCGACATCATGCTTCAATATGGACGTTTCGGCGTTCTTCACAAAATGGTGCGTTGACCTCGACGACGCGCAGAATGAAGACGGTGCATACACGCACGTCGCACCTGATGTTTACAAGGGTGACGCCGGCACTGCGGGCTACGGCGATGCTGGTGTTGTTTGTCCATGGACCATATACTTGCATTATGGCGACAAGGCGATTCTGGAGCGTCATTACGATGCAATGTCGCGCTGGGTGAAATGGCGCGAAGACAATAGCCCCGGGTTGATAAACTCCTGCGCGCTCTACGGCGACTGGCTTTCCATCGATGGAAGCGAGAGCACCTCGGGATGGCAGCCGACACCACGCGACCTGATAGCCACGGCTTATTTTGCGTACACCACTCAGATAATGGCCAAGGTTGCGAAGATACTAGGGCGTAAAGCTGACGCCACGCGTTTTACGCGACTCGCGCAGCGCGTGCGCAAGGCGTTCAACAACGAGTTCGTCTCTCCCAAAGGAAGGCTCGCCGGCGACACGCAGACTGGATATCTGCTTGCGCTTGGATTCGATCTCCTGCCAGAAGGACCTAAACGCAAATACGCGCTCGCAAGACTTGTCAAAGACATCGAGAACCGCGGCGTTCATCTCTCCACGGGTTTCATTGGCACGCCTCTTCTGGCGCCTGTTCTGTCAAGGCACGGCAGATCTGACATTGCCTGCAAACTCCTGCTTCAAACAAGCTATCCATCGTGGTTGTATCCTGTCTTGCAGGGCGCGACCACAATGTGGGAGCGTTGGAACAGCTACACGATCGAAGGCGGTTTTGGAAATGCCGGCATGAACTCATTCAACCATTACGCATACGGAGCGATTGGCGAATGGATGTACTCCACACTCGGCGGCATCGCCATTGATGAGCGTAGCCCCGGCTACCGCAACATCATCATGCGACCATACCCTGGCGAGGGATTCACCAGCGCACGGGCAAGCCTGCTCACACGCTATGGCCGTGCATCGTGCGCATGGCGCATTTCGGACAATGGCGTGCTTGCCGTCGATATAGTCGTCCCAGCCAACGCCTCCGCAACACTAGTTATGCCTGGCAGCCACGCACAAAAAGAGCTCGCCGCAGGCACATACCACTTCGAGACAAAAAACTGGGCTAAAGATAAGCAACTGCAGAAGGCTAAGTAAAAGATATATAGGACATTCCCCAATTTTACTCGCCGCAACTGCGGTTCCCTCGCGGGACTATTGCGCTGGAGTCCGAGTCGTTTATTGTAATCTTGTGAAAAAACAC
>JALHHX010000482.1:0-621 GCA_022837245.1 Lentisphaerota bacterium
ATTCCACGAAGGGAGCCGCGCGCCAGTGGCGGCTTCGGGCGCGCCGTCCGTGCTGCCGGAACGGAAACCGCCGTCCGTGCGGAGCTCTGCGCCCGCCGGGTCGAGCCTCTCCACTCCTTCCCCGATCGGAACGCCTCGCCCCGACGCGTCCTTCACGCACTCCTCCAGTTCACGAACGCTTCCCGCGCCAAACAGCGCCGCCCCGAGCCGGAATCCAGACCCCAAACCAGCCCCGCCGCTGAGTTCGTCCCCCGGGGATCGGCCCCTGCGGAATGTCCCCGCCAGCAGCGGCAGCACGGTCAGCCGGGAAGCTCCGCGCCCGGCCGCAACTTTTTCCGGCCGAAACGAATCCCGCCCGACCACGCCGGTGATCCCGCCTGCTTCTTCCCTGAACCAGGCGGTGCGATCGCTGGCGGTCCCTTCGCAACGGGATCCCCTGCCGCACTCCGCGACAACCCCGCGGACGCCGCGCGTGACAACGTCGTCCGGGTCAACTTCCGCCCGTACCATTCCGCCTCCGTCTGCGCTGCGCTCCGGGGATTCACCGGCGCGGAGCACGCCGTCGCGGTCGGGGACTGTCCCCAGCTCCCCAACCCCAGCCCCGACGCGCCCCAGCACGCC
>JALHHX010000482.1:661-1221 GCA_022837245.1 Lentisphaerota bacterium
CCGCCCCGGCTCGCCCGGCCTCTCCGCCGGCAACGCCTTTTACCGCACGGACCCCGTCAATGGAATCCCGTCCAACTCGCAGCACCCCGGCCCCAACCTTCACTCCACAGATGTCGCGTCCGGCTTCCCCGCCGGCAGCGGCCTCCGTTTCGCGCGCCCCGGCGACGGTATCCCGTCCAACCCAGAGTGCCCAGGCCCAGACCTTCACGCCTCAGCCAGCACGCTCATTTTCGCCGCCACCAACGTCCTCCGGCCAGCGGGCCCCGGCGGTGCAATCTCAGCCTTCCCGCCCGGCGTCTTCGTCGTCATCCTGGCAAAGCCCCTCTTCATCGGCTAGGCGGGGACGATAAGAACCGGGCGCATTTCGCCACAATCACCACGACCGAACTGTGCCAAAATGGCACACTGATTACCGGTTGCCGAAAACAGCCAAGCAACGCGGCGACCCTCGCTGAAAAGGGCACCCATTTAGGGCTGGATTGAAGCTCGCGCCTGCGAAAGCTCCCACCCCGAAACGGCGTCCCAAACTGTCCAATTATTGGACACTTTCCCAGATACCA
>JALHHX010000178.1 GCA_022837245.1 Lentisphaerota bacterium
CAAGCCCGAGTTCCAGATTCTGCCACTTCGAGTCCAGACAGTCACAAAAGGCTCCCAGCCTTTCGCGCTTAGGATCACCAATAACGGGAAAACGCCGATGTCCGGAAAAGTCAAGCTATCCCTGACCGGCCCAGCCCCGCGCTCGCCGTTGATACAGCAGTTCGGCCCCATCATGACGAACAGCCCCGTGGCAACAGTAGTGTTCAACGCGGGCGATATCAGGCTCGCGAATCAGAACTGGACCGCCGAGTATGAAGTGACAGCCGAAGGGATAAGCGACACGGCCACGCTCAACCTCGCGGTGCGCAGCTGGATTGCCGTCGGACCGTTTGAATGCGATTTCGAAAAGGACTTCGGGCCAGAGAGCAAGCTTGACACCAGCAAAAGCCTGCGGGACGGCACCGGCAACCAGCGCCACTGGCAGGAAGTGGCGAGTGAGCCAGACGGCTATCTCAACTTGCTTCCGATCTTCCAACCGAACGAAAACTGCAGCATGTACGCCGCCACATGGGTTAAGAGTCCGAGGGCGCAAATCGCAGAGCTCGCCGTGGGCTCCGATGAAGGCATCAAGGTGTGGGTAAACGGCAAGCTTGTTATTGAAAACGACGCGGACCGCTCTGCGGCGCCGGAGCAGGACAAGTCAAAAGTACAGCTGAAGGCCGGTTGGAACGCTCTGCTCGTGAAAACGACGCAAACCACCGGTTCCTGGGGCTTCTACTGCGTTGTACTGGATCCGGAAACCGGCTGGCCGCTTCCCGGCCTGGCCTACTCCCCCCGCCCATGACAACGCAAAGGCCGCCAAGCCCTTGCTGCCGTGGTTGTCCCACGCGAAGACGCGACGGCGCGAAGCTTTTGCCACGTTCCTTTGCTACGTGTAAGTTATCCGCAGATTTCGCTGATTACCGCAGATTTTCCCTTGCTACGTAGCCATTGCTGCCGTGGTGCCCCACGCGACGGCGCGAAGTACCTAATACCTAATACCTTGCTACGTTTTTTTTAAACTCGATGCTCCGCTAACGCTCCGCGGCAAGTGTTTTGGAGTGCGGCGGCTCGACGCCGCTTTATTACGGGCAGCCTCGGCTGCCCGCGCCGCCCTTTGCAACCGCGTTTTTTAAGGGTTCTCCGCACTGACAACACCAACTAAGACACTGCGTAGCAAGGACTTGGCGTACTTGGCGGTTTTGGCGTGAGAAATTGCGTAGCAGAGAGGTTACGCCACCCGCGAGCGTTAGCGAGCGCATCGGAGAACATCGGAGTTAAAACCCCGGCAGCGCGGCACGGTTGAGAAACAACCAAAAAGCTAGGAGCACGGTAGCAAGGCCTTCCAAAACTCTGCAGTCGAGAGGCTTGGCGTGAGGTCCCTGGAGCAGCGGTGGAGCACAAGCTTCGCGCCGTCGCGGCTTCGCGTGAGGAAGCGACGGCACTCAAGCCCACCAGCCGCTAATCGCGCAGTTCGTCGTCGTCATCGTCTCTGTCGTAGTCATCATCATATTCTTCGGACTCGTTATCCTCGTCGTCATCAAACCCGAAACCGAATATTCCGTCTTCTTCTTCGTCGTCTTCCCCGTCTCTGTCGAAGTCCCCTCCCCTGCGCATCGGCTTGAAGTGGTCGTCATCCTCGGCGAAGTCGTCGAACCCGCTGCCATACTGCTCAGGGTTCGGTCCCTGTGCAAGCTGATCTTGGACGAGAGGATATTCTTCGCCCTGAACCGGCTTGAACTTCTTCCCCGTGTGCTGTATGCGGAAATGCCAGTCATCGCCTTCCGACATGAACACGTAGAACAAACTCTCCTTTGAGCCAGCCTGTATATAATCCATGGCGGCGATGTCCTCGTAGACGTCCGTATCGATTTCGTCAAGCTCAGGATCGAACCCGTCGGGTATAAATCTCCCCGTCGCCCTGTGCGAAATGCCGGTGAAGTAGTAGAACGGATATTCATCGTCGAACAATACCGAGTCCTGTATAGCCAGATGAAGATCGTATAGGTTGGCACCGTCCGGCAAATCAATGAACCTGACGCATTCGTCGTCGAGCCACGGGCCCGAAACACAAGTTATTCGCAATCTGTGTATCATTTTAGCTTTTGTTGGAATATAGTTTATGGTTGTGTTGAAAACCCCGAATTTATGAGTTTTTCAAATGTCAATCCGACGGAACCGTCCGCCCCGCTGATCAGTTTCTCTATGTAGCGAGCGATGACGTCCGTCTCAATGTTCACTGTGTCGCCGGCCACGCGGGCGCCAAGCGATGTCCCGCGCCATGTCGTGGGGATGATTGCCACTTCGAACAGCCGGGGTCCTGGCACTGCGCTCACCGTTAGGCTGATGCCATCGATCGCCACCGAACCCTTGCGCACGATGTAACGCGCCTCTTCCTCTCTGCAAGAGATGCGCAGCTTTATGTCGCGACCAGTCTTCCCGACCAGCTCCAGCCGTCCAACGCCGTCGACGTGCCCGCCTACAATATGACCTCCCATCCTGTCGCACAACCGCAGCGCACGTTCGAGGTTGAGTGGAGCTCCACGTTTGAGTTGCCCAAGATTGGTGCAATCAAGTGTCTCCTGAAGCACGTCTGCCGTGAATCCCGCAGACGATATTCCAACGACGGTCAAGCACGCGCCCTGCACGGCCACGCTCTCGCCCGCCACAAGAGGCTCCCCTTCCCATGGGGTGCACCCGATTTCAATCGACGCCCCGCCGTTCTTGAGCTCCATGCCCTTGAACACGCCTTTTTTCTGAATCAAACCAGTAAACATAAAATCACCATCCAGTCCGTGGGAAAGCCCGCAATAAAACATCGCGGCCAAAGTGCTCCAAACGATCGATCTCGAAGCGTGGCGCAGTCGGCAGATCAA
The DNA here is from genome assembly GCA_022837245.1 of Lentisphaerota bacterium. Lineage (GTDB taxonomy): Bacteria > Verrucomicrobiota > Kiritimatiellia > RFP12 > UBA3636 > JAAZFF01. Next base: position 2,856 of record JALHHX010000178.1, read on the forward strand.
AAGGGAACGCCCCGAACGTGCGTTTGGAACCCGCCCCCAAAACCATTGGCGCAACAAACAACAGGAGCTCGTCAACCAGCGCTTCCGCCACGAAGGCAGATGCGAGTTCCGCCCCGCCTTCGCAGAGCACGCTCATGTATCCATCCGCACCCAAGCGCTCCAGCAACGCCGTCAGCGATATTTTGGCGTTAACCTTTCCGTTTGCAGGATGCGCCGCAGGAAGCACCAAGACTTGCGCTCCGGTGGCCGACACCTCGTCCAGCCGTACGGCAGGCGCAGCATCAGTCGTCACATATATCGTCTGCGATGCATGTCCGTCCCTGAAAATTAGCGCCGAGAGGGGAACCCTGCCCGTCGAATCCAGCACTGCTCTCATGCCCGGCAGCCCGCGACCTGCCTCATCATTCTCCGTCGTTCGCAGCAGCGATGGGTCATCGGCCAACGCCGTTCCACAGCCCACGAGCACAACATCGGACTTGCGGCGCAGCTCTCGCACGTAAGCACGCGACTCCTCGCATGTGATCCACTTGGAATTCCCCGCATGGTCGGCTATAGCCCCGTCTAAGGACTGCGCCATCTTAAGGCGAACGTATGGACGTTTTGTCTTAACATGTTTGAAAAACGGAGCCAGCATCCGCCGAGCCTCGCGCTCGCAAACTCCGGTCACCACCTCAATGCCAGCATCTCGCAGCATCTGCATGCCGCGCCCTGCATGGGCCGGATTCTCATCGGTTGCCGCAATCACGACGCGCCTGACTCCTGCGCGGAGTATCGCATCGACACACGGCGGAGTCCGGCCTCTCGTGCTGCACGGCTCCAGCGTCACATACAGCTCGGCTCCTTTTGCCTCACCGCCGAGCACAGCCAGCGCCGCAGCCTCTGCGTGCGGCCCTCCTGCATATTCGTGGAAACCGCTCGCCATGACCTCATTATCACGAACAATAACGCAACCCACGGGCGGATTCGGCCGGGTGCCGCCTTCGCCTTTCTCCGCCCAAGCCAACGCCGCACGCATGAACGCCTCATCGCGCCTGGTTTTCAAATCTGTGTTTGCTTTTCTATCCAATAGTTCAGCCATTTGTTTTAATATTTGCGCTATTTTAGACTACGCCATATTCATTTTCAATCTTTATGTATGAGCTTGTGCCTTCTGTTCGTTTCCGGGATCTCGTCCGGGATTAAGGACTTATCCGTAAATAACCGACACTTTGTTGAGGACAATCATGGCCGCAGCCAGATACAGCAACCCGCAATATGAAAGGTCGGTCTTCTCGTAC
>JALHHX010000179.1 GCA_022837245.1 Lentisphaerota bacterium
AGTGAACTCTCTGGAAAACGCATCCAGTTTTCTAATGGCGGAGTTGTTGGTGGCGTACCTCTGGCTTAAGAAAACTGCGATGAATCCAATCAAAAGAGTGGCGGTGAAGGTTGCGGAGTAGAGCAGCGACACCTTGCCCCTTATGGAGCCTGTCCGCCGCGGATCACTCGATGACATATCCGAATCCCCTGACGGTCTTGACGAGTTTTCTATCATACGGCTTGTCTATTTTGTCACGAAGGCGGCAGACACGTGATTCTACGATGTTCGTCTGAGTGTCGAAATCATAGCCCCACACATGCTCCATAATCGTCGTCTTCGAAACCACTCTGCCACGGTTGCGCACGAGATACTCGAGGAGCTGGAACTCCAGTGGCTGCAACTCTATGCGATCCTTCCCACGATGCACACGACGCGAGACGATGTCAAGCGTGAGATCCTCCACCACCAACGTCATTGAGTCGGGGGCAGAAGACGCCCTGCGCAGCAGCGCCTGGACGCGCGCCAGAAGCTCGGTCACAGAAAACGGCTTGGCCATGTAATCGTCGCCGCCCTTCTCAAGCCCCTTCACTTTGCTCTCGACCGACCCCTTCGCGCTGAGCACGATGATAGGGAAATTGCGCCCTGCCTTGCGAATGCCTTCTATGACGCGGAACCCGTCGAGCTTGGGCAGCATCAAGTCCATCACAGCAACGTCGAACTCTTCGGTCGTCGCCCTTGCAAGCGCGTCCTCTCCGTCCCTCACATGACACGTAACGAAGCCAGCCTGCTGAAAAGCCTTCTCGACGAAAGCGGCCGTCTTCATATCATCCTCGACTATCAAGATTTTCATTCATTACCCCAGCATCGGCGGCAATACGGAACGACCTCAGGATTCCTCCCGCCGAACGCATGGTATTGACGACTACTCCCACATTATAAGAGTTCCCGTTCGACAAAGTCAAAAAATAACGCAGAACCTTGCCAAAACGTAATGTTGCGACAATTTCACGGAATTTTCTGTGATGTATAATCAAGCCTCATCATGACAAAACCATCGAATTTCAAAATGCTCTTAATCCGTCACCGCATGCTTTTGCTGGCGATGTCTGTAGGTTGGGTGTCCATTATGTGGGGCGGCAACTACGCCCTCCGCGATTACTGGGAACCCGACGAAGCTCGTTTTGTATACATAGCGCGTGAGATGGCGGCATCAGGAGAGTGGCTCGTGCCGCACCGCCATGGTGTTCCCTACGCCGACAAGCCTCCTCTGATGTTTTGGCTGATAAACGCAGGAGAGATGGTTTTCCCGGAACCACTGGGATCTCGCCTGCCATCAGCCCTCGGCGTTTTCCTCTCGCTCTGGGGAACATACAGAATCGCCAGGCTCTGGTGCGGTCGTCGTACAGCAATCCGCTCGGTTGTCGTGCTATCGTCCGTATGGCAGTTCTGGGACACCGGAGGCATGGGGCAGATTGATCCGTTGCTTCTAGGCCTTGAAATGACTGCGCTCCACCTGCTTTTCAGCTACAACAAAAGCAAGGGTTCCGCGCTGTCAATCTATCCCGCCTTTTTATCGATGGGATTTGCCGCGCTTGCCAAGGGCCCCGTAGGCATCCTGTTGCCAACGGGGGTTTACCTGCTCGTCCGTTACTATGCGGATCGAGATTCTCCGCGCATTCCGGCTGCCCGTTTCGCAATCGGCCTAATGCTCGCCGCCGCGGTACCTCTGGCATGGGTAGCACTCTGCTATTTATCCGGGGCCCCGTCGGAATATCTGCGAGAGCTCCTCTTTTCTCAGAACTTTTCACGCGCGGCTGGCAAGCTAGGCCATCAGCGGCCATTCTACTACTACCTCTACAATCTGCCAATTTCGTTTCTCCCATGGACGCTTTTCATACCGGTCGCATATAGACACCTGAGAAGAGAGAATTCGGCTTTGTTGGACAAGCTGTTGGTCTGGAGCCTCTTCGTTGTTCTTTTCTTCTCCATACCCGCAAGCAAACGCAATCTGTACATAATGCTCGCCCTCCCCGCAATGTCTATTGGCGTCGCCGCAGGGTGGGAAGGGATTCGCGCCTCGCGGGTCTGCCGCCAAATCGCATTGGGCATTCTAATATCCGCTGCAATCATGTTCGCCGGCGCTGCTCTAATAACGGCATTCAGCATGCATCTCCCATTCATTAAAAACAACGAGGCTACGGCATTCACTCTCCGGGACCTCTCCGCTTGGATTTTCATGATCCCAATGATTGTGGCGACTGGCGGGATTAAGGGCATGATGCGATTCCACCTCGGAGACTGGCCCGCAGCCTTCGCCATTGCGATGTGTATGACATTCGCGTCTGTAGGCACATTCGTTCTGCCAGCATTCAACCATATGAAAACGCCACAGGAGATCAAGCCCCTCGCAGCGGAGCACCTGCCCGAGGGAGGTCGACTCCTGCTATACGATATGCGAGGGGAAATCCTCGCCCTTAACTCCGGTCATATGGGTACAATAGCCAGGGATGATCAGGAAATGCGAGCCGCCATGCGGCAGCAAGGCGAAGGTCTGGCAATATTTCTACACAAAAACGCAGAAAACCTCAACGAGCGTTTCCCATCCATCACAGAAACCGGAGAGTTCCGCATGGGGAGCAAGAAATATACGTGGGCGGCTTTCAAAAATCCTGAGACAACACCTTGAATTTACGGGTGCGGCTTTTGAGCCACTTCACACCCCGTAGATCACGCACGGTGCGGCGCAAGCGCCCGAAGTTGGTGTACTTGCTTTTGCCCGCGAGTCTCGGCCGGTGGTTGACCGGAATTTGAACGATTCTGGCGCCCTGTAGCGAGGCCAGCACTGGCAGGAAGCGGTGCATCCCATCCCAATACTGCAAAACCTTAAGCAGCTCTGATCGGAAAGCCTTCATTGAGCAACCGGTGTCGATGATTTCGTCACCGAGCATCTTGCGGCGGAACCTGTTGGCAAGCTTGCTGCCTATGCGTTTTGAAAAAGTGTCCTTGCGGTTCTGCCTATAGCCGCAGCATATGTCAGCCTCTCCTGCAAGAACCGGCGCCGCGCACTTGGCAATATCGGAGGGATCGTTCTGGCCATCCGCATCCATAAGCGTAATCACACGCCCAGCGGCCCTCTGAATCCCAGCCCAGAATGCGGCGCTTTGCCCCGAATTGGCGCTTAGGCGCAACACTGTAACCTCGGGATTTTGCGCGGCAAACTCATGAAGCAAGCCCGCCGTGCCATCGTTGGAACCGTCGTCGACCAGCATGATCTCGTACGAATCTGTAGATCCGCGCAGCGCGTCACGCAGCTCCGCCAGCACGGTGGAGATGCAACTTTCCTCGTTGTAGACGGGGAGTACGACGCTTATCTCTGGTTTGCCTGTATTCATATTATTGCGACGGTTTTAACTCTGTGTTCCAACCCCTGATTCTACACGATTGGGACCACTAAAACAATATGCCGGCAGATTACGTTTTGGCAATCATGTGTCGCATTGATGTCGACTAATGCGGCTGATAGGCGCCCAACTTTGAAATCGACTTCTTCGGCCTGTTGATGTTACCATATAGGAAAAACAAGAAAGATTTGGATATGGCGGAGATTGAGCACGTTAATACCACACCGGCCAAGATGGCGGAGGCGATGCTGAAGTGCAAGGGACGCATCGTAGTCGTGGCTCACGTGAGACCTGATGGCGACGCGGCTGGTTCAGCCCTTGGTTTGTGCCTGGCGCTGAAGGCCGCGGGACGCAGTGCGGTGTGCGTCGGCCTCGAGCCGCTCGGACGCGAATTCGAATATCTGGAAGGACTGCGCGATATCATCCCCGCTAAAGATTACAAGCCGGCCGAAGGCGATGTTATGGCCGTGGTTGACTGCGGGGATTTTTCGCGCATCGCCGGAAGCCTGCGTGGATATGCGGACAAGCTCGCCGAATTCTGCATCGACCACCACAAGAGCAATCCCGGTTTCGCGAAGATGCAGCTGACCGACCCCGATGCGAGCTCCACCGCCGAACTCATCTACCGGGTGGCGACGGCTGGCGGAATGCCAATCACGCTCGGCGTAGCAGAGGCCCTCTGGACTGGTCTTATAACGGATACAGGCCGTTTCGCTTATTCCAA
>JALHHX010000014.1 GCA_022837245.1 Lentisphaerota bacterium
GGCGTTCATCAAGACCCGCCGCGTAAGGCTCCATTACCTAGTAAGCACTGGCGGCATGCCCAGCGCGCACTCAGCCACGGTGTCAGGCCTCGCCACGGCACTCGGCATAACCGAGGGGTTCGAATCGCCGCTGTTCGCGATCGCAGCCGTGTACGCCATCATAACGATGTTCGACGCCTCGACCGTCCGCCGCGCCACCGGGCAGCAGGCGGCGGTCCTCAACGAAATCATACGCGAACTCTTCACCGAACACCGCTTTCAGCATAAGCGCCTCAAGGAGTTACTCGGCCACACGCGCATAGAGGTATTAATGGGGATGTTAACCGGCATCGCGTTCAGCGCCGCCGCTGCAAGCATATGGATAAGCATAGTCAACCAATGAGCGCCAGGACTAAAGACATCGCCGACGCTCTGGACGCTGAGCTGCGCATAGCGGATTTCACCGACAGCTCCCACAACGGGCTGCAGGTTTCCAACAGCGGCACCGTCTCGGGCATTTGCTGCGGAGTTGACGCCTCGCTCGACTTCTTCCGGGCCGCAAAGGATAAAGGCGCCGACTTCTGTCTCGTGCACCACGGCATCAGCTGGGGAGATTCCCTGGCCAAAATAACAGGCACCAACTACGAGATCGTCTCGTTCCTCATAAAGAACAACATCGCGCTATACGCCGCGCACCTGCCGCTCGACGCGCATCCGGCGCTCGGCAACAACGCGCAGATCGCGGCCGCGCTCGGGCTTGAGGATGTGGCAGGGTTCTGCAATTACCACGGCAACATAATAGGGCGCAAAGGCAGATTGCCCGAAGCCATCCCATTTGGCGCGCTTTGCGACAAAGTGCACGCCATCACTCCGGACGGCGCCATTCACGCGCTACCGTTTGGATCGGGAATGGTGCGAACCGTCGGCATCGTCAGCGGAGGTGCGGCCAGCGAGGTGACGCAAGCCGCCGCAGAGAAGCTCGATTGCTTCATAACCGGCGAAATGGACCTCGCGGGCTACAACACGGCAAAACACGAAAGCGTCAACGTCATCGCGGCGGGACACTACGCCACGGAGCGGTTCGGGGTAAAGGCGGTCGGCGAGTTATTGCATCAAAATTTTAAATTGCCTTTCGAATTCATTGATTTAAGGTTGCCCTGGTAGGGTGTTCTGGTGTAAACTGGATCCCGATTCAAGAGGTACTGCACGCGCGCCCACCATAAGGCGGGCGTTGGCTGGCGGCGCTTAAACCCCAAACAAAGGCAACATGATTTCAGCAACAGAACAGGTGTGGCTCCCGGCGGTGGTCGCGGCAGGCGAGGTTCTGCGCGAAGTGGTTTTCGTTTCGCCAATCGCGATCCTGGCTCTTTCGTGTTACCTGATCGAAGACCTTGTTTTCGAAACAGACCGTTCATTCACCAGACAAGGTTGGTTTTCAATCTCATGCATACTGCTTATAGTAGCAAACATCGCATGGTCGAGCTGGATGATCAGCACTCCTGTGGAAAACGTCGTCGCGCAAGCCGATCAGTCCTTGAGGTTCCTAGCCACGATAGGGGCTTTCGTCGCGGCAGTGGTCGTCCTCCTTGCCTGGACTATGCTGGCCGGGGCAAGGCAGGTGCATAGGGAAATCAACGGTGCCGGCGTTGGACTCACGCTGCTGCGCCTCTCGCCGCTCGTACCACTGCTATACTACACCACGGTGAGCTTCATAAGAGGGAACGAATTCGTTGGGGATAAAGGACTACTAGATCTGATAACCAGCCTGTAGCAGGCAACGGGAAGAAGGCTTTGAATGACAAGAACATTTTCAAAAACTGACGTCAGGCGCGCCAATTCGACGGCGAAAAAGCGCGGAACCGATAAAACCACAAAAGAACGCCTACTCGAGGTCGCCGCAGCGCAGTTCGCCGAACACGGCTTCAGGAACACCCGCACACAGGATATTTGCAAAAAAGCCAACGCCAACATAGCCGCCGTCAACTACCACTTCGGAGGAAAAAAAGGACTCTATAAAGTCGTGTGGGATTACGCCGTCGAGCACGCGATCGGCGAAACGGATTCGCTCGACCTCTCTGTGGATGAAGACCGCGAATGGCTCTACAATTACCTCAGGGTATGCGTGCTGTCCGTCTTCGAATCCGGCCCCAAAAGCCTGCTCCGCCGCCTAATATCCAACGAAATAACCGACCCCTCCCCCATCTCGGGCGAAGTCCTCTCAGAGCACCTCGCTCCGAGAATACATGATCTTGAGAAAAGATTGCGCCGCATGATGGGCCCGTATGTCACGGACTTCCAGATCGGATGCTGTATACTCGCAATACACAGCCAATTCAGCGCGCTCACCGTCAACCGAAGCGCAAGGCAGAACCTCTTCCGAAACGACAAACCCACGGAAGAGGAGGCTGAACATTTCACACGGGAAATATGCGCCTTCGTCATCGGCGGAATCCGCGCCATAAAAGGCGTGCCGCCCGACGCCCGACGCCAACGCAAGCAGGCGAAGGACGCCACTACAGATGACGACAAATAGACTATCCGCCGCGGCGGCGGGACACAGCGTCGCGCTCGGCCACGACTGGCTCACCGGCATGCGCGGCGGCGAGCGCGTCCTCGAACACCTCTGCCTCGCTTTCCCCGACGCGCCTGTCTCCACGCTCGTGTACAACCGCGAGGCCATTTCGGACATCATCAACGCGCATGAGATCCACACCTCGTTCCTGAACAAACTTCCAGGCATCGCTAAATACTACAGGAACACGCTGCCGATAATGCCGGTGGCCGCGCGCTCTCTCAAACCGCCAGATGCTGACCTGCTCATCACCACCAGCCACTGCGTCGCGAAAAGTTTCCGCAAAAGAAAAGACGCAAAACACCTCTGCATCTGCTTCACGCCAATGCGGTACGCGTGGGCTTTTTTCGACGAGTATTTCGGCGACTCGAAAATCAAATCCGCCGCCGCGAAACCACTTTTGGCCGGACTCCGCAAATGGGATTGCAAAACCGCTGCCGAGGTGGATCTCTTCGTGGCGATCAGCGACAATGTCGCCAACCGCATAAAACGTTTCTACGGACGCGACTCGGAGGTTGTGTACCCGCCAGTGGACACCGTGCGCTGCACCCCAGCCCCAGACGGGCGCCCATCCGCGGAATACGACCTCATAGTCTCGGCGCTGGTTCCATACAAACGCGTGGACCTCGCCGTCGAACTCTACACGAAGAAAGGATGGAACTTGAAGGTCGTGGGCTCCGGCGGATGCTACGATAAACTCCGTGCCATGGCGGGTCCGACGGTCGAAATCACCGGGCATCTCACAGACGACGAAATCCTCTCTCTATATCGCAACTGCCGTCTTCTCGTTTTCCCCGGAGAGGAGGACTACGGCATTGTCCCACTTGAGGCCCAGGCCTGCGGACGCCCCGTTGTGGCATACGCACAGGGCGGCGCGCTTGAAACAGTCGCCGCCGGCGTTTCCGGGGTGTTCTTCTCCGAACAGACAACCGACAGCCTAGAGGACGCCATCATCCGCTGCTCGCAAACCGACTTCGACACCGCAGCTATCCGCCGCCATGCCGAGAAGTTCGGCCCTGGGCAATTTCTCGACGGCATCGCCCGCTGCATAACCAAAGTCCTGTCGTGAAAATCCGCCTCGACGAGCTCCTGGTGAACCGCGGCCTAGCCGTGAGCCGTTCGGCCGCGCAGCGAATGGTCATGGAAGGCAAGGTCCGGGTCAAAGACCACCCTGATCCGAAATCAGGCAATAAATACGCCGATGACATTGAAGTGGAGCTCATCGCCGAAAGCCGCTTCGTAAGCCGTGGCGGCGAAAAGCTCGAAGGGGCGTTCAAAGCGTTCAACCTAGACGTCACTGGCCTCAAATGCCTCGACGTCGGTGCTTCCACTGGTGGCTTCACCGACTGTCTTCTCCAGCATGGCGCCGCGCACGTGATCGCGCTGGACGTCGGCATAGACCAGTTCCACCCACGCCTCCGCGAGGATCCACGGGTCACGGTGATAGAAAAGTTCAACGCCCGCAATTTAAAAGCAGCGGACCTGCCCTATACACCTGAATTCGCCGTATGCGACGTCTCATTCATTTCCCTTCGTTTGATCCTCCCGCCAATGGCGGCCGTCCTCGCGGCAGGCAGCGGCATAGTCACGCTAATCAAGCCGCAGTTCGAGGCCGGGCGCGGCCAAGTTGGCAAAGGCGGCGTCGTCCGCGACGAAGCCGTGCGCCTGGAAGTCGTCGCCACCATAAAGACTTTTGGAGAATCGATCGGGCTCGTATGGAACGGTGTGGCCGAATCCCCCATCACAGGCCCCAAAGGCAACATCGAATACACCGCCTATTGGAGCAATCGGCCGGTCACAGATGGTTGAGGGATATGATAGGAGATCAGATTCAGAGGATGCGTATGTTGGTTGCATGCCATTCCCTGTCACTGATTGATCACCCTTTTTTCTTGCAAAAAAACCTGGGTTGGGGCAGAATTTGCCTCTTGTCGGAGTGTACAACGTGGCGAAGCTTGAGGTGTTCGCCGTGATGAGCGACTAAAGCGAGGTAACCATAGGTAACGATGAAAGCCAATAGTGCGCAAACCCTGAAAATAGACATAAGGTCTTTTGGTTACGACGCGTCTTATGCGAACCGTGAGAGGCGGTCAGTCGGGATGTTGCCGGTCGACGGCATTGACTACAAATATATGTTCGAGTCCTCTTACGACGCCATATTGCTGACGGACAGAGACGGGGTCATCCTCTCAACCAACGAGCGCGCGGTGGATTTTTTCGGATACGGGGATTTCGACTCCCTCGAGGGGTTCGCCCTCCACAGCCTGATCGCGGGCATGACGGACGCCTTCATGTCCAAGGCGGCGAAGACCGTGGACGAGGGGCGCTACATGCGCGTCCAGGCATTTGCGAAGAGGCTCGACGGCTCGTTCGTTGCCGTCGAGATGATCGGGCTCGGCACTAAGTCCGGCCAGTCGGATTTTCTCTGTTTCCTGATAAGGGACGTCCAGGCAAGCAAGGAAGCGGAGCAGACCCTTCTCTCGGCCTACCACGCGATGGACAACACGGACTCCGGCATAGGCATAGCAGACCTCGACGGCTGGATATCGTACGCCAACCGCAAAATGCTCTCAATGCTGGGAGGTGGCGACGACACGAAGGTAATCGGGCAGAATCTTAAGGTATGGTTCGAGGACGACACGATTGTCGGGCCGATGACTGAGGCGATAGCCAAAGGCGGGCGATGGACCACTGAAAAGCAAGTCGCATACCGCAACGCCGTCCGCTATATCCAGATATCCGCCGTCCCCGACATAAACGAGGATGGGCATACGCTTGGCATGGTTATCTCCATAGTGGATACCACGGATAGGCGCCGGGCAGAAATCGCCGAAAACACGTTGGAGAAAGAGCGCCTCATGATGGAAGCGCTCTCCGAGGCGTGCCACTCGATCGGACAGCCGGCGACGGTGCTTCTGACCGGGATTGAACTGCTCCACGACGGCCGGGAGCTAGACAGGGAATCGCGCATGCAAGTCTACGACATGTGCTACAACGCCGTGCTCGAGTTGCGGGAATGCTTGAAGGAAATAAACGCCGCAAGGCTTTCTGTAAAAGAAGGGAGCGTTCAATGAAGACAAAAAAAATACCCGACACCGATTCTGTGCCCATGCTGGATTCTTTCGGAATGCTGGTCATGCAGACCTCCATGTACGGAGCGGCACACAACGTGACAGTGCAGTCGCTGCAGGGGGCGTTTGGGCTGCTCCGGACGCTCGTCGATAAATACGGACTGGTTGAGCTCGTGCTTTCGGACAACGCATATCTCGTAAACGGCAATCCGATCTCTTCCGGCGTCAGACGTATGGAGCCGTTCTTCAAAAGGATAGAGGCCCACAAGGTTTACGGCATCATATTCAGCCCCGAGGTGACTGAAAAGGAATTCCAAACCGTAATAAACCTGCTCTCAGGAACTCCGGCCTCGCTGGAGAGGCTGGGCGGCTTCCAGCATGCCCTCAACAACGCCAGGTTAAAGGGCGTGGCATCCGCCGATTCCCAATACCGCCGCGTTGTGGATCTGGGGGAGACGGAAGCCGGGAAGGGCCCCGGGGGCTCCGGCTCCGGAGTTTATTCGCTGGATTTTGGCGGCAACTTCGATGAATTCCACATTTCCGCCGAGACGATAGATGCGAACTCCCCGTTAGGCGGAGCTGGCGACGGCGACTCCGGCAACATGCCCTCGCTCGCTGAAAGACTACGCGCCACCCGGCGCAAGAACGCCCGCAAAATGGCATCCATGCTGCGCGCCACGGCGGCGCTTCTCGAAAACGAAAATCAAATCCCCGCCGGAATCGGAGAGAAGCAGATACTGTCCTCCATTGAGCGTATTCTTAAAATGGTGGAAACTTCCTCGCAGGAGACGAAGGAACACATCAACCGCCTCGCAAGCCAGGTCGAGGCGGATCGCCTGACAATCGCCACAATAGAGTCGCAGGCGCGCAACCGCGGCGTCGGCTTCAACCTGACGAGATCCGAACTCCTCGAGCAATACGCGGAGATAAACCAGGAAATGCTTCAGCCAATGACAGCGGCCATAGGGTCGCTGGAAATGCTGCAGTCCGACAAGGGCGACAAAACAACCGCCGCCCAAAGCGAGCTAATACGGCTCGCCCACGAGAGCATGCAGCGCGTGAACCAGCTGCTTAAATACATGAACAAAATTTCCGGCCTGCCGGAAACCCTCACGCCAGACGCTGACGTCATCAAGGGAACCTACTCGGAAGAATAGCGCCCTCCGCCTCCGCGGCCGGTCAGACAAGAACGGCTAGATGAAGAGAGTGTTGTTGCTGTTTTTCGCCATCCCCACAAAGCTGGCTACGCCGGCGACTTCGTCGATATCAATCAACTCTTCGCGGGTGAGACCCATTACATTCATCGCCATTTCGCAGGCGACAAATTTCACCCCCAGCTCCCTTGCCTGTTTGATCAGATCCGGCAAAGTCGTGACGTTCTGCGAAGCCATGACTTGTTTCATCATTCCGATCCCCATGCCGCCCATGTTCATCTTCGATAGCTTGAGCTTGTCAGCCCCCTTGGGAAGCATGGCGCCAAACATACGCGAAACAAAGTTCTTTTTGGTGGCGGGAGGAGGATTCCGGCGCAACGCGCTTAAACCCCAGAAGGTGAAGAATATGCCCACCCTGGCACCAGATGCCGCCATGCCGCATGCTATTATCATGGCAGCCATGACTTTGTCGAAGTCGTTGCTGAATAAGACAATGGAAACGCCATGCCCGGACACTGCGGACAAAGCGCCGCCGGATTTCGGGGCGGATGCCGGGCAGGCCTTGCGCACGACCGCCTCCAGAAAACCATTCCCCTTGTTAATGCTTGCAAGGGTGTTGCCTGTGGAAGCGATCCAGTTTTTAAGGTCCGGCTCGAACGAAAGTGCCGCGAGCATCTTGACGGCCTCTCCTTCCGCCATTTTATCGACACGCTGCTTCAATCTTACAACCGGTCCCGGACAGGCCATGGTCCTGGCGTCGATCACTTCGATTTCGCCGTGCAATTCAGGCGAGCCGGCCACGTCAGTTCCGCAGCCGCAGCCGTCAACTTTTTTCGTTGTCACCAACGGAGGGGGATTGAATAGCTTCCATGTTGCATAGCCACCGGAAAGGTTATGGGAGTCAAACCCATTTTGACGGAGGATTCGCTCTGCGAAAAAACCCCTCTTGCCGACGGCGCATGTAACTACTACCTTCCTCGTTTTATCGAGCTCGCCGAGTCGCGAACGCAACTTCCCAAGCGGGATGTTGATGAACCCTGGAATCGGGCCATTCTGGAACTCCTCCGGTTCGCGAACATCCACAAGAAGCGCTCCCTCTGGAATGGCGTCGGAATGCACGGGTCTCGAATCCCCGTTAAGGACGTCGTCCGCGATCATGCCAAGCATGTTCACCGGATCCTTCGCCGAGTTGAACGGGGGCGCATAAGAAAGCTCCAGCGTGGCTAGCCCGGAAGCAGTCACTCCGCAGCGCATCGCCGTGGCGATAACGTCTATACGTTTGTCCGCTCCCTTCGCGCCGACGATTTGAGCCCCGAGTATTTTACCGTCGCCGGCGAAAAGCAGTTTCATCTTCATCATTTCCGCACCCGGGTAGTAAGAGGCGCTTGAGCCCAGATGCGCGTAGATTTTCTGGTATTCCATCCCCGCCTGCTTGAGCCTGCGTTCGGTTGCCCCCACGCTGGCAGCCGTGAGCGACCCGATTTTGATTATGGATGCGCCGTAGCTGCCGTCATATTTGGATGACCGCCCCATGATGTTGTCCGCAACTATGCGTGCCTGCTTGTTCGCTGGCCCCGCCAGCGGAATAGCGCTTTTTCCACCGCATACCGTATCCACGACTTCAATCACATCACCCGCCGCAAATATATTCGGGTCGGATGTCCGAAGATGGTCATCAACAACGATGTGGCCGCGCGGCCCTGTCGCGAGCCCTGCGTCCTTGGCGATTTCGGAGTTGGGCTTCACTCCCACGCACATAAGCACCAAGTCAGAAGGGATCCGGGATCCATCGTCAAGAACTGCAGAAATAGCACTGTTTTCTTCTTCGAACTTCTCGACTTTGCGTCCGAGCCGCAATGAAACACCCGATGCCGAGAGCTCCTGCTCCAGCGGCGTTGCCATCTCCTTGTCAACGGTTGGCAACACTTGGTCCATCAGCTCGACAATAGTTACCTCCAGCCCGCGTTCGTTCAGATTCTCAGCGGCTTCCAGACCGATGAAACCGGCGCCCACGACGAGCGCGCGCTTCGCGCCGCCGTCAATTTTTGCGATTATGCCGTCCATGTCGGGGATCGTCCAAAGGCGCGTCACCCGCGGGTCTTCACCGCCTGGCAGCCGCATTTTGACTGGCGAGGATCCTGTGGCTATAAGCAGCTTGTCGTAAGTCTCCATGTAAACCCCATCCGGCCCCCGCACCTCGACCTTCATTCCATCCCGGTCGATGGATAGAACCTCGCTGTTGACGCGCACATCCACTTCGAACCAGCTTTTGAATCTCCCGGCAGGCATCACCATGAGCGAATCGCGTGCTGGTATGACGTCGCCGACGTGGTACGGCAGGCCGCAATTAGCATAAGAAATATACGGCCCGCGCTCCAGCAGCACAATTTCCGCCGTCTCATCCAGCCTGCGCAACCTCGCCGCCGCGCCGGCACCAGCTGCCACTCCACCGATTATAACTATCTTCATCCTGCACCTTCCAACTTTGACTTGCGTTATCCGTAAAAAGGGGGATCATCATAAATCACTCGCCATGATATGTAAACTCTTTTGGTTGAACGGGTTCGAGGCTCTGGTGTATACTGCCCGTGTTATGATGACAAAAAGTCTTGAGGACTATCTTGAGGCCACACATCGCCAGATTGCCGAAACGGGTGTCGCCCGGGTCGTTGATGTGGCGCATATACTTGGTGTCAAGATGCCATCGGTGAACAACGCAGTCAAGGAACTCGCCAAGCTTGGGTTCGTGGAGTACGAACGCTACAAGGAGATCAAGATCACGGATGAAGGGAGAAGCCAAGCGGCGCTGATATTTAAGCGCCACACCCTCCTCAAAAGTTTCTTGCTGTCGATTGGCGTTTCGGAAGTGAACGCGGAAAAAGACGCGTGCTCCATGGAACACATCCTGAGCGCGGAGACGCTCGACAGGCTCAAGTCCACAACCGTTAAAAAGAGAAAAACAGCATCGGACAACTCCGGAAAATCATCTTAACCCGACGGGCGGGCCAAGGACTTCGCGGAGCACGACCGCTCTCTGCGCGATTTCACCGGGGGTCAATCCGCCCATGTTGAACACGGGATGCGACAATCCGGCCTTGCCTTCTACCTTACGCACCTTGCCCCGGGAGAGTTGTGGCGCATTACTCACGGAAACAACCGGTGACACCGGCACCTGAGGAGATGGCGGTGATGTTGATGGCGGAAGCTGAGTTCCGACATCCTGTCGTTCTGGATAAACCCAGCGGCGCATCTTTGGGTGGACGCTGTCCGGCGGATCGAATTCGTTGCCATCTAGCTCCGGGGCGGGTTCTCTTTCCCTGCTCAGCTCTTCAAGCACGTCGAAGAGGGACTTACCGCCCATATCGGATTCGTCAGGGGTGCCGCCAGCCTGTGGCCGGTTTTTCTCCACCTTCGCGGCCTCGCGCCCCATCCTCACGAGCGCGATGCCCATGAAGACGATGAATAGAAAGACCAGTTCCATTATTTACGGTTTTCCGGAACACCCGGCTTTGCGATGGAGCTGCGCATTTCCGTATCCGACTCGATGTTCTGGAGCCTGTAGTAATCCATCACGCCGAGTTTGCCTTCGCGCAGCGCCTGCGCCATTGCCTTGGGAACTTCCGCTTTGGCCTCGACGACCTTGGCTTCCATTTCCTGGACGCGGGCTCGCATTTCCTGCTCGAGCGCCACGGCCATGGCACGGCGCCCCTCCGCCTCTGCCTGGCGTAGCTGCTTGTCGGCATTCGCGCGTTCCGTTTCAAGCTGAGCACCTACGTTGGCCACGTCGCTGACGCTGGCAACGGAAATATCGGCGATGTCTATGGAAACAATCTCAAAGCCGGTCTGGGAGTCCAGGCCGCTTGCCAGAACCTTGGCGGAAATCTGGTCCGGATTTTCGAGCACGTTCTTGTAAGTCTCGCACGAACCGATTGAAGACACAATGCCCTGACCAACGCGTGCTATGATCGTCTCCTCATTGGCGCCACCCACAAGCCTATCGATATTCGCGCGAACTGTGACGCGCGCCTTTACGAGCAGGCGTATGCCGTCCTTGGCAACGGCGTCGAGCATGCCGGAGCCGCCGGAGCCCGTCTTGGGCGCCGGGCAGTCGATCACCTTCGGGTTGACCGACGTGCGCACGGCCTCAAGCACATCGCGCCCGGCGAGGTCGATAGCCGTCGCCTTCTTGAAATCCAGTTTTATGCCGGCCTTGTCGGCGGCGATCAGCGCGTTCACAACGTTGATGACGTCACCTCCTGATAGGAAGTGGCTCTCAAGCAGATCGGTGCTGATGGAAAGCCCCGCCTTCACAAGCCTGATGCGCGCGTCCACGATCAGCGCCGGGTTGACGCGCCGGAACTTCATGCCGATCAACGACCAAAGCGACACTCTGGCGGACGACACCAGGGCGCGGATCCAGATGCCGATGACTTGTAGCACAAGCCCTAAAATTATAATTGCCGCGAGAAACAATATGCCGACAATGACATTTCCAAGCGTTCCATTTGCCGCCGCCACGATGTTCAGATTCATTGTATCCGTCTCCTGTTTTTACTGATGTTGCAACTCAAATTTTCTCAACGACGACGCGGTTGCCTTCAACCTCGACCACCCGCACCTTCGCTCCCTGCTCGATGTTTTCGCCGCGTGTCACCACATCCACCCTCTTGCCGCCTATGTCCGCGAAACCGGCTGGGCGGAGAATCGTCGCCGCCACGCCTTCGGCGCCGACAAGCTCCACGAGCCCGATGTCGTCAGCTCGGGATTCCTTCATATCGGTTGGAAGCGACAGCTTTTTCCCGACGAAAGTGTTCGGGAAAATCCGCACCACCAGATAGACCATGAGGCATCCCAGCAGAATGGCCGCCGCCGCCAGGAGATACCCGGCAACGCCGACATACGTGGTAACCGCGACGTACGATGCCGCCAATAGCGCCACCACGCCAAGTATGCCGAGAACTCCGCCCGGCAGGAACACTTCGAGCGCCATTAAAAACGCGCCCGCCAAAACCAAGGCAATGTAGGTTGTCATGCCCTCTATTCTAACAAACACGCAACGCCAAAACAACTGCTATTTCACGCAGCGCAACGCAAAATTTGTTGGAATTCCCGCGGAAATCATATAGAATCAACTACCATGAGCAAGCGTAAAAAAAATGAAATCCCTCCTCTGGTTGACGCCACGGTCATGGCCGGATTCCCGTCTCCGGCGGAGCAGTACGCTGAGGCGCCACTGGATCTCAACGAGCTTTTGGTGAAACACCCGGCCGCAACGTTTTTCGTGAGGGCCTCTGGCGATTCCATGGTCGACGCAGGCATACGACCGGGCGACATCCTGGTCGTGGACCGCAGCATGGAACCGCACGACGGTGCCGTCGTGATCGCGGCGTTGGACGGCGAGTTCACCGTCAAGTTTTTCAGAAACGACGGTGGCGGAGTCAGGCTCGAGGCGTCGAACCGCCGGTACAAGCCTATCATCCCAGATGGCGAGACGGAGCTGCGGATTTTCGGGGTGGTCACAGCCGTGATACACAAATTCGAGGCCGCTCAATGATTGGGCTCGTCGACGGGAACAATTTCTACGTCTCCTGCGAACGAGTCTTCAACCTGTCGCTCGAAGGGAGGCCCGTGGCGGTGCTGAGCAACAACGACGGATGTGTCATCTCGCGCTCGCAGGAATTCAAGACACTCGACATCCCGATGGGCACGCCGTTCTTCAAGCTAAAACCGTTGCTCGCGAAGAGCGGCATAGTCCTCAAGTCGAGCAACTACGAGCTTTACGGCGACATGTCGCGCCGCCTCGTCCAGATCCTGCACGAGTTCGCCCCTGTGGTGGAGCCGTATTCCATAGACGAGGCTTTCATAGAGATCTCGATTCCAGGCGGCGGCTACTTCGCATACTCGAAGAAAATAAGAGCGGCAATCCTGAAGTGGATAGGCATACCATGCGGAATCGGTTTCGCCGCCACCAAAACGCTCGCCAAAATAGCAAACCACATCGGGAAAAAAAGCCCGGATGGCGTGTTTGTGATGCCCGCCGACGCGTCCGAAGTCCTGCGCGACCTCCCCGTGGAGGAAGTCTGGGGCATAGGCTCGAGGCTAGGCGTAAAGTTGCGTCGCCACGGTGTGCGCACGGCACTTCAACTCGCGCAGGCGGATATCAAAAAGCTGCAGGACGCGTTCAGCGTCAACGTCGCCCGGACGGCGCTCGAACTGCGCGGAACCCCTGCCGTGCAAGAAAAGGATCCCGAAGCCCTTTCCCAGAGCGTCTCATGCTCTAGATCGTTCGGATACCCGGTGGAGGATTTCCGGGAGCTCGAAGAGGCCGTCTTTTTCTACACCGCCGGTTCCGCTGAAAAACTGCGTAAAGAGAAACAGGTCGCCGCCGGCGCAAACGTATATTTCCAACACTACCCGGAATATGGCAGTTCCGCGGCAGAAGGCGGGTTCACCTCCACCACGGTGTCGTTTGAACCGCCGACCGACGACACTTCCAGCATGCTGCATGCCATCCGGCCTGCACTTCGCGGAATATACCTCGAAGGACGCCGCTACAAAAAAGCCGGAGTCGTCGTCTTCGGACTTGAACCTAAAGAAAAACTACAGCCAGACCTGTTTCCGGTTGCCGGGGCAAAACCGCGCCGGAACGGGCTTTACCAAGTCGTAGACGAAATAAATAGCCGCCACGGTAGAGGCTCCGTTTTCACGTTGTCGTCAGGAATAGACCGCAAATGGGCCATGAAGCGCGGCATGCTCTCTCCTAGCTACACAACGCGCTGGAACTCCCTGCCAACCGTCAAGTAACCCGTGCTACAGTAAATCCAACGCCCAAAGAAGCCCGCGGGTTATTATCTCCGGAACCTGCGGAGTGGTCTTGAAGTCCTGGGCGTTGTGCCCGAGCGAACTGTAGAAAATCTTCCCCCCGCCGTAACGGCGCGTCCATACAACCGGCATGACCGTGCCTGCTATCCACGGGGCGTGCTCGCCCGTAAAAGTCGTAGAGGCCAGAACATTGTTCGAGGGATCGACATGCATGTAGTACTGCTCACTCTGCATCTTGAAGCTTGCGGGGATGCCGGTCATTATCGGGTGGTCTTTGACGATGACGTCGACGGTGTAGTCGACCTTCCCCCCTGGATGCGCCACCCATTGACCACCCACCATGAACTGGTATTCGGTGTTGTTGCGGAAGGCGTCGCCCATTCCGCCATGCCAGCCCCCGCACGACACGCCGCTTTTGACAGCCGCGAGCAGCGCCTTTTCCGCTTCGTTCGAAATCGAGCCCATTGTCCACACGGGCACAATCAAGTCGTACTTGTTTTTCAGCTCTGGGTCGAGCAGGCAGTCCTGCGTTTCGAACATGTCGACCTGCACATCATGCGCCCGTAGACGACCTGCGACAATATCGGAGGTTTCAACGGGATCGTGCCCGTTCCAGCCACCGCGGAAAATAAGCGTTTTTTTCATTTTCAACCTGACTTTGCTTTCTTGTTTGTTCAATCAAGTTCGCCAGCCTTGAGTCCTTCGGGAAGCGCCGCAGGCCGCTCACAGGTGCTCCCGAGCTGCACGGTTGCGCCGGATGCGGCGGAATCGCAGATCGAGCACATGACATCGACCACGTGGAACGCAAGTTCGCCGCTACATCTGTGCTTGCGACCAGTGGCGATTGCGGCGGCCATGTCCGCCAGCCCAATACCGCGCATGTTGCCGTTGTATATGAAGCTATTGTCCACGCGTGCCCAATCCGACGTGAGCCCCGCTTTGAAGAGGCGTATATCCCCGTCGAAACAGTTCGGGTCTGGCACATGCAGGCTCCCCTCGGTGCCGTGCAACTCTATATCACTGAGTCCCGAATGCTTCCAGACGTCGAAACTCGTGATGAGCGTGATCACGGCACCTGTCTTGAATTTGAGGATAGCGGACACATGCGTGTCTATTTCAACAGGGAAAGTTTTGCCAACGTTGGCTTTTATGCCAGTTCGCACATCGGTGGAGCGGTTCGTCATTGCCGTTACTTTTTCAACAGGCCCGAGAAGGTTCACCAGAGCGGTGATGTAGTACGGCCCCATGTCGAAGAGCGGACCCCCGCCTTTGAGGTAGTAGAAGGCCGGAGCAGGATGCCACGATTCATGGCCATGGCAAAGCATGAAAGCCGTGCCCGATACGACTTCCCCTATCAACCCCTCGTCGATAAGCTTCCGGCACGTCTGGTGCCCCCCTCCGAAAAAGGTGTCCGGCGCGCTGCCGACACGCAGTTTCTTTTTCGTGGCGAAATCTAACACGCGGCGCGCATCTTCGCGGTCAAGCCCGAACGGTTTTTCGCAGTGGACGTTTTTCCCGGCCTCGAGAGCGCGCTGGTTTATTTCCGAATGCGCGGCAGGTACCGTCAGGTTCAGCACCGTGTCTATTCCGGGGTCGGCGAGAAGTTCGTCCACCCCCATCGCTTTCAAACCAAATTTCCCGGCGCAGGCTTCCGCTGCCTCGGGCCGCAAATCGGCGCAGGCCGTGATTTGCATTTGATTGAACGTTGGCGCGTTTTTTAAATATGCTCCGCTTATGTTGCCGCAACCAATCAAACCCACCTTCATATCAGAACCCTTTTTATTGGCATTAATGCCATAAAAATGACCGTGGCTTCACTTAATGCTCTGTAGTGCTTCCCGCAGCTTGGCGGCAGAAACCTCCAGCGCCTTTTGTTCGTCCTGCGGAAGATTGGCCGTAAGTATTTTTTCGACGCCACCGTGCCCGACGACGCACGGGACGCTGAGCGCCACGTCGTCCAAGCCGTACTCGCCTTCCAACGCTATAGAAACGGACAGAATGCTCTTCTCGTCGCGCAGGATGGCGCCGGCAATACGCGTGAGCGCCAAACCAATCGCAAAACATGTCGCGCCCTTGTAGCTGATGATGTGATAGGCGGAATCGCGCACCTCCTGCACAATCCCCTCGCGGTTGCGCATGCCGCCGT
Organism: Lentisphaerota bacterium; assembly: GCA_022837245.1. GTDB lineage: Bacteria > Verrucomicrobiota > Kiritimatiellia > RFP12 > UBA3636 > JAAZFF01. Next base: position 15,745 of record JALHHX010000014.1, read on the forward strand.
CCTTGCACTTGCCGCACGCGCGGCAATAATCTTCGATTTTGAGGCCGGCAACATGAGTGAGCGACCAGGCGGCGAATTCTGAATCGCCGTGTTCTCCCAGAATGTAGCCGTGCACGTTGCGCGAATCGACGCCGCAGTCTTTGCTGAGCGCGTGCCTGAAGCGCGCCGTGTCGAGCACCGTGCCCGAGCCGATAACTCGTGTGCGTTCCCAGCCCGACGCCTCCAGCGCGATTTTGGTGAGCACGTCGACCGGGTTGCTCACTATCAGCATCACGCCATTGCACCCGGAGGCCGCAACTTTCCTGGCGACATCTTCGACAATCGCGGCGTTGCGCTTAAGCAGGCTGATGCGCGTCTCGCCCTCCTTCTGCTTGGCGCCCGCAGTCACCACGACGATATCGCTGTCCGCATAATCGGCATCGCTCCCGGCATGGAAATCGACCTGCGGCAGGAACGGCTCCCCCTGCTCCAAATCCATCACCTGCCCAAGCGCGTAATTGAAGAACATGTCGTTGAGGCAGATCTCGTCGGCGACACCACTTTGCGCAAGCGCGTATGCGAACGTGGATCCCACCGCCCCTGCGCCAACTATGGTGACTTTTCTTCTCTTATCTTGCATAAACAACCTGCTTTTTGTATCCATTTGTATTGTTTTCCCGCACGGCGATCTCAACCCTTGGACATTTCGCGGCGCGCCTGCCATTTGACGAATGCATCGTCCCAAGCCTCAGTGTTTTCTGGATGCCAGTGCGTCAGCTCTATCGAATTGCGAATTAGGCGGCGTCCGTCGTCGAACGATGCCAAGTCGCCCGTTGCCACCATCTGGGCCAAGGCATTGCCCATGGCGGCGCCTTCGGCAGGACCGCACGCGATGTCGACGTTAAGCGCGTCGGTCGCCATGCGGCAGTGCATTTCGTCCTTTGTCGCGCCGCCGATCATGTGCAGCACGTCGCGCTTGTGCCCGGTGAGCTTCTCCAGTTCGCCCCAGACCTCGCGGTAGCGCATGACGATGCCCTCCATCGCCGCCCGGTAGAATTGGCCCTTGGTTTCCGGCACGCGCTGCCCTGTGCGGTTGCAGAACGCGGTTATTTTCTCCGGCATGCGGCCGGGAGTCTGGAATTCGGGGTAATCCGGGTCTATCAGCGAACGGAACGGCTCGGCCTGCTGCGCGTCGCGCATTAGATCGTCGAACGACGGCGCGTTCCCGCCCGCTCCCCACGCGCGCCTCAGCTCCTGCACCATCCACATACCCGTGCAGTTCTTTAGGTAACGAAACTTACCGTTTACGGCGCCTTCGTGAGTATAGGAGAGTTTGTACGACAAATCGGATAGCACAGGCTTGGCGGTCTCCACTCCGAGAAGCGCCCAGGTGCCCGTAGCCAAATACCCCCATGAGGAGTCCGGATTGGCGGGGACGGAAGCCACGGCAGATGCAGTGTCGTGCGAGCCCACGATCGCCAGAGGCACGCCTTCTAGTCCGGGCACGCCGCGCACTTTGCCAAGCATCTTTCCTGGTTGCACCGGGTGCGAGAGAAGGCGCGCCGGTATTCCGACTTGGTCGATCAGATCGAACGCCCAGCCGCGCGTGTCGACGTCTATCATCTGGCTCGTGCTGGCGATGGTCGCCTCGTTGGCCATCTCCCCGCATAGCATGAAGTTGATCAGATCAGGCATGAAAAGCAACCTGTCCGCCTTGGGAATCAGCGAGTCGGTTTCGCGTGTCTCGGCATATAGCTGGAACAGCGTGTTGAACCCCAGGAACTGCGTTCCGGTGACCTTGTACAGGTTGCTGCGCCCCACCTTGCCGCACACTTCATCCATGTTCGCCTGCGAATTGCGGGCGTCTCGGTACGCGTACGGCAGCGAGAGCATGCGACCGCATTTGTCCATGAGCGCGTAGTCGACGCCCCATGTATCCACGCCCGCTGCCGCTATCTCGCCGTATTTCGCCTTTGCCTCGGCCAGCCCAGCACGGATGCTGGAAATCAGCGATGGCACGTTCCAGTAAAAATGGCCGTTTAGGTTCACCGGGGTGTTTTCGAAGCGGTTGACGGTCTCCATCGTTATCTTCGACCCATCGTAGACCGCGGCGATCACACGGCCGCTGCCAGCACCCAAATCAACAGATAGAAAAGTTTTTTTCATGACACGATTACATCCCCAACAAGGCCTCAAAAAAATCCGATGGTGCCAATATGCCCCTAGATATGTTCCGTATCATACCAGACCCCGCCCCGGCTTGTCACTTGATTCTTTCAAAATCAAAACCATTTTGATATAATATTCCTTTAATCAGCACCACAAACAGGAATTCATCACCATGAGCGGTTTTTTCGGCGTCGTCTCCAAGGAGAATTGCGCTTCAGATCTTTTCTACGGCACGGACTACCATTCCCATCTCGGCACGGTGCGCGGAGGAATGGCGCTGTGGGCGGACAACAGGTTCCACCGCAGCATCCACGATATTTCCAACTCTCCCTTCAGAACGCGGTTCGACTCCGATTACGCGGAGTTCGCGAAGCATGAACCGCGCTCCGGTATCGGGATTATAAGTGACACCGACGACCAGCCCCTGATTTTCCTCTCGCACCTCGGCCGATACGCGCTCGCCACTGTAGGACGCATCTCGAATATCGACGAGATAACGAAAAAGCTGCTAAAAAGTAACAATTCGCAGTTCGCCGCCATGCAGTCCGGCGTAATAACGCCAACCGAGGTCGTCGGCAACCTAATCAACTCTCAGGCTACCATCGAGGAGGGCATACAATGCGTCCAAAACACGATCGAAGGTTCGTGTTCGATCCTCCTGCTCGCCGAAAACAATGTCCTTTACGCCGCGCGTGACAAGTTCGGACGCACACCGATCGTAATCGGGAAAAAAGTTGAAGGAGGCGAGGGCTACTGCGCCGCATTTGAATCTTGCAGTCTGCCGACCCTCGGCTTCAACGTCGTCCGTGACCTTGGCCCGGGCGAGATCGTGAAGGTCACGGCGTCCGGCGTCGAGACGGTGGTGCCACCGCAGCCGGCCGGGAAGGAACACCTGTGCGCGTTCCTGTTCGTCTATTTCGGATACCCGGCTTCGTCGTACAACGGCAAGAACGTCGAAGAGACGCGCTACCGCTGCGGCAGAATTCTAGCCAGGCGGTCAGGCGTGGATGCGGACACGGTGGCCGGGATTCCGGACTCCGGCGTCGGCCACGCACTGGGATACGCCCAGGAAGCCGGGATCCTCTACACGCGCCCATTCGTAAAATACACGCCCACTTGGCCGCGCAGCTTCACACCCACTGAACAGTCGCTCCGCAAGCGCATAGCTCAGATGAAGCTCATCCCCATCCCGTCGCTCATCAAAGACAAAAGAATCGTCTTCTGCGACGACTCGATTGTACGCGGAACGCAGTTGCGGAACCAAACGCGGCGCATGCGCGACTCGGGAGCCAAGGAAGTGCACATCCGCATTGCATGCCCACCGCTGCTCTACCCGTGCAATTTCCTGAACTTCTCGCGATCGAACAACGTCACAGACCTCATCACGCGCCGCATCATAAACGACATTAAGGGCGAAGGCGCCAACGTCATTGAATTCCGCGACCCCGAAAGCGAGGAGTACAAGACAATGGTCGACCGCATCCGCGAAGGCATGGGCATAGACTCGCTCGCATTCCAGCATCTCGACGATCTCAGGGAGGCTATCGGACTCGAAGGGCTCTGCACCTACTGCCTCAGTGGAGAGGATGATGCCATGCCTAACACCTCTTGCGCCGCAGGCTGTTCAACCTGCGCCGCAAAATGTTCTTCCCGATTCTAAGGTTCTAAGACAGCCGGCGCGCTGGCGTCTGCGCCTGTGGTTGTCGATGCCTAGTATTTTAGCACACGGGGCAGAGTCTTGGCCTCTTCCACCCACTTAACCACTTCCTTCTCAGAGGGCGCGCGACGGACGAGCTTTTTCTCTCCGTTAAATTTTTCCATCGCTGCAGTCAGGTTCTGCGCGTTGCGCTGGGCCAGCTCGGGCACGGTATCGACGCCCGCCGCTTCGAGCAGTTCGGCGAATTCAGAGCCCACGCCGTTGATACGGAACAAATCAACCATGTTGGCGAACTTGAGAATCTCTTTTTCCGACAAGCCAGATTTCTCAGCAAGCTTTTTTCTCATCGTGGGCGTCTTGCAGCCATCAAGAAGCGCGTCTGTTGTCGCGATTCCGGCATTGCGCAACTGCGCTCCTTTTGCTGGACCAATTCCTTCAACTTCCTCTATCTTATAGTTAGCCATTTTGTTTTTCTCCTTGTGGTTTTTCCCTTTTTCCAGGGACTGGTTAAGTCCTTGGCACGATAACCCCAATTATGGGGGCCGATAACAGAAAATACGTCCGTCTCAGAGCCGTATGCGCTTTAGCGCGTCTTCCAGCTTCTTGAGGTCTTCGTCTTTAACTTTGTCCTTCAATTTGCCGCCAAGTTCCTCGGTTATTTTCTCCGTCGTGGCCTGGGTCGCCACGTCCGCCACGAGGCGCCGGAGTTCATCGCGCAGCGCGCGGGAGTCGACCCGCGGCTTTTTCGCGGTGCCCGACACGGGAAGCCGCACGCTGCGCCCTTCCAGATACTTGTATGCCGACGACCCCACCATTTTCTCGCTGAGCTTGACGTCGACAAGGTAGTCAAGCGAGCCATCGATACCGACGGAGCCCGATATGCTCAACTTTTCGTCGTCTATCACCAGATCGAGCGGATCCGGAAAGAAGCGCCCTCCCCTGCATGCCACCTGCATTGTCTGGTTTGTGATGATCACTTCTTTATGCTTAAGCCCAAGCGCATCAGCGATCTCAGCCAGCACGCCCGAAGCCGCAAGCCGCGTGTCACGCAGGTTCGCCGCCGCTTTCCATTCCATCTCCTGCGCCGCATTCGCTGAAAGAGGAACCGCGAATTCCTCCAGGCCAAGCGAAATCCTCCCCGACAACACCGCGCAGCTCTGCAATATGGGGTGAACGCGCGCAAGCTGCTGCTCCAGAAAAGCCTGCGTGATCTTCGCATCTTTCAACACAACGGAATTAGTAGGCAACGCCATCATCGGAGGCTCCTCAAGCAGATCGACTGTCGGTGCGGCGTCCACCGCGCCCTCGTTGAGCGTGCCAGCCGCGCGCAAGCCTAGCTTGCCGCCGCCCACGGCCAGCGACACGTCCGCGCCTTCGACTGCCATGCCCGCGCCTTCCATCGCCTGCACCGACAATCCCGCCTCCGCCTCCATGTTCGCCAGCATGTAACGCGTGCCATCGCCAAGCGGCAGGAAAACTTTGAACGGGCGCGAACTTTTACCAGACGCCCTCACATCCTTGACACTGCGTTTATCCAGCAACGCCTGGGTCTTGTCGAGATCCAGATCAAAAACACCGGATGCGCTAACCAGCCGCTCCGTGCTAAGTCCCTCTACTTTTCCGGTGCCGCTCACAGCCGCCGGGCCGGCCGCCACGCTGAAAACATCAACCGCCAAGTTGTCTTTTTCAAGGTCGGCGCCGGAAACCACCGCCGTGAGCTTCTCCGCATACGGCACTTCCTCCTCCACTCCCGCCAGCTTCATCAGCGGCGCCCATTCGGCGTCAACAGCCCCGGCCATGCCGCTAACCGCCATGGACTCCCACCGGATTTCATCCGCGTTGAACTCTGCTTCGGCGAAAGGCACTTCCGCCGCGATTTTGAGTTGTTTGACCGACTTGAAATCCAGCGTCGGCAACAGCGCTGAAGCCTCCACGGAGCATGTGGCGAATTCGATAGGCTTCTCCGCCGCCACCTTCACATCCGTGCCATCGATACGCGCGTTCACGGCCAAGCCGCCGTCGCTCTCTCTCCAGCCGCCGCGCAGGGCGAGCTTCCCAAGCGCCTTCGGTTCGGCCCCAAGGTCAAGCACCTGCCCCAAAGCGGCGTGCAATGCGCCAAGGTCGGCATTTCCAGTTGCCTCGCCCTTATCCAGATTGCCGTTTACAGCCAATGTCGCCGGAGCGGAGTTGAAGGTCAGCACCGCGCTCTCAAGCTCGCGCTCCGCCGACACTTTACCGTTCAACCCGAGCGAGACGGGCAAATCGATCTTAAGCGGCTTGCCATCGAGCATCGCCTCTGCCCCATCAGCACGCAACATCGCGAACAACTTCGCTCCACCAGCCTCGCCAGCCGCCTCGGCGTCGAATAAAACTTTCGCCTTTCGCAGCGTGATTCCTTCACGGAGCCTCAGAGTCTCCGGGAGCTGCGCCGCAACAGCGGCGATATCAAGCTCGCCGGTCGCCGACAGCACGCCGTCGGGGGAGCCGCCCTCCGCCAAACCAATCAGCTTGCCCGACGCCTTTATCATCGCGAAAGGCGAATCCAATGACATCGCGAGGATTTCCACGACGTCCGCACCAAGCAGCATGTCCACATCAACCGAAGCGGCATCCCATCCCGGCTTGTCGTTCCCAAGCGGGCCGCCCTCAAGCCGAACGCCCTTCGTGTCCAGAGCGCCCTTCAACTTGAAAGGCGCCCCATCAGCGCGGCCCGCCTCCAAGCGGAAATCCGCGTTGCCGGACGCTACGCGCGGAATCTCCGCGCTTACAGGAAAGAACGCGTCAAGCGCGGCCAGATCGACCGGCGGCACCACCACCTCCGCCTCGAAAGCGGCCCCCATGGGATCCTCAATTAGCTTGCTCAGCGACGCCACGTTCGCTTTGGCCGAAAACTTATCCAGTCCGGCCGGCACCCCTTCAATCTGCGGCAACCCGCTTTCGACGGATATATCAAGCGCGCCGTCGTATCCGTTGAGCGTGACCTCGGCCCCGATCCCCTCGATGCGCACGGCGGGCGATCCCTCGACATGCGCCTCCACCGAGCCATTCACGACCACCAGTTTGCCGAACAAATCCATGAACGAAGAAAGATCCGTCTCTTTTTTATCTGGCGCGCCGCCTTCCGGTGCCGGCGGAGGAGTCCCGGCGGGCGCCGGCTTGGGCGTCGGCTTGCCCCCCGGTGTGCCTCCGTTCCCCGGCGCAGCGGAAGCGCGGAAAGTAACTGTCGGGCTGTTGATTGAAACCGAGCCGAACCGCCTGGGTGAACGCATCCACTCCATAATCCCCACGGATGTCGAGATGGAATCGATAGCGCATGAGAACGAACCGTCGCGCATCTTTACCGCGATGTCGTCAATGCTGCACGGGCTGAGCCAGCGCCAGCGCCAGTCGCCGATCGCAACGGAGGTGTCAGGCATTCCGGCGTTTATCTGCGCGATCACGGCGTTGCGCGCCGAACTCGACGACAGAATCCGCGGCGCGGTTACAACCAGCACTGCCAGCAGAACGACGGCTAAAATCAAAATTACCAGCAGACCCCGCAGGAACCCCCTTAGACGGCGGCGTGGTTTTGCGGGAATCCCGTCTCCTAGCAACTCTCTATCGACAGGGCTTTTGGCTTTATTGGTTTTGTCAGTCATTGTATCCCTCCTAGTGCTTTTGCATTATACATGCTTCAACCCATCAAGGTCAATTATTGATAATTTGGCACTGTTCGTAGTGGCGCCGTAAGGCTTGCCCTTCGGGTGGCGGCACCCCAGCGCCGCCATTGCGTGCGAGCACGCAACCTCCGCTATTGGTATGCTTAACTGGCGCTGGTGCCGGCGGCGGTGTTGCCTCGGCTGCCCGTTTCGCGCGAACGCGCGAGCCGAGGCACCGCACTCCAAAAATCCCACGCAACAAGGGCTTCGCGTCGTCGCGTCGTCGCGTGATGCCCCCCTGTAGCAAGAGAGAAATCTGCGTTCATCTGCGAAATCTGCGGATACATCCCACGCAGCAAGGGCTTGGCGGACTTGGCGCACTTTGCGGGAGACTACCACGCATGATGAGCGCGGCATTTTAAGTCTTAATCTCAATACTAACCATGGCAGATAGGTTCCGCATCCCGCGGGCGTTAGCGAGCGCATCGGAGAGCATCGAAGTTAAAACTTATACTGATAAGAACAGAGCAGAGGCCTTGGAGAAACCGCAGGCTCCCCAATTATTGACTTTAAACGGCAAATAAAGGATTATGGGAAGGCAATGGACACGCCAATATACCGCTTTAAGGAACTCGCATCCACGAATGATGAAGCCATGCGCCTCGCGCAGGGTGGCGCGCTCGCCTTCACGGCAGTCGTGGCGGATTCGCAGAGCGCCGGTCGCGGGCGCAACGGCCGAGCCTGGGTTTCACCGGGCGGGACCGGCCTCTATGCGTCACTTGTCCTCCACCCGACAGTCCGCGCTGGAGACATCCCGCTGCTAACGCTACTCTGCGGACTCTCCGCCGCCGAGGCCATCCGCGAAACGACGGCTCTGGACGCGCGGATCAAATGGCCGAACGACATCCTCGTCAACATGCGGAAAGTCGCGGGCATCCTGTGCGAGGCGTCGATCCCGGCCGATGGAGATCCCATCGCAATCGCCGGGCTCGGGGTCAATGTCAACACCCTGCCTCGCGACCTGCCGGAGCGTCCGCTTTTCCCGGCCACCTCGCTCGTGGCAGAGTCCGGACACTGCCACGAGCGCGAGGAGATTCTTTCCAAATGGATCGAGCGCACACGCCATTGGACGCGTGTGCTTGAGAGCGGCGGAGCGCGCGAGGTGGTGGCGGCATGGAACGCACTCGACGCGCTCCGCGGCGCGGGGATCCGCGTAACTCAGGCAGGCGGCCCGGAGGTCAACGGAACGGAGGCCGGCGCGGACGCAGAAGGACGCCTTCTGGTGCTGGCAGGAGACGGAGCCCTGCATCGGATCCTTGCGGGAGACGTGAAACTTAATGTATAATCTGGCGGCGTTGACTATCATGCTGCGTAAACAACAAGGGGGGGAGGAGTAATATATGGATACGGAATTAATTGTAAAAATTGTCGTGTTTTTGCTGATCGGAGGCGCCTCGGGATGGCTTGCCGGCAGGATACTGAAGGGGCGCGGGCTCGGGCTCATCGGCAATTTGTTTGCAGGCATCATTGGGTCGTATCTGGGCGCCTGGATATTCGATCTGCTTGGCTTTTCAGTGGGGGGCGAATGGATCGGGCAAATTATCACAGCCACGGTCGGGGCGCTCGTCCTAATATTCGTTTTCGGGATCTTCCGTCCCGTGCGGAGATAAAAAAACCGGAACGTGAAAAAAAGTGTTTGCATGATATTCGGCATTGTGGTACTCTAATGCGCATTCGAAGACAAAAAGGATTTTCCCATGCCACTAGGTTTAATCAACATATCAGAAGCCAATTCCATCGCAATACATCTTTGCACATGGATTGCCCATTGCGAAGGTGAGTACTTCTCAACCAAAACAATCGCCGGTGAGCTGGGCTTTTCGCATGCCCATTCCGCGAAGGTTGTGCAGCAGCTGGTGCATGCCGGCATACTGGAAACCGTGCGTGGCCCCTCAGGCGGATCTCGGCTGGCGCGTCCTGCGGTCGAGATCACGCTTCTCGAAATCACAACCGCCACGGGCGGTAACCATGGCGTTGACGTATGCATGATGAAAGCG
>JALHHX010000180.1 GCA_022837245.1 Lentisphaerota bacterium
CGGGCGACGTCCTTGACGACCGCCTTGGCCTTCAGCGTCCCGAAGGTGGCGATCTGGGCGACGCGGGCCACGCCATACTTCTCGGTTACGTAGTTGATGACATCCTGCCGCCCTTCGAAGCAGAAGTCGATGTCGAAGTCGGGCATGCTCACCCGCTCGGGGTTGAGGAAGCGCTCGAAGAGGAGGTTGTACTTGATGGGGTCGATCCCGGTGATGCCGGTGGCGTATGCCACCAAGGAGCCGGCACCCGAGCCGCGTCCCGATATGTTGGCCACCACACCGCCTGAGGCCATCAGCATTGCGAATGTGACTACGGCGACGGCGTCGTAGTCCGTCCATCCCGATTCCGCCGCGCTCCTTGGTTTAGCAGGGCTCATCTGGGTATCTGGATGATGTTTGGTTTCGGGACGGCAACGCGCAAGTCTGGGCGCTTGCGGAATACCATGTCGAGCGTCCAGAGTCTACGCAGCAGGTGAAGAGGCAGCATCAACATGGCAGCCAGGAACGGCATTGAGACAACCAGCAACATTGCCATGAGAGTACTCATTCCAAAAAGCATGCCAATGAAAAAGATCGTCGTGCCGAACAACAGGTAAGCCAAGAACAAGAGAAAAACGTAGCGGAAAATCCAGAACCCGATGTAGCTGAAGGCAGAGGCGAATGCCGACAGAAAACTCTTGCCTTCGAGAACAACATGTGGCGTGACAAAATCGGCAATGTATCCGCCGAGCATCCGGTCTATGAGGGGAATGGCCATCAGCGCGAAGCTGTGGCGCGTGGCGGCAAGGTACAGCTCCGGCGAGCCTGCGGAAATCGACGCGAGCGTGGAGACCGCATTTACGAAAACCATGCAGAATATAGCCGCTGATGCGAGTTTGAGGATCAGCATGCCTCGGAACAACTGCATGGATGGGCGCTGCGCACCGATCCACGACGAGATGGCGAACGAGTCTGGGGCATACACTCGAATCAGCAACATGGAATGCCCGCGCGCCGCGAACCATGTGTTGATCGAAACCATAAGCACGTAAAGGAGTATCGCCATGAAGATCAATTTAGTCCGTTCACTTTTAGCTTGCGCCTGTTTGGCGGCGTAATCGACTTCCGTGGCGTCAACGTACACTGCGGAGGATCCGGCGGCCCAATCGCGTATGCCGATGGCGGTATCGCGCATTGCAGTGACGAACATTTCTTTCTTTTCTTCATTCGTCAGGCCGGCTCGTTCCTCGTCTGGCATGGACTGCAACTTGGCGACGATCCCGAACACTCCGCTGGTCATGACCTCGTCGAGGCCCATCTCGGAGGTTTGGCGCGTGGGTTTGCCCGATGCTGCGAGCGAAGTGAGCCATGTGACTGGATTCGGCATGGAAACCATTGTCAACATAACGCAGACAGCCATTATGAACCAGCGTCGAAAAGAGAATTCCGAGAAAAGGATTGTGACGGTGTTTTGCCATCCGCGGAAGAGCGATTTGAGGCACACAATAGGTTCAGGCGGCGGCGGGGAACCGTCGGCAGTGGCCTGCGGCGGGGTGAAAGGCGATCTGGGAATGCGCGACTTGAGCCTTTCAGCCAATTCGGGTGGCATATCTTCCATCAGCTCGGCTATCGACTTCGGCACCGGCCGCGGCGATTCCGAAGCTCCATCCGACTCTGGGAATTCACCGCTTTCAGCGTTGCCAAACGCGCCTTCGAGAGGAACCTCCTCCTTCTTCTTCTCCAGCGGGAAGAGCCCTTCGAGGGTTGAGGCTTTGCGCCATTCCGTGCCAAAGGCAGGAGACCATACGAAATCGTCTGGTCCTATTATTTTTTCTTCAACGGCCCTTCTCACCGCATCCCAAGAGACGGGGCCGGTGCGTTCGCCGTCTACGGCGTAGTACCACGTTACGTTCATATATGCTGTAGTTTTACTCCCGGACTTCTTCCTATTGCTGGACGTCCATTTTTCCCCGCACGTATTCGATTATTGGTTCCGAGAGTCGTCCAGAAATGGATTCCTCGTAGAGTGTCGTGTGCAGCTTTTCATGCGGTACAGAGTAGACGAAAAAGAGCGCTATCAGAAGGACGATCGCCGTCGTCATCGTGGCGAAAACACCGCCTATTATTGAATCCGCCGGCTGGCCTATTATGACTTTGAGGAATTTGCGCACGACCCAATAAACTGCCGTGCCGATGATGGCGGCGACGACAACCGCGCCTGCGGCGGCAAGCACCGCCCACGACATCTCGTCTCCGGGGACCAGGTGCTCGCGCGCGACCGGGTAAAACAAGATTCCGGCAGCCACAGACGTCGAGAGACCAAGCAGGCGCGCCAGTTCGCCAGCAAGGCCGCGCATTGTACCGCCGATGCAGAAAATGAAAAGCAATATCAACACCGCCACATCCACCACATTCGCGGCGCTTACGGCATTGGCTAAAACAATGGTGTTCATCCGTTTATTCGTACTTTGGTTGGATTAAGGTCGCTGCGCCCGTTCGTCGTATGGGAAAACTTCGGAGAAAAGCTGCCGCATCCTCTTTGCTTCGCGTGGCTTGTTTGCCTCGTCCAGCTTCCGTGCCAGGCTCCATAACGTGTGCGGGTTGGACCGGTCTATTCCATAGGCGACCGCGATCACGGCGGCAGCACTCCCAGGATCCTTGATAGACTCCGCCTCCAACATACGCATGTCTATCGCGTCCTGCACTTCGTAGGAGCGCCCGTCGTTGATTTCCTTTATGGCGTCCACGGCGCGTCCGCGCTCCCTCGCAAGATCGGGCTTGTCGGCCACAATCAGAAAGTCCACATAATACTTCGCAGCTTCCTGCGGTTCGTTGGATTGCGGTTTGTTTTTGAAGGCGGCCATGTTGAACAGCGCGACGGGATCGTTCGGGTCGGTCGTGAGAGCCTCTGAAAGCAATTTCTCCGCATTCGCGTAATTGCCCTGCTCCATCTCGCAGACGGCGTATGCCGCCACTAGGTGCGCTTTGCGGTTGACCTTGCCGAACGCGCGGCTGATGGTGTTTTGCGCCTTCCCGTAATCGCCCATCTGCCTGTATGCCTCGGCTAGCCCTTCAAGGGCGGAAGTGCCGCCGTCGGTGCAGAGTTCCTCAGACTTTTCAAAAGCTTTTGCCGCGGCCTTGTACTCGCCGACAAGGAGATAGGCCATGCCCAGATTGTAGTGCACGACGTCGTTTTTGCTGTTGAGTTTCGCGGCGCGCTTGAGGTGCGCCGCCGCCTCGGTATATTTGCCGTTGCGCAGGGCCGCTTGGCCGCGGCTGATCGCCTCAGGCGAAGTTTCACGGCTGCAGGCATTGGCGAAGAACAGCAACGTGACGCACAGCAGAAGCACGGCCGCCGCACTCAGTTTGGCTTTTGATGAATAATCCATTGGGATTCCTCTACGGAGAAGGTCTTAAAAACACTGTGTATGGTATCATTATCCTGTGGGGATGTCCAGAAAAGCGTCAGTGGGCGTACTCGATGCTGCGCGTTTCCCTTATCACGGAAACGCGCACCTGTCCGGGGTACTGGAGCTCGTCCTCGATTTTCCGGCTGATGTCGCGTGCGAGCACTACGGCGTCGTTGTCGGAAATTTCCGTCGGATCCACAATCACGCGCAGATCCCTGCCCGCCTGTATAGCATAGGCCTTGGAGACGCCCTTGAACGAGCTCGCTAGTTTCTCGAGCTTGGCGATGCGGTTGAGGTATATGTGCGTGTTTTCTGAGCGGGCCCCCGGCCGGGTGCTGGAGATGGCGTCCGCCACCGAAGCCAGAACGCCGTAGGCTGAGACGTTCTCAACCTCCCCATGGTGCCCGGCCACGCCATCCACCACCTCCTGCGATTCGCCGCACTTCCTGAGGAAATCAGAACCTATGGCGGCGTGCGGCCCCTCCACCTCGTGATCCATGGCCTTGCCGATGTCGTGCAAGAGGCCAACCCGGCAGGCGATCTCCGGATCAAGCCCTATTTCCGACGCTAACATGCCGCAGAGAGCGCTGACTTCACGGGAATGCTGCAGCACGTTCTGCGAGAAGCTCG
>JALHHX010000181.1 GCA_022837245.1 Lentisphaerota bacterium
TTCCCTTGGGTGGTGGTTGATGTCTAGCATTCTAGCGCATACGGCAACGGAAACGCAATGCCTTATTTGGATCATGCATAAAAATCACGATGCACCCTTCTAAAACCGCGCGCTGAATTCGCAAATTAAACGCCTCCCAGGGGGATGCGTTTAATTTGCGAATTCAGCTTTTTAATCTGGCTTAATGGCAAGCGTTCTGTTAACATGGTTGGCAAATGGAGGATTTTATATCCTAGATTCAATTGAGCATGCAATGTTCTTAAGAAATTCAAAGGGAAAAAGATAAGAAAATGAACTCAAAACTGTTTTCTAAATGGTTCTCGAGCCAAAGTTCCGCCGCGCTTTGCGCCATGGCGGCGATGTTTCTACACATATCAATGCCCACTGCCCACGCCGTGGAACAAAGCGAGCTTGAAAAGCGCGCGGAGGCGATCGATGGAGATATAAGGTTGAAGTCGCAGAACGCCGTCCACTTCATCCAGTTCAACGGGACAACGGCCGCCGTAACATCCGTCAAGACTAGGATCAAAATCGACGGGGATCTCTCCGACTGGCGCGCCAACGGAGTGAAACCGATCAAAATCGGCGGCCCCGGTTACGTTACATGGAACGGCGAGTATAAGAACGAGGCGAACCTATCCTCGCAGATGTATCTCGGCGCCGATGACGAAAGCTTCTACATTGGAATGGAGATCAAGGACGACAAGGGACCTGCGCCGAACCGCGTGGAAGTGGCTTTTGCCGACCCCAACCGCCAGTTGCTAATAGGCTGGCTGGACGTTGGCAGGGCATACGGAGCCGACGATGTTCATCTGGTGTTCAACGTCGCGGAAGACGGTAAAATCGGGACGCGCTTCCTGCACAGGCAGGAACGTCTAGACGAGTCGATGATAAACAACGCGTTCGGAACCGAGGACGAGCGCAGACGTTTCGTTGAGAGCGGGCCCGCAGATGCCGAAACGGGCAAAATATTCTCCATGGCAAAGCGCGAGAAGTCGGGCGAAGGCTCCGTAACTTATTTCGAGGCAGCCTTCCCGTGGAGGATGCTGACACCATACGTCCCGACAACCTATTCTCCGCTTAAATTCAACGTCATAGTCCACGACAATGACGGCGAAGCGGGCGGCGGTGCGATAGGCTGGGCACCCGGACTTTACGGCGCCTACAGCGGCTACCATTTCCCCGTCCTCACGTTTTCCCCGCGCGCGGACCGCAAAGACATCGCGGCGTACGCCATGCTGCCATCGTTTGAATTCGTGAACGAGAACATAAGCCCGGCATTCACATTCCACAACAACTCCAATGCCGAAGTCAAGGGAGTGCTTGAACTTTTCGACGCCGCGGTTCCAGAAACCGCGCTTTCCACAAGCAATCTGGCTCTGCCGCCGGGCAAGACGGTTTCAAACATCGCTGTGCATTCCGAAAAGCTTGGTAAACGCAGCGTCGCGCTGGCCGGTCGGCTGCTCGTAGAAGGTCAGGAGCCGAAGACGATACATGTGAGCGCTCCAGCGTATGGCGACTTGCTTCGGATCCAGCCTGTAGCTGAACTAGAAGCCTTGATATCGCGCCTCGTTGATCAGACACTAGTCCTTTCTAACCTTTGCGAACAAGTCAAAGCCAAAGGCCTCGACACCGCTTATCCCGAGGCCATGGTCGCGCTGCACGAGTTCTTCATCGGGCGTTGCCGTGGCGACCTGCGTAGCTTCCCACGCCTCGTGATCGCCAACACGGAATACCTCAATGAGCTGTTCCCAAAGCACAAAGAGTACATGGAAACGATCCTCAAAGACCCCTCCAAGCAACTCAAAATGCCACCACAGTTCAAGGCAAACGAGCTGACGTTCAAGGACGGCTTCTACAACCACAAGGGCAAACCAGTCTGGCTCTGGGGCCCATGCACTTTCTGGTTCATGCGCGGCGATCTCCCGTACGCCTGGAGACTAGGTGCGAACTCCATCAGCCCTGAGATAGACTACAAAAGGAACGCGTCCGCAGCCACCAACTACCTCAACGATTGCTACACCAACGGCATGCTTGTTAATATAGCCATCGATGATTCCAGCATGGAAGACCTCAAAAAAGTTTATCCGGAAATCGCCAACGTGGATCCAAACAACTTCCTTGCATTCATCATTCAGCACCCGATACCGCGCGCTGAAATAGTAAGCCGCATCAAGCAAAGGATCGAGTTCTTCAAGCCGTTTCCGGTTGTCCGGAGCTTCTGGCTTTGGAACGAGCCTGACTACCGCAACTTCTCCGAGATGACGCGCCGCGACTTCATCGACCAGTACGCCAAGAAGAAGTACGTCACCATAGAGGAACTGAACAAGCGCTGGGGCAGCAATTTCAAGAGCTTCGAGGACATACAGCTTCCGCGCGGCCTCGACCGCGAAACCGGCAACCACGCCCCATGGGTGGATTTCCAGATGTTCATGCAGGATCTGCACGCGGATTTCTTCAGCTTCCTTAATAAGGCGGCAAAAACATTCGACCCAAGCCGCCCGACACATGCCAAGTTCATGTCCATGACCACGGCGTCGTTCGACATCGAGAGGCTACAGTCTTTCTACGACATCTCCGGCCACGACGGCAACTGCGGCGAGCGCGACTTGGTTTTCCTGGATCTCTGCCGCTCGGTATACCCCAACAAGCCGCTCGTAAACACCGAGATCCACATCTGGTACCGCGACTGGGCCACTGTCGCAGTGGTTCCATGGAAGCTCGCGATCCACGGCCTCGCGGACGGCAACTGGTGGTGCTGGCACCCGAACCACAGGTTCTCCAACACTATCGGCAGTGCGCAGTCGATGCGTGCCCTCTCGTTCTCTGGAATGGATGTGCAACGCCTGTTCGACCCGTACATTTTCGCGCTCAATCAGAAAGAACGCAAAATCGCCACTGTCTATCCCGACATCGTCGCAGACCGCAGCTGGGGCATTATCGACAGATTCCGATACCAGATCGCGCCACCACAGTATGAACTAGGGGTGCAGCCGCACTATGCCACGGAGAAGGCAATCGCCCGAGGCGAGCTGTCGAAGTTCGACCTGGTAATCGCGTGTGAAACAACATACGTCAACGACTCCACCTACAAGGGGGTGCTCGACTACGTCAACAATGGCGGTACTGCCATTATGCTCACCAACAGCTTCGCGCGCACGAAATACAACGATCCACGCGACACAAGCGAACTTATGTCAGCATGGGGCTGGGATGACTACGCAGTCACCGGCGCAGTCTCTAAAGCAGTCGGCAAAGGACGCGTGATCGCGATTATGCCGCCGCTAAACGACAAGGGCGAAATCGATGGCGGCGCGCTGCGCGACCTCTACACGCGCGTGTTCGAGCAGGCGATGGCCGACCTAGATCTGCACGACCCGGTCAGGCTTGTCCTGAAAGACGTGCCCGCGCCCACCCCCGTGAAAGGCCTGGACGTGCGTTGCGCGAAGGTGGACGGCGGCTACGTGCTGGCGGCGATCGGCGAGACGTATGGCGATGGCAACATCATCACACCAGTCCGGCTAGAAACCAAAACCAAAATCAAGCGCATCACCGACCTAATCAACAACGTCGATGTTCCAGTGGACAACTTCAAGCTCTTGCCCGTGGCGAACCTTTTCCTCATAGAACTCGAATGACAATCGAGGCTGTTGTTCATCTGTCGCCCTTCAGTGCCCACGCGCTGGAGGGCGCTTTCGCATCGGAACCGCATGGTGGCAGAGTCATGACTGTGCCACAACCATTGTAATCTCGAATTATTCTGCAAGATTACATAACCGCAAAGGTGGCATCCCGGCCGTCCCGCCGCATGGTGGCAGAGTCATGACTGTGCCACAACCATTGTAATCTCGAATTATTCTGCAAGATTACATAACCGCAAAGGTGGCATCCCGGCCCTCCCGCCGCATGGTGGCAGAGTCATGACTGTGCCACAACCATTGTAATCCCGAATTATTCTGCAAGATTACATAACCGCAAAGGTGGCATCCCGGCCCTCCCGCCGCATGGTGGCAGAG
>JALHHX010000182.1 GCA_022837245.1 Lentisphaerota bacterium
TGAACCGCCTGTCTGTTCTATTGAGAGGTTCATCTTGCCCTCGGCGTCGTTGAACACGCGCAACCCGGCGAGGCGCCGGGCAAGGTAGTCTGCATCGCGCCGCGAATCGTCAAAGCGGCATCCCACAAGCACCATGTAACCTCCGCCGATGGCACCTTTAACGACGCCGGCGACCGTCACGGATGCTTCCGAGACTCTTTGCACGATTAACTTCATTTTCCGTTTAACTCTTATTTTAAAATTAGAAAGGTATTCTAACATTGCCGCAGAGCCTCTTCAAGAGCCGAATTAGCCCATTTTTTTGTGGCAAAGTAACTACGCATGAGATAAACTCTTCACTTTCAAAGCAGTTACGCATTTACTACACAAAACTGGGCGCCCACGAGTGGTCCCCTTCAATTATCACAATATAACGACTTAAGATGGCAGAAAAAAAGAACCTATACGCAGTCATAATGGCAGGTGGAAGAGGCGAAAGATTCTGGCCTTTGAGCCGCAAGACCCGCCCCAAACAGTTTGTATCTATCTTTGGGGGCAAGCCTCTGATCACAATCGCCGTGGAGCGCCTCGAAGGGCTCGTTGCACCCGACCACATCCTTGTCATCACGTCTGCCGATCTTATCGGCGTCTCGCGCGAAGCGCTCCCTATGCTCCCCCCGGAGAACATCATCGGCGAACCGTTCGGGCGCGACACCGCCGCCGCATGCGCGCTTGGCATGGCGTGGACTTCGTGGAAGAGTGGAGACTCCGCCACAATGGCCGTACTGACCGCCGACCACCTGATCGAGAACGTGCAGGTATTCCGCCAGACGCTGTCAGACGCATCCGACATCGCCGCGCGCGAAAGCGCAATAAGTCTAATAGGTATTGTCCCGACTTTTCCATCAAAAGGATACGGCTACGTAGAGGCAGAAAAACCACTGCAGACCGGCACTCCCACGGAATTCATCCGCGTCAAACGTTTTGTGGAAAAACCAGATTTAGAGACTGCCAAGCAGTACGTGGCCTCAGGACGCCACTACTGGAATTCCGGCATGTTCATTTGGAGTGTCGCCACTTTCAAGGACTCGCTGCGCGAATTCCGGCCCCAACTCCTCGAAATGGCCGAACGCATGGAGACCAAATTCGACAAAGATGATTTCGACGCCGCATTGCTTGAGGAATACACCAAGCTCGACAAGATTTCGATCGACTACGCCGTAATGGAAAAGGCACGCAACATCATAGCCGCGCGCGGCTCCTTCGGATGGGACGATGTGGGGACTTGGGTTTCCGCCGCAGTGCATTTTGCCAATGACGGCGACGGCAACGCCACGCACGGCAAGGCGGAGATCCTCACGTCCAAAGGCAACACAATCGTGAACGACGTCGACGGACATCTAGTGGCCGTCATGGGTGCCGAAAACCTCGTGGTGGTGCACACGGCCGACGCCACGCTTGTATGCACGCGCGAATCCGCCCAGAACCTCAAGGAACTGGTGAAACAAATCTCAGAAAACAACAACAACCCATCTTACACATAACCAATGCTGTCTATATTCCTAAAAACCTTCGGAACAGTTTTCGTCGCGGAGCTTGGCGACAAAACCCAGCTCACCTGCATGGGATTCGCATCGACCGCCCCTGCGAGCCGCCTGTGGATATTCCTTGCCTCGTCGCTCGCGCTGGCTCTCTCCTCGGCCATAGCCGTTTACTTCGGCTGCCAGATCACCAAATTCGTGCCCCCCAAGACAATCAAGATCATCGCCGGCGTGGTTTTCATCGTTTTCGGGCTGATATACCTGAAGGATGCGTTCTACGCCACGCCCCCTCCCCCGCCCCCGGAAGCCTAGAAGAGCCATGGAAAAGAACCGGATTGACAGCCACAAAGACTGGGTCGATATCCGCAAAGACAACGCCCACGTGGCGCGCGAGCGCGAAAAAGCGCGCGAACTGCGCAATAGCCCGTGGTGGAAAGCGCGCCTGGCCGAAGGCAAGTGCCACTACTGCGGCGGCGCGTTCAATCCGGAAGAGCTGACCATGGACCATGTGATACCGGTTGCGCGTGGTGGTAAATCCGTGAAAAGCAACGTTGTGCCAGCGTGCGCGAGATGCAACAAGACAAAGAAACACTTTACGCCAGCAGAGCAGATTCTAAACGAGATGGAAACATCCGGCGAACTATCTCCGGCGGACCAAGGATGGAAGGAAGAGACAAAATGAGAGTTGTTGAATGCGATTTTCTGGTGGTTGGAAGCGGCATGGCGGGGCTCTCCGCCGCGCGCAACCTGTCGAAGCATGGCGATGTGCTCATGGTGACGAAAAAAGAGAAGTGGGAGGCTAACACCAACTACGCGCAAGGCGGCATCGCCTGCGTCATGCTGGAAGACGACTCATTCGAGATGCACATCGCCGACACTCTCGACGCCGGTGCCGGCTTGTGCGACGAGGACGTCGTGCGCGGCATCGTGAGCGCCGCGCCTGCGCGTATCCAGGAACTGCGCGACATCGGCATGAAGTTCACGGAGCGCACCGACACCCTCAACGGCGAGCTGGACCTCGGCCGCGAGGGAGGCCACTCCAAACGCCGCATTCTACACGCCGGCGACATAACGGGGCGGCACGTGGAGGAAGTGCTGCTGAAAAACGTCGCAAAGAACAAGAAGATCACCCTTATGGAGAACACGATGGCGATCGACCTCGTCACTCGCGACATCAAAGGCAAAACCTCCTGCGTCGGGTGCTACATGCTCGACACGAAATCGGGCGAAATTTTCGCCGTCCATGCGCCTTACACCATTCTCGCTACTGGCGGCGCCGGCAAAGTATACCGTTACACGACAAATCCGGACGTCGCAACCGCAGGAGGCATCGCAATCGCATGGCGCGCGGGGGCTGAAATCCGGAACATGGAATTCATCCAGTTCCACCCGACGTGTCTCTACCACCCCGATGCAAAAAACTTCCTCATAAGCGAAGCCGTGCGCGGCGAGGGCGCGGAGCTGGTGGATGCCGAAGGCCGGCCCTTCATGGGGCGCTACGACAAACGCGGTCCATTGGCGCCGCGCGATATAGTGGCCCGCGCCATCGACCACGAAATGAAGACGCACGGCATCGAATGCGTGTATCTCGATATCCGGCGCAAGGGAAAGGAATTCCTTCTCAAACGCTTCCCCAACATCTACGCCAAATGCAAATCCTTCGGCATAGACATGGCCACGGATCTTATCCCCGTCGTCCCTGCGGCGCACTATTGCTGCGGTGGTGTCAAGACCACGGTTGAAGGACTCACCAACATCCCCGGGCTGCTCGCCATCGGAGAGACGGCCAGCACTGGGCTGCACGGCGCCAACCGCCTCGCCAGCAACTCGCTTCTTGAAGCGGCTGTCTGCGCTCACAACGCCGCCGAATGGATCGCAGCGCATCCACGCAAGGCAGACATCTCCGAGATTGAAATCCCCGCATGGGTGTATGGCGACGCCGTGCCGAGCGACGAAAAAGTCGTAGTCTCGCACAACTGGGACGAAGTCCGTACCTGCATGTGGGACTACGTCGGCATCGTGCGCACTGACAAGCGCCTCGACCGCGCCTTGACGCGCATCGCCAACATCCGGCGCGAAATCCACCAATATTACTTCGACTACTTGGTAACGCTTGAAACACTCGAGCTGCGCAACATCGCCGATGCAGCCTACCTTATTGTGCAGTCGGCGCAGCGCCGCAAAGAAAGCCGTGGCCTGCACTACACGCTCGACTACCCAAACCTCCTGCCTGTAGCTGAAGACACCGTGATTCAAAAAAACGCCGCAGTTTGACACTGCGGCGCCTTCTCCACTTTGAGCTGGAAGCTGATTTATATTAGAACTTCGCTGTAACTTGTGAGTGTTGAGTTCTCGTATTGTTCATGGGTCGTGCGACAGCCCTTCCACGATCAGCGGGCAACCCGGACTAC
>JALHHX010000183.1 GCA_022837245.1 Lentisphaerota bacterium
AAGCCCGGCCGCATAGAACGGACATTGGACCAGCCGGCCGGTTCTGCGCAAATGTGCTTCGATTTTGACGGGGAGAGGCGAACGCAGGAAAATCCGGGGCAAGTCCACAATCTCCTCCCGTTGACGCAAAAGAGTTGCATCGGTACAATAGGTTTTATTTATTGTGGGATAGTGGTTGATAAACTGGAGAGTGGGCTCAGACATGGGGAATAGACTGGCTATAGGGATTTTGATGGCAGCGTTGGCGGGGGCGTCGGCAGTGTCGGCAGAGCCGGAGCGGATTGTGTCGGTGGTTTACGGGCAGACGTCGCTTCTGGCTCAGGCAGACGCGCAGTACGCTTTCAGCCGGGCGCGCAGCGTGGCGCGAACATTGGACGAAGGTGGCGTCACCAGCAAAACTTATTCTGACAAAGACTTGTCCGAGGCGCTCGCACCGCCATGCAAGCTGGCGCATCTCGTGTACTTGGAATCGCCATCTGCGATGCAGATTGGGACAATCGAGAAATTCATCGCGTCTGGCGGAAAGGTGATTGTCCATTACTCCACCTCGCCTGCGTTTGCCAAGCTGATGGGGATGACAGCGCCAGAGCCGACGAAGTCCGGCGCCGAGCGTTGGGCCAGATACAGGTTTGGAAAAAAGAGGCCGCTCCATGCGCCTGAGTCTATGGCTGAGCAGGCGCCCACGTACTGGCAGGTACGTCCGGAGGCGAAGACTTCGTCCGTGCTGGCGAACTGGGAATATGCGTCCGGCAAGGCCGGGCCGCCAGTAGTTTTAAAGTCTGCGCACGGTTACTGGATAAGCCGGATTATGATGGACACGGGGGATGCCTCGGTTCGCAGGCGGTTTCTGGTCTCGCTTAGCGCCGACTGCGTGCCGGAGGTGTGGCGGAATGCTGCGAAGAGGCAGGATGTGGAGATATGGAAGAAGATTGACGCGTCGTCTCTATCCGATGCCAAGCGCCGTTTGCGCAAGACCGCGCCAGAAAGCAAAAAGACGGCTTTGGAGAAGCGTCTTCAGGCTCTGGACAGGCTCGAAGCCGAAAAGCAGGCGGATTTCGACAAAGGGCTTTTCGGTGCTTCGATGTCCAAACTCTGGGCCATGGAAGAGGAGGCTTTGCTGGCATACGCCTCCGCCTCTGGACTTGGTGGAGGTGGGGGGGTCGTGGCGGTGTGGGAACGCTCCCCCGAGGGGCGGTTCCCGGGCGATTGGCCGAAGTCGGCCGATTTGATGTCGCGAGCGGGGGTTACCGATGTCTACATCATGACTGCGGAGCTTGGGATCGCCCACGTGCCAGTGCCAGGGCTTGCGAAGTGGGGTGGAAGCAATGGCGGTGGTGGCGGGATTGCCGAGGCCGTGAAGGCCTGCCATGCGCGTGGCATACGCGTGCACGCGTGGATCCCTGCGCTGTCGACCGAGAACATGCCGGAAGCCACCAGGGCGGAGTTCATCAAGCAGGGGAGGGTGCTGCGTGATTCTCGCGACGGCGTCGTGGAATGGGCAGACCCAGGACATTGGCGAAACCGCGATGAGCTGGCGCGCATAGCGGTATGGATATCGAACAACACGGGAATGGATGGGATACATTTTGACTACGTGCGGTATCCCCATGAGGAGTGCTCGCTCGGCACGGCCGACCGCGCGTCGTTCGAAAAACACCTGGGAAGAAAAGTCAAAAACTGGCCGGCGGACGTAGCGGTCAAGGGTGTGGATCGCCGCAAGTATGAAGAGTGGCGCGCGGATCGTTTGAACGGCATGATAGAGCACGTCTCCGGACGAATAAAAAAGGACGCTCCGGGCACGGCGTTTTCAGTCGCGGTTTACGGTAAATATCCGCAATGCGTCGCGAGCGTCGGGCAGAACTGGGCGTTCTGGCTGAAAAAGGGCTGGGTGGACTACGCCGTTCCGATGAATTACTCGTCCGACACAGGGGTGGTGCGGATGCGCCTCCGAGAGCAACTTGCCGTAGCAGACAAAAACCGCATCGTTTGCGGCATAGGTGTCAGTTCGTACGAGGCAACGCTCAACGCCAAGTCGACGATAGATCAAATCAACACCGCCACGGATATGGGCGTAAAAGGCTTTGCGCTCTATCATTCCGACAAGCGTTTCGCCGACGAAATAGCGCCTGCTCTGGAGCTTGCGAGGTAATTGTCTTGACCAGCGCACGTATGTTGTGCCATACTTGCGCGCGTCTTTACGGAATTCTGAAGCAACCTCGAACCTATATCTCGCCCACAAAATCATACCGTCCCCCTGATGAAAGAAATCCTCAAATGTGATCTATGCCCGCGCATGTGCGGAGCCAACAGGCTCGCAGGTGCGCGCGGGTACTGCCGTGCGGGGAATCAGGTCAAAATTTTCCGCTGGGGTCCGCATTTTGGGGAGGAACCGCCACTATCCGGCACCAGCGGATCCGGGGCGGTTTTTTTTTCGCACTGCACGCTGGGCTGCCTCTATTGCCAGAATTATCCGTGGAGCGCGTCGGGCGACGGTGACGAGGTGGGGGTCGATGGTCTGGAGAGGGTTTTGCGCGATTTGGCAGAAGCCGGTTGCCACAACTGGAATCTCGTAACGCCTGGCCCTTGGCTTCCTTTCATACAGGAAGCGGCGGACCTGGTGGAAAAAGATGGAATTTCCCTCCCATTTGTGTACAATACCAGCGGTTATGAACGTGTTGAGGTTGTCAAGCGATACCGGGGGCTTTTGGACGTGGTTCTGACGGATCTCAGGTACGCTTCAGCAGCTGTTGCGGGCGAGGGGTCGTCAGCGCCGGACTATCCCGTGTTAGCACGTGAGTTCGTGAAGTGGTGCTGCGAAGAGATCGGCCCGCTGGTGGTGGATGGCTCGGATGTGGCGCGCAGCGGTGTCATCGTGCGGATTCTGGTGCTGCCGGGTCGCGAGGCGGAGGCTGTGGCCAACCTTGAATGGCTAAAATCAAATGTGGGCACGGAGGTGGCGGTCAGCCTGATGTCGCAGTACACGCCGGTCTATAAGGCGCTTGAGACGGAAGGCTGGAATCGCGGAGTTTCGCGCGACGAGTACAGCAGGGTGGTGGATCGTTTGGAGGAACTGGGATTCGAGAACGGATGGGTGCAGGAGTTCGGCGCCAACGGGTCGGATGATGCACTGTTGGGCTGCAACATGGAGCGAGGCGGAGCGGCGGCGGTCAAGGCGGAATCATTGCCGACGGCAAGAGGGAATTTTTAAACAGAACAGAAACGTCGTGCTATAAAGGCGACATGGAAAAAGGCGGCGGGATGCCGCCGGAAACACGGAGAGACAAATGAGCGGTCATAGCAAATGGGCCACAATCAAGCATAAGAAGGGCGCTGCGGACGCAAAGCGCGGCAAGATGTTCAGCAAGCTCGCAAAGGAAATAACCCTTGCGGCGAAATCTGGCGGGGACCCCGCGATGAACCCGACACTGCGCACGGTTATGCAGAAGGCCAAGTCCATCAACATGCCGAACGACAACATTGACAAGGCTATCAAAAAGGGCACGGGCGAACTCGCCAGCGAGGCTCTTGAGGAGATAACCTACGAGGGTTACGCATCCGGCGGCATCGGCCTTGTGGTCAATGTGCTGACGGACAACAAAAACAGGGCCGCGGCGGAAATAGGGCACATTTTCAAGCGCAACGGCTCGGAATTCGCCGCGCGTGGCTCGGTGTCGCGAAATTTCGAACGCAAAGGCCAGATCATCATTGAAAAGGCGGCTGCGGATGAGGACAAGCTGATGGAGATTGTGCTCGAAGCCGGTGCCGATGACATGATCGCAGACGAGGAAGGCTACGAGATTCTCACGCAGCCAAACGCCTATCAGACAGTGGCGACAGCGCTCGAAAACGCCGAAATCCCGACGGTGAGTTCGGAGATGGCGTTCGTTCCCATGGTCACGAAGCCTGTGGATGA
>JALHHX010000015.1 GCA_022837245.1 Lentisphaerota bacterium
GCCAGACTCCTTTGCAATGGTGCCAGACTCAATTGCAATTAACGGTGCCAGACTCCTTTGCAATGGTGCCAGACTCAATCAAAATGGCGCCAGACTCCTTTGGAATGGTGCCAGACTCAATC
This sequence comes from Lentisphaerota bacterium, assembly GCA_022837245.1. Classification (GTDB taxonomy): domain Bacteria; phylum Verrucomicrobiota; class Kiritimatiellia; order RFP12; family UBA3636; genus JAAZFF01. Next base: position 123 of record JALHHX010000015.1, read on the forward strand.
AAAATGGCGCCAGACTCCTTTGCAATGGTGCCAGACTCAATTGCAATTAACGGTGCCAGACTCCTTTGCAATGGTGCCAGACTCAATCAAAATGGTGCCAGACTCCTTTGCATCGGCGTGGCATGTTGATCCCGAAAACACCACGTGGCAAGGGCCATCGCATCGCGCCGTTCGCGGCTTCGCGTGAGGAAGAGGTTTACAAGTCCAACAACCGAATGGCATTGCCGCGGGCGACTTTCTCGAAAACTTCTCCGCTGATCCTCCCCCCATCACGCAATTCTATCAGGAAATCAACGAGAGGTGTCGGCGTGTCGGGCGCACAAATGTCGGTACCGAACAGCAGGCGATCCTGAAATTCCTCCAGAAACTTTACGGCATATTCCGGGTCGCGCTTAAGGGCATTGCACCCGCTCCCTGCGGAGAGGTCGCCATAGAGGTTGGGATATTGCCGGAAAAGCCGGGGCACAACACCCTCGGCATCTATCCGATAGCGAGGATAGCCATAGCGGTCGCCTTGTTCCCTCAATCTTCCAATCTCGGCCCAAAATGTCTGGGAATGCGCCAAGAAGTTGAGCTTGGGAAAATCCGCCAGGCTCTGCTCGAGCTGGGGCAGACCTGGTCCGTCGTATAGACCGTAAGTTCCACCGATCTGCGCCGCGACGTGAAATGTCAGAGGGAAGCCTGCCCTCTCCACATGGTGGAATAGATTGCGCACCATGGGATCGCTGAATGGGAGATTTGCAGTGACCTCGCCAATGCCCTTGCATCCCTGATCGCGGTAGAAATCAAGAATGTGCCCCAGCGGGGCGTCTGAAGAGTTGGTTATCGCACGAGGATCCACGTTGCAGAACGGTATAAAGCGATCTGGATAGAGTCGGCAGATTTCGACAATTTCCTGGCTTGATTGCGGCTCGTAAACTTCAGGGCTGATCAGCGGAAGCAGTACGGCCCGCTCCACGCCAATCGGTTCCAAACGACCAAGGAGCTGCTCAGGTGTGGCGAAAGCCTGCTTGCCCCCGCGTGTAGGCCCTGGTAAAGAACGCGCATGAACATGTATGTCTATGAACATCGAATTAAATCTCAAATTTATTGTCGATTGGCAAAGGCCCGAACCAGTTCGCCTCCGTCCTTCATCACGACCTTCCCCTCAACCCATCATTAGCTCGGCAATTTTGTCATGGCTCAATTTGCGCGCATCTTGTTTTTTCATGTTGAAGTCATCCGATATTTGGAATTACATGCCAATGCTGTTTTGAGGTGCTTGGCAATTCACCCACGCATGCCCAAACTGGTGTGCGTGGCACTGTGTGAGGAGAGGGGTGGCTACTTGCGGTGCCAAGTCCACGCCACGGCGGTGGAGGGCTCCAAGGTCGTCTCGGCAATCGACTCGCCCGATACTTCGCCCGGGATCTGGGTGACTTCGCGTTTGTTCCAAGCTCCATCGCTGCGCTCCAAGGTGTATTTACCTTCGGGCAGTTTTACGTTGACCTTGAACGTGGCTGCGGGTGACTTTTCGTCAACCCCCAGGTAGCCGGTGTCGTAGTGCGCCACGACGGTGACGGTCTTGCCGTCCTTCGAAACGGAGGAGAGCACGTGGCAGTTGGCGTTAGCCGCTGCCGGGGTTATCTCGGCCTTGGTCTCGACGAGCTTGCCGCGCAGGTTGCGGAAAATCCAATATCCGTTGTAGTTCGCCGCGAATTCGCTATCGGGCTTTGTGTGCAGCACACCGAACCAGTATGTTCCACCCTCGTGACGCGGCCTCATGCAATATTGATACGTGGCAATGATCTCAGGCTCTGGGAGGAAGGTGAAAGCTCGATCGAGCAGGTAGTTGTATTGGCTCTCGCGAGTGTTCCATGCGTCGGCTTCAGTGAACATAACCTCGGCGGGTCCCTTGGCGCGGAGTTTGCCGTCAGCGTAATTCGACCAATGCTTCACCTGTGATACAACGCTGTCGGGCGCGCGGGCGTAGATGTGCCAGTTGAGGACGTCCGTGTTTTTGCCGCAGACGTCAATAAACTCGATCATATCCTTTTCGCTGGGCCCCCACAGGTTAGACGCGTATCCTGGGCCTATGACTTTGAGGTCAGGCGCTTCCTTTAGGACGCGCTCGGCATATTTATTGTAGAAGTCGTAGTAGCCCTGGTTTGGGTGCGGCTCGTTGCCCGGCTGCAGGAACGCCTGAATGTCGGGATACTGCTTTGCGCTGTCGACGGCGCTTTTTACTTCCTTGTCCCATGCGGCTTCATCCCATTTGGAGTGGCTGCCGTACGAAGCGCCCGCCATTATAATGCCCTTGATATTGTAATGGCGGAAGAGCGCTGGCTTGTTTGTCCATTTGCCAGCGGTATTACCAAGCACCTCCTGTGTGCGGCGGTCGAACCAGTCCAGGGGGTTCAACTCAAGAAAATCAGCCTCGCCATTGCCGCCGTCTTCATTGTAGAGCTGCTGCAGCGCCACGATGCTGAAATTGGCCGCACGCACATCGTCGATTGCCTTCGTGGCATCGACCGCAATTTCAGCGACACAAGGAACAACTTTGTATTTTGCGTCAGTTGAGGTTCGTGTGCCGCCCAACACCGGACTGTCTTTGGCCATGTGCTTCAATATTCGCACCCAGCATTCACCAGCCTGCGGCCATTCATCCCAACCACCAGGATTCTTTTCATACTTGGCGTAAGAGATCCCGCGATAGCTAGAACCGAAAACGCCATAAAGCGCGAACACATTGCCCTTGCCGTGTTTCCGCTCTAGAGCCATCGGCATTACAGGATCCGGCACCTTGCCATCCTTGTCTGGGGCGAGCAACGGCGTCCCGGAAAAATTCAGCCCTTTGAAGACGCCATCTGTGTAGGCGATAGCAGAGGCGTCGTCTCGCGCTGCCCTGGTGTCCGGGAATTCATAAGGCAAAATCGCGACTAGAGGCAGCGGTTCTACTTCCCGGCTGCCGTTGAAGCCAAGTGACGACTTCGCCCAGATGACGTACACAAAGCCTCCGCCGTTTTCAACGAATTCAACGAGTGCCTCCTGAGAGCGGGTTGTCATCTGTCCGAGCGCGATGTCGCCCGCCACGATCACGTCGAAGCGCCGGGCGTAACCAGGCTCCTCTAGTTTGCGAACGAAGTTGTACGCTTGCTCGACTTCGAACGAGCAGGCGTCCGGTGCGGCATTCTGGACTTCTTCCTGGATCGCCTTTGCGCGATCCTGGGCCCACATGCCGTAGTCGCCCGTGCAGAGCAGAACCTTGATCTCACCCTTCGCACCAGTCGCGCACACTGTCGCGCATGCCGCCATAGTGGCCATTTTCAACGTTTTCTTAAGATTCATTGTCATCCATCTCCAGTTGTTCGTTTTCTGGCAAAATACAGTTGAAAGCACGGAGGCGCAGGTCACTCCATCGTCACAGACACTGCCGTGGCTGGTGCCAGCTCAAATGCGTTCTCGTACGAGGTCGCGCCGGCCGCCACCACTATGTCCTTCTTGACGACGGAGAAACCCTCTCCCGTCGCCTGGGATATAGATAGTTTCCTGTCGCGCCCAGCGGCAGGGAAGCTCAGCTTGATATCGACCTTTACCTTGTTGTAGTTCACGCCGGCGGCAGTGTCTGGAATACCCACGAGTCCGTATGCCCAGTCGAAATACACCACGGTGTTAAGTTTTTCGCCAGAGCGCGTCGCGTCGGCCATCACGTGCGGCAGCACGGCGGCCGCCTCCGAGTTTTTACTCACATGCGCGCGTTCTCCGCGGAAGTCGCGGAAAACCCATAAGGCATCGTATGCGTCGTGCATCGGGGTATTGGGCTCGCCCGCTCCGCGGTTCTGGCCCCAGCCGCCCCAGATCAGGCCGAAGAGGTAAATAGGCTCGTTGTACATGCCGAGCCGGTAATGCAATGTGCCAATCAACTTATCGCGCTTGACCGCCTCGAAATACCTTTTCATCATGTAGTCGAACTTCTGGCGGCCCTGGATCCAGAAATCCCATTCGGTGACGATAAACTCGATCTGGTTGTAGCCCTTTTCCGCTGCGTATGCCTGGAACTCGTCCTGCACCTGGAAGACGCGCTCCCCGGTCCAGCCGTACGGGTGGCGGGAGATCCAATCGATCTTCGCACCGCATGCGTCAATGAACGGCTTGAGGTAAGGCACTTCGTAAGCACCGAAAGCTCCCACTTTCACGCCGGGGAAGTTGGAGTGCACGTAGTCCGCCACCCCGTTGACTAGGCGGCCGAAGCCCGGCGCCGTCTTGTAGTTGACATCGGGCTCGTTCATGAGTTCGATATACTCGACGTTCTTCTTGTAGCCGTCGCCGCTTCCGTTCGCGTGCTTGAGCACCGCGCCGACTTCCCCGCATACAATCTCTATGGCCTTAGCTGATGGATCATGCCACTTGCTGCCGTCTGCCCATGCCCGGTGGTTACCGTTGTTAAGACCGCTAAAAAGGACGATCGGGCGCAGGCCCAGACGTCTGATTTCGTTTAGGTGCTTGTCGACGCCGGTGAAGTCGTAGACGCCGTCCTTGACCGAATAGCCTGCGTCGAAGCGTGCGAGCCCTCCCCGCGGGTTGAGAGCCATGAAAGTATCATACGCCTTCCCCGAAATCGGGAAGCCGGCGGAGTCGTGGCCATGCACGCTAAAGATTCCGGGCGAGACGCTGTTGAGGGTTTTGTTGAAATCGACTTCCAGGGACACGTCTGCCGCGGCGGCGCGCAGCGAGAAGGGTTTGCGCTCCGAATTCGCACCCAGCCAGGAAAACACTTGGGCATAGAACTTGCCGAAATCCTTCCACGAGCCGAAATCCTCCGACATTTCATCGTTCGCGAATATGCCGCCTGTCATCATCGTTCTGCCTTTGCCCAGCTCCCATGCGACAAGCGCCGGCGCATCCGAGGCCGACTTGAGCAACACTGTGGATCCCTCCTTGGGCAGCATGCGCATGTTGCGCGCTATCTTCGGCACCGAAGCCCAATCGAGTCCCTTGATCGCGGGATGGCCGGTTGCCGCCACCTTCGGTGTGAAAGGATCGTTGTCGGCCGTGAGCTGCGCGCTCTTCCAATCGCCCGTGGTGCCGTCGACGGGAAAGTCCGCAGGCAAAACGGCGCCGAAGGCGGTGTCGCGCATGAGCGCGCAACTCCACTTGTAGCTGGCGCAGTAAATGAGACCGCCGCCGTTTTTAACGTAGGCCTCAACCGCCTCGTAGAAACGAGGGTTAAGAGACCAGCCCATAATGTCGCCCATGAGCACCACGTCGAACTGCGCGAGGTAGTTGGCGTCGAGGTATTCCTGCCCGGCGTAGTTCGTGATGTCTGTGAATTCGAATTTGCCGGGCGCGGCCTTTTCCACTGCGGCCGCTATGTACCGGCCGCGGTAGAGCTTGTGGCTCGGCTGGCCCGGCTTTGCCATCCACTCGTCTTGATACCATTCCTGGCTTTTCCAATCACCTGTCACGGTAAGCACCTTGATTGGTTTCGGCTCGCCCGCCGCCCACGTTGTCATGTACGCCGCCGTCGCGGCAACGGTAAGAATTAGCCTGGTATTCATGGTTCCCTTTTTTTGATGTTGATGGCGGGATGCAGCCCGCGTACGATCGCACCGCCGGAATAGCCCGGCGCGGGGCGCCCAGAGCCTGCACATTTGAGAAACAAAGCACAATCCCTGAACAAGGTGTGTTTTACACTAAATGAGGCCCCGCCGTCAATGCTCATTTTTCCGTTTCAAAAAAAAGGGAAATCTGCTATAGTTTCGCCAACTTTTACCTTAAATCAAAAAATTCTGGAGAATAACCATCATGGAATCACCCACAGATTTCGGTTTGACCGAAATGCAAAAGGACATCAAAGACATTTGCCGGCGCATCGGCCTCGAGAAAATCGTTCCAGTCAGGGAGCATTACGACGAGACTCAGGAGTTCCCGCACGAGATCGTCAAGGAATTCGCCGACGCGGGTCTCTTCCAGGTCTTCATCCCCGAGGAATACGGCGGGTTGGGCGGAAGCGTGATGGATCTTGTTGTGGCTGTCGAGGAGCTATGCAAATACGACGCGGGCATCGCCCTCGCCCTTTTCGGCACCGGCCTGGGCACGCTCCCAATTCTGCTATGCTCGGACGAGACGCAGAAGAAAAAGTATCTGCCGCGCATCGCGGAGGGCGCCCTCGCGGCGTTCGGCCTCACTGAAGCTGGAGCCGGCTCAGACGCCGCCGGCATCAAGACCACCGCCGTCAAAGATGGCGATTACTACATACTCAACGGCACGAAGCAGTGGATCACCAACGGCGGCGAAGCAGAAATCTACACCATCTGCGCGATGACAGACAAGACTAAAGGCACGCGCGGTTCCACGTTCTTCATAGTGGAAGACGGAGCCGAAGGCTTCACGTACGGTAAAAAAGAAAACAAGATGGGCATACGCGCCTCCGCGACCAGAGAGCTCGTCTTCCAGGACTGCCGCGTTCACAAGGACAACGTCATCATGGGTGAAGGCCGCGGCTTCATCGTGGCAATGAAGACTCTCGACGCCTCCCGCCCAAGCGTCGCCGCCCAGGCCCTCGGCATCGCCACCGGCGCGCTCGAAATCGCCGTCAAGTACTCTCGCGAACGCCACCAATTCGGAAAGCCGATCAGCGCCAACCAGGGTCTCCTCTTCATGCTATCCGACATGGCAATCAAGGTTGAGTCGGCGCGCGCGCTCGTCTACCGGACCGCAGCCCTCATGGACAGCGGCATGAAAGACGTAAGCAAGTTCTCCGCAATGGCCAAGTGCTACGCTTCGGATGTGGCGATGTCGGTGACGACCGACGCCGTGCAGGTCCTAGGCGGATACGGATACATGAAAGAATACCCCGTCGAGAAGATGATGCGCGACGCCAAAATCACGCAGATATACGAAGGAACCAACCAGATCCAGCGCGACGTCATCGGCAAGGCCCTTATCAAGGAAGCCGCCCAAGGCATCATATAATCGATCCCAAATCCCTAATTAGACAAATGAAAACCTTCGAAGAGCTTTTTGCCGAACTGAAATCCAAAGCCGAAAAAGGCGACCCCAACTCCGGAACAGTCAAGGAATTGGAGAAGGGAGTTCACTTTATCGGCAAAAAGCTCAACGAAGAAGCCGGAGAGGTGTGGATCGCCGCCGAATACGAAGGGAACGAGCGTACGGCGGAGGAAATCTCACAGCTTCTCTATCACGCGCAGGTCATGATGCTCGCGAAGGGAATCAGCCTCGAAGACGTCTATAAGTACCTATAAGACGGAAAACAAATGATCAGAATCGCATTACCAAATAAAGGCGTGCTCTCGGACGGCGCCGTCGAACTTGTCAAGGAAGCCGGCTACAGATGCACCCGCACAGGCCGCGAACTCAGCGTGATCGACAGCGCAAACGACGTGGAATTCGACTTCCTGCGCCCGCGAGACATAGCTGTCTACGTCTCACAGGGCGTGATCGACGTCGGCATAACGGGACGCGACCTAAACCTCGACGCCGATTCGCCCGCCGTGGAGGTCATGCAGCTCGGTTTCGGACGCTCCACTTTCAGATACGCCGTCCCGAACGATAGCAATATCACAGTCGAGAAGCTCGACGGCCTCAGAATCGCATGCTCGTACGCAAATATCGTCAAGCGGGATCTCAAAAAACGCAAAGCCAAAGCCAAGATCGTTCAGGTGGACGGCGCCGTCGAACTCACCATACGTCTCGGCGTGGCTGACGTCATAGCCGATGTGGTCGATTCCGGCCAGACGCTCCGCGAGGCGTGCCTGAAGACCATCGGGGATCCAGTTATGACTTCCGAGGCGGTCGTCATCGCGCGCTCCGAAGAAACCGCGCGGCAACCGAAGGTCGCTACTTTTCTTAAACGCCTCAACGGCATCGTACTGGCGCGCGAATACGCAATGATCGAGTACGATGTCGAACGCAAGCTGATCTCCGAGGCGTCCAAACTCACGCCCGGAATTGAGGCGCCGACGATCTCGCCACTCAACGACCCCGCCTGGGTGGCAATCAAGGCCATGACCAAGAAGCATGGTCTCAATTCTATCATAGACAAGCTTTCGGATCTCGGAGCAAAGGGCATAGTTGTCACAGAGATCCGCACCTGCCGACTGTAGAAACAGGGGGACATCACTATGAAGGTAATGGCAATCAACGGCAGTCCGCGCATGGCCAAGTGGAACACCGCCACTCTACTTGAGAAAGCCCTGGAGGGAGCGAAATCCGCTGGTGCCGACACGGAATTGGTGCACCTGTATTCGTTGCGCTTCTCAGGTTGCATAAGCTGCTTCGGCTGCAAGGCGCTCAACCGCAAGCAAGACGCGGTCTGCATCGTCCGCGACGAACTTGAGCCCGTACTCGCGCGCATCCGCCGCGCCGACGCGATCATTGTCGGGACACCCCTGTATTTTCTTTGCGAAACCGCCTCCACACGCGCCTTCCTTGAACGCCTCTGCTTCCCGTGCCTGAAATATTCCAAGGACATGCTCTCCATATTCCCCCGCAAGATCAAGACAGGGCTGATCTACACCATGGGGGCGTCGTGCGAAAGCGCCAAGAAACTCGGATTCGATCGCATTTTCGAAACCACCCGCAACACGATGGCGCGCACTTTCGGCCACTGCGAATTGCTCACAGTCGCCGACACATTGCAGTATCCGGACTACGGCAAGTACGAGTCTGAATTGTTCGACAAAGAGGCGAAAATCAAACGCCACCGCGAAATTTTCCCCAAGGATTGCCAGCGCGCCTTCGAACTAGGCGCCAGACTCGTCAATACGATCCTGCTGGATAGCGATCTATGACACGGCCACGGCACATTGTCTGGGACTGGAATGGAACGCTTCAGGACGACGTCCAGGCCGCGGTCAACGGCATAAACATGCTGCTCCGCCAACGAGGCATGCCTCAGGTGACCATCGAGGAGCACCGCGGGTTGTTCACTTTCCCAGTCTCGAAATACTACCGCGAACTCGGCTTCTCGCTTGAGAATGAAAACTGGGACGAAATGGCCGGCCAGTTCATACGCGCGTTCGCCTCCGACTCCTCGACACGCCTCTTCAGTGGCACAGTCCCAACCCTGACACGCCTCGACGCAGAGGGCATACCCATGTCGATCCTCTCCGCATGCCAGAGCGACGTTCTCGAGACCGCGCTCAATGACGCGGGGATCCGCCAGTTTTTTAAAACCGTTGTGGGAGCGGAAGACCCGAGCGCGGGTTCGAAGGTGGACATGGCAAGACTCCTGTTCAGATCCATCGACGCAACGCCGCGCGAGGTGTGGCTAGTGGGCGACACGACGCACGACAAAGAGGTCGCCGACGCCGCAGGCTGCAACTGCATACTCGTGGCGAGCGGCTATCAGTCGCGCTCGCGCCTCGCAGAATGCGACTGCGCGGTGCTTGATTCCGTCGCAGACGTCCCGGCTTTCTTCGGAATATGATTTTTCACCCAAAATGATTTTACCTAAAAACGATATCTAAATGCAAAAAACGAGGGTTGCCGTTATTGGATGCGGGGTGATAGGCCCCCTCCACGCCGAATGTTATAAAAACAACGAAGACGTCGAGATCACCTGGATGTGCGATCTCATCCCGGAACGAGCCCAGGCGCTCGCGGAGAAATACGAGGTTCATAAATGGACCTCGGATCCCGCCGAGGTCTTCTCGGCGCGCGACGTGGATTCCGTCAGCATATGCACCGACCACGGCTCGCATTCGCAACTTTTCGCATCCGCCCTCGAACACGGCAAAGACGCGATCTGCGAAAAACCCCTCGCCCACAACGTCAAAAGTCTCGACGCCATGCTTGCCGCGGCGAAGCGGTTCCCCGAGCGCGTCTGCGGCGGCGTCTTCCAGCACAGGTTCGACCCGATTTACGTGGAGTTGCGCGGACTCCTCGCCTCGGACATTCTCGGTTGCCTGCTAAATGCCAGCGCCAGTCTGCGTTGTCTGCGAACCGGGGCATACTACAAAAGCGCCCAATGGCGCGGCACATGGGAGCACGAAGGCGGCTCCGTGCTCATCAATCAGGCGATACATTACATCGACCAACTGCTGTGGCAGGCGGGCCCGGCGGAGAAAATCACCGCCGCCATTCGCAACGTGGCCCACAAGGGGATAATTGAAACCGAAGACAGCGCGGCGGCAATAGTCGAATTCGAAAACGGCGCCGTGGGGACTATCGAGGCCACTTCGGCAAGCAACATCAACTGGCTGTCACGTCTTTCCTTCTTCGGCACTGAAGGCGGCATTGAAATAACCAACGACAAACTGTCATTCGTAGAAATGAAGGACAAATCGCTGGAGTTATCGATTCGCGAACGCCTTGAGGCGGCTGTCGCACCCAAACCCGCCGCCGTCGGCAAGAAATACTACGGCACCGGTCACGGCGCGCAATTGGCGGACTTCATCGAAGCCGTGCGCACCCGGCGCGAACCGGGCGTGACCCTGGAAAGCGCCGCCGAAACAGCCCGCGCCATCCTCGCGATCTACGAAAGTGCACGGTCGTAAAAGAAGACCAGAGGAGCGCAAAGCATCTGCTCCTCCACGAGGAAATGCTTGCTAAGCGCCGCGGAGCCGAACCGACACCGGAATCACTACCACGAACCACACTATTGCATGTGTGGAACTAAGAACCGATGTCACACCCCTGCTCGCCAGGACACAGGGTGTTGGTTTTAGGGGGATGCGGCGGGAAACCGCCGCATCCCACATCCTTTGCCTCTGCTACTCCATGCTGTAGATGCTCTTGCGAATGTCTTCGACTATCCTCCTCTGAGTGAGATTCGTCTTGTTGGACGACCAGACCATGAGATTCGAGGCGATTGGCTTCGCAAACCAGTACGACGGCAGCACAACTGGCTTGGGGCAATACCTGAAGCCGTGCTTTTCATAGAAACGCACGCGCCTGAAGGTATCCTTTGAATCGTTTTTTGGCTCGACATCAAGGATGATCTTGCGGTCTGCATAGTACTGCAACTGCTCGATTACCTTGCCGCCGATTCCAGCCGAGCGGAACTCCGGGCATATGGCGAAATGCTCAATGAAGAACATGTCGTGCAGCAACCAGTAAGCGAGGAGACCGACCGTGACGCCTTTGCGGCGAATCGCCGAAAAGTGGAACCGTGGGTCATCCATCACCAGCTCATGCTCCAACAGGGAGCGCCTCTCGTCTTCTGGGAATGATGTATTGTACAACAGCCAAAGTATTTTGAACTCTGGTGACTCCGGATCGTGTATGTCGACGAAAGTCATCGCCTCGTCATCATAATCCCCGGAACCTGTCGCGGGCATGATGAGCCCCGCGTTGATGCGCTGCGTCTTTTTCAAGACATCGCCGAGGTTTGCCATGCCCGTCATCTTGTAAGATGGCGTTATACTGAAACCCGCGACTCGCGTTTGTGATGCTTCTGTGGTTGTTGAGTTCATGGGCTCGCCACGGCGTAAACGACGTGACGACAGAAACTCTTTCTTTTGTTCTTAGTTGCACCGGGGCATTTGAAACCCCGGCTAAGGCAATCGATCCGTACCGGTGGCTGAACACCACTCCGGCGCGAACCTGATAAGTCGCCTTTGCAGTTGAAAAGTATCTCTCTTTAGCATTTGAAAGTCAACAGATCATTTTTGTAAACTTGACCTGAGCAAGGTATTTGGAGTAGTATTGGAAACGTTTTGCAAAGGTGACCGGCCATACCGGTGGGGGTGTTTTTATCTAAGGGACAATGTAGAGGCATGAGTTTATCAGTTCAGGAAGTCAATGAGGCGAAGGCCAAGGCTCTTGCGGAAATCGGAGCTGCCGAGTCGGCCGCCAAGGTAGAGGAGCTGCGTATTAAGTACATAAGCCGGAATGGGCTGGTGCCGGAGTTCATGAAGTTCATGAAGGACGTCGCGCCAGCGGACAAGCCCGCAATGGGCGTCGCCCTTAATGCTCTGCGAACAGAAATCACTGACGCCCTAACCTCAAGGAAATCCGAATTAGCCTCTTCAGGTGCCAGGCACGGCGCTTTCGACTTCAGTCTTCCTGGCAACTGGCCGCGCGCCGGTGCCATGCACCCGGTTTCGAGCGTAATCGAGGAGACAGCCAGGATTTTCGGACAACTAGGGTTCACAGTGGCCGACGGACCAGACATTGAGACAGAATTCAACAACTTCGACGCCCTGAACACCGCAGCTCACCACCCGTCCCGCGATCCTGCCGACACATTTTGGCTGGAGGACGGGCGGTTGCTCCGCACCCAGACATCGGCGGTGCAGATCCGCGTCATGCAGTCACGCAAGCCGCCGGTAAGGATCATAAACCCCGGACGCTGCTACAGGCGCGATACCATCGACGCCACGCATGCAGCGAACTTCCACCAGATCGAGGGGCTGTACGTAGATTACACCCCTGTTTCACTTGCGGATCTGAAGAGCACGCTCGCACATTTCGCTCGTGAGATGATGGGCCCCGGCGTCAAAGTTCGTTTTCGCCCACACTTCTTCCCGTTCACCGAACCCAGCGTGGAGGTGGACTTCTCGTGCCACATGTGCAAAGGTGCCGGGTGCAGAGTGTGCAAGCAGAGCGGCTGGATTGAAATCGCCGGTGCAGGCATGGTAGACCCGCGCGTGTACAAAAAAATTGGCTACGACGAAGATCTCCACGGTTATGCCTTCGGCATGGGCGTGGAGCGCATCGCCATGATCAAGCACGGAATCACCGATCTCCGCCTGCTCTATACCAACGATCTTCGCTACCTCCAGCAGTTCGCGTAAATCGCAGAGCCGTCTCGCAGACTGCCCACATATGCCGGGCATCCTTTGCCCGTGACATTGCGTTGCAGACGACAAGTCCCCGTGAATCAAAGTTTCAATTAGGTGGACCTGGGCTATTTTCGTATGGTTTTAGATTGCTTAGGGCAGGTGGAGCCTCTAAATTGCGATTAGGCAAAATGAACAAGACTAGAGAAGAAATAGAAAACGCCGAACAACAGGTAACGGGAAAAAGCACTTCCTGCGCGTTCGATTTCTGGCGTTCGATTTCTCGAAAATAGAGCTTGTTGTCGGTTTAACGGAACAGGAACCTGCCGTGCCGGATTTCCCGGAGGAACTGTTTGGGGACACAAGTCGCGAGAATGTGGATATAGTCAAAACAAACGTTGGTTTGTTATTTGGTTATGTCATGCACAGCCTTCGCCTTGCGATCCGACGCAATCACAATTTCTGTATGGCATAGGCCGCAGGGTTCCATAAAGTCGTCCGGGCTATCAAAGGATTTCTGGCATGGCGTAAAATTTGGTCGGGCTCAAAACTTGTTCCCGAGTGAGGTCGCACCGTGCCACTTGGAGGAAGATTCCGCAACCTTTACCACGATCGGTGTCAAGCGCTACAAGGATTTCGTGCTCTCCGGGGGCGACATCTACAACTTTGCCAGCACCCTTACCTGGAGATGCAGGCACGCGGCCCTCTGGTCCATAGTATACTTCCGCACCGTCGATCCAGGCCTTTGCCGGCCCCTCGTGTCCGAGCATGAGCATTATCTTCATATGTTCCCGGCAGGAGATGCGGCAGGCGTAGAAGAAGTATTCGTCACGACCACCATGGGTGGAGATCTCGTTACGCATACTGCAGAAAAGTCCAGGGAAAGCAATCTTTCTGAAATGCAGCGCCAACATGTCTTCGGGATATTTCAGCCTCTTCAAGCCGCCATCGCCCGGTTGGTAGTCACTCACCAGGAACTGCTGAATCAGAGAGGTGGTCGATATTGGAGGACCAAGCCAGACTGGGCCAAACACGGGCAAGGAACGTCCTGCGCCATCAACGATGTTGCAAAATGGATTTAGTCCATAGCCGTAATGCAACCTCCAACCTTTTCTGAGCTCCACGGGTGAAACAGTAGTGAATATGCGAGCTTTTTGACCAGACACTTTGGTGTCGAAAACACAAGACCTGCCTTCGGAATTGATGATTGAAAACCCGGACGGACGTCCTGCGCTAATGAGTGCTCCAGCCACGTTTTTAAACGTGACTTCCACAACGCTCCATTCGCGGTGTGGCAGCACTTTGACACCATTAAACTCGATCGGAGGCAATCCAGACTTTCGTCCATTACGCAGTGCGTGCATGGCTTTTGTCAGCCGACGTCCGAGGATATATTGCGATTCACCGCTAAGGTGGATGAGGTCGTCCAACGCCAAATCCACTGTCGGCACCACGGTGAGATTCTTTATGTGCCTAGGCAAGAGGCGTTGTTGTTCCTGTATCCCATTCCAGTACTGTGGTGCATCGGACGCAAGGTTCACGGTACGCGAAATTTGCGCCATCGCCACTGGCAGCCGGGCATCGCCGCAATCGCGCCGGAGGGTCGCGATGAATTCCTTCATGGCTTGCGTGTAAACCGCCTCTGCCACAGGCCCGGCATCTGAACATCCTTGGTACCAAAGCATTCCCGCGACTTTTGCGCCATTCTTTTTGAACCTCCGCAGCATTGCGCTATACAAACTTGTTCCGCCCTCCCCCTTTAACTTTGGGCTCCACTGAGCCATCGTCGTGCCGCCATGAGCGCATGCGATAAGTCCCTGCGGCACTCCTGTAATCTTCATCATCTCGGCGCCAAAGGCAGGCCCAGGGCAAACACCCCAGCCTTTGGCCGGTTTCGGCGGCAACGCTCCCCCGAGCAGTTGCGCATGGACAGGATCAACGCTTTCCCACAAGGAGTGGATTGGATCCGCCGCAGGCGCCCATTCGTCGTTCATGTAGAACGCGCGCACCCGTGGATTGACTGGTAGCGGTTTCTCCGGCACAAGACCGCACCCCTGCATGTTCGACTGTCCAGCGAGGAGCCACACGTCACCCACAAGCACGTCTTTCACACACACGCGTTCCCTGTCTATGGAAAGTTCCACATCGTAGGGCCCGCCCACCGCCAACCCCTTCAATTTGGCCTTAAAACGTCCACGCGAAGCCGTCCCCACTTGTACAGAAGCGAACCCACGTACGACTTTGCCAGCGCACGTCACCCGCGCTGTAACCGGACCTTTTGCATCGCAAATCCCCTCAATACGGGCATCGCAGGCATCCATGATGTTGCGTTGCAACACCATATGATCAAACAACCCTGTTTCAATTTTCATTTATTGCCTTGTTTTACGGCCGCGTCGAAGTGCTTACGTATCGTGGATGTGACTCGGGGAAATCCGAAGATTTTCGCAGTCTCTGAATATAGAGCTTCATCCGGCAGAGCCTGGAAGCGCTCACGCAAATATTCCATCGCGTTTGATATTTCCACCATGGGGATTTCCTTTATGGAACGTTTTGCCTCGTCCGAACCTCCCGGCACTCGGTAATACCGGTACGACGCCGGATCCTCCCCCTCCGGCCAGAATACGCGCTCGCCGAATTGCTTGGTAGTCTTGAGGGTTTTCGGCACGGATTTCTCAAGCACTACCGCCATTGCGCTGCCTATGCGCGAAAAACCCCATTCCGTTATGATGCGTTTGTTGAGGAGCGATTCCGTGATCGGCCCCTCCTCGTTAACAATGCGTCGTATCTGCTCGCCAATTATCTGAGGTCCGAAATCGAGGTTGAAGTTTGACTGGCTCTTAGCGTAACCGTTGACAACCTCGGCTGGAATGTAAGTCTTTCCGCGGTCGTTCGGCATCTCGACAGCAAAAGCAGGTTCGAACTCCATCTTGGGGGCAGAGCCGTATGACTTGAACATCGTTGAGCCAACCGACGGCGCTGGCAGCCCACGCACGGCCGCGTCCACCTCCGCGAGCAGTTTGCTTTGCGCATTCTCGCGGCCGAACCACCAAGAGGCGCTCCACACGCGAGCAAGCCTCCAGCCCAGGCCCTCAAGCACAATGCCCCGAAGTTTGTCGCGATCGCGGGCGCTGTTGCCACTGCCGTACATGACACCGTCGCATTCGACACCGATGACGTACCGGCCTTCTTCGTCAGGCGCTTTAACCGCTATGTCGATCCTGTAGCCCGAGCAACCCACCTGGGTGTCAACCTTATAGCCGTGGACGCGTAGGAACTCCGCCACCTCGTTCTCAAAAAGACGCGCGGCGGAATCCCCTCCAGATGCGGCTGTGAACACGCCCTGGGAGTTGCCGCGCTCGGCGTATTCGAGAAAGTTTTTGAGATGCAACACGCCAGTAGCCTGCGTCCGCCCCGTGTCGATCTGCAATGAGGTTACAGACGAGAACACGACCACCTGTTCCTTGGCACGCGTGACGGCCACATTCAACCGCCGCTCGCCGCCTGGCCTGTTGAGCGGGCCGAAGTTCATCGCGAACTTTCCATGCGTGTCGAAACCGTAGCAGATCGAAAAGTAAATTGCATCCCGCTCGTCGCCCTGCACGTTCTCGAGGTTTTTGACGAAGAATGGCTCCTCGTTATCTGAGGAGAAGAATTTCTCGATCTCGGGAAATTCGGCGCGCTTTTCATCCATCAAGTCTTCTATGAGGTTCTGCTGGGCAGCGCTGAAGGTGACAACACCTGTTGATTTTTTGGCCAGCTCCGGATCGCGAAGGCGCGCCACAACGGCCTCCACGAGCGCCTCCGCCTCGATCCTGTTCGTACGCGTCTTCGATTTGTCATAAACGCCGTCCTTGACGTGATGGAAACTCACACCGAGGTTCTTGCTTTCCCTCACTGACGATGGAAACGTCATGAGGCTGTTGTCGTAATAATTGCGGTTGCTGAATGCTATGAGCGATTCGTGGCGGCTGCGGTAGTGCCATTGCAGGTACATATCCGCCACACCAGCGGTCTTGCATTCGTCTAGGATGCTCTCGAGCTCCACGATGTCTGAATCGTCGACTTCCTCGCTTTCGGCATTCCGCTGGAAGAATGTTGTTGGCGGCAACTGCTTGGGGTCGCCTACGATTATGACTTGCCGTCCCCGCGCCATGGCGCCGATGGCGTCCCATACCGTTATCTGCGACGCCTCGTCGAACACAATTATATCGAAGTTGTTGCTCCCTGGTGGCAGGTATTGAGCCACGGATAGCGGACTCATAAGCATGCATGGCTTTAGCGTCGGCAATATTGTGGGGATCATCTCAAGGAGGGTGCGGACCGGCTTGTGGCGCGTCTTCTTCTCGCACTCGCGTTTGAGCATTCCAAGTTCGCTGGCGGCGGGGCAGGCGCCCAGCCGCCCGGAAGGCAGACGTGACGCGAGCCTGGCGACTGTGGTTTGCTGAGCAAGCTTTTCCACCTCGTCGTCGATATGCGAGAACTTCTCCACAATCCCATCGTGCGAACCACCGATGAAGTTGCGGATAACATCGGACTTTTCAATAATATCGTCTATGAAGCGTTCGCAGTAGCGTTTGCGTATCGCGAGCTCCAAGTTACCGAGCGCGAGCTCTCCAGCGTCAACTGCGGCGACGACTGGGTCGAGGCCAATGTCAAGGCAACGACCGCGTGCTTGGTTCCAAATACACCACCTGCGGAGGTGGCGAGCATCGTTTAACACGGCTTCCGCCATGGCGGCCGCGGCTGTCACAACCCCTCTGCCGTTTATGGCCGCCTCATCGACGTGAAGCGCGGTTTTGAACACTCCCAGCGCGGCAGTGAACTTGGCATGCGCCGAGCAGAAAGCCCTCATGTCCTCAGGCGTGAAAGCCCGCTCGGAGGCGGAGGCGTGGGCGCCGACCGCGTCGCACATGGATTTGAAGGCGTCGCTGTCGCCGTTGGACGCCTTGCGCAGCGATTCGCACAGCGCCTGGCAGACCGAGGAACGCATATCCAGCGCATCCCAGTCTGTTTCAAGTCCGTTGAAGAGCCCTTTCATGCGAGACGTCACGGCCTCAGGCGCGGATTCCACAACCTTTCGGTTCGATATGTACGCCTCGAAGTCGTCCATGAGCTGCCGCATGTCGTTGCTGGACACCTTACGCCGCGAACCTGGTTTGAGGCAGGCGGCAACGTCTTTGCGCGCCCTTGATCCACGGACCATGCGCGTTAGCACAAATTTTTTGGCGTTGTCCTCCAAACGGCGGCGCATCTCGTCCACGTCAAAGCCTGAGACGGTGTCCATGTCGAATCCGTCAAGTTTTTTGGTGAGATCACGGCACTCCGCACCGGCGGCAGAAATCGCTGATATCTCCACGCGGAAGTTCTCCCAGTCCGACTTGAAAAACGATTCAGGCAAACGTGGCAGCGATTGCAGGAGCAGCGCCAGACGGGCAAATTCCTCGAAACTGGGGCGTCCTGCGGAAGATGGCCGGGGATAGCCGATAATAGCGCAGAAAACATCGAGCATCTTGCTGATCGACACTGTTTCCGAACCGAGGGCGTTCGCGGAGTTCACGGCCGACTGCTCCCATGCGGGCGACCATTCGTGCGGCCGAGCAAACGCAAATTTGTCAAAGAGTTTAGGGTCTATTTCGCCCGCCTGCGCCGCAAGTTCGCGCCCGGCCTCTAGCATCGCCGCGCACTCCCCCGCTTCCAATTTGATTTTGCGGAACGTTCCGACTGCCTGGATAACGTCTTCATCGGATTCGTGGGCGAACAGGTATGAAAAAGCCTTGTATGGAGTCAGCCCGCAAGGATGTTCTTGATGGAGCGCGCTTACATAGCCGTTAAGCGAACTACGGGCTGCCCCCAGATCTTTCGTAGCATCCGTCCAGGCAGCGGGCTCCTTCTTGTCGCCTAAGGCAAGTGTCTCGGCGAACTGCCGCAGGACTTCGGCCTTGCCAGCCTTGTTGGAATGCAACTCAAGGCAGAACGGGGATAGACCGATTTTAGCAAGCCGGCGTTGAACGACCTCAAGCGCCGCCCGTTTTTCAGCGACGAACAGCACGGTTTTCCCCTCAGCCAGACAGTATGAGATGAGGTTGGTGATCGTCTGCGATTTGCCTGTGCCCGGAGGGCCGTGCAAAACGAAATTTTTGCCGCGCGCCGCAGAGATAACTGCCGCCAGCTGCGACGAGTCGGCGCTCATGGGGCATAACAGATCCTCGGTCTTCATGCAGGTATCGACCTCAGACGGTTTCACGGGCTCGATCCCGTCGTCAAAGGCGGTGCCGTCGCCATTTATGAGATGCCCCACGACTGGGTTCCTGCTCAGGTCGCCTAGGCGGCGGTTCATATCGTCCCACATTATGAACTTGTTGAAGAAGAGGCGCCCGATCCACAAGTCCTCCTCAACCTGCCACCCCTTGACGTTGACCACGGCGTCGCGGAATATGCGCAGCACGGCTGCCACGTCGATGCCGCTCTCGTCCCCGGGCGGCGGATTGAGCCCGGCGATATCACGCCCGAAATCGCGTTTGAGCATCTCGAGGAGCGTTACGTTCACGACCGGGTCGTCCTCAGTTTGCGCAAGCGTGTAACCAGAGCGCACCGTTTCCCTGTCAAGCCGCACTGGCACCAGCACGAGCGGCGCCTTGTAAGTCTGCGATGAAGCGCCGGATCCATCTGTCCATTTAAGGGAGCCTATTGTGAGGAAGAGCGTGTTGACACCGCCCTCCTCAATATCAGTGCGGCATGTTCGGTAGAGTTCCGTGAGACGTTTCAACAGTTCCTTTTCGTCTAGAAAAGTGCGCAGACGGCGGCGATCAAACTCGTCTTGCATGAACTTGGCGACGGGATTCTCCCCGCGCGAGAGTTCGAGCATCGTGAGGTTCCGCGGATCGTTTTTCGGATCGCTGAAGACATCGGGTATCGGGTGGATGTAGAATTCCACCCCATCACAAACGGCGTCCTCGATTGCTTTGAGATTGTAATACGCGAGCTGGACAGCCTGTTTTGAGTCTTTAAAGTTTAGAAGCCGGTTGCGGCGCGAAAGGTCGAGCAACTTCGAGCGCCACCGGACGACCCGCGCCGGCACGCCATTTTCGGCCTGCTGGTTCGCGGTATCCACCGCTTCGCTGAGCGTCGGCAGGGCTTCGTCTGATTCCACTTGCGATCCGCCGTCCGAGGAGGAGATTTCCCCGAGCCCGGCCACGCCTGAGAGAGGCCGTATCCCGATGGCGCGCGCTTGCTTGACATCAAGGGCGTAATGGAATTCGGTGTCTTCTGCAAGACGTTTCGCCCCCTCTGCCATAGCAACTGAAAACTTGCTCTTTCCGCCTGCCGCGCAGGTGGTTTCAAGCGCCACGATTTCGTCAATCTCCGCGCGCTTGCGTATCGACTGCAGATCGTCCACGACGCTGTCTGGGAAATTGTATTTCAGCAAATGGCAAGCCACGTATGAATGACCGCGGCATAGCATCACGATCGGATTCAAACCGCACTGCTCCATCATGCCGGCGACCACAAGCGCCAGGTCGAGACACGTCGCGAATTTTGTCGACAGTATCTTATCCGGGAAGCGAACCCGTTGGCCTCTCTCGCCGAAACTTGCGGGAGGTTCCGAGTAGTTAACGCCGCTTTCGAGCACGGCGTCATAAATGCATTTAACCATGAGCAGGACTCGCGTTTTGTCGCCGCTCTGATACCCGTCGAGCGCACCGTTGCCGCCGCGTTCAATCATCAGCCCGGACACGCGCTTCAAGAGCGTGGTCACGCCGTCGCTGTTTGGCGTCACGAACGCTGCCAGCATTTCCGGCATGAAATCACCGCCGAACCATTCATCGTGCGCGCAGATGTCAATTGCCTCCGCGAGGCGTTTGATGGGCGCCTCCCCGCCGGCGGCAAACACATCCACATTTATGCTGCCTCTAACGCGCTCGGTGGCAGAGGATAAAAATGCGTGGCTTGCAACTATGTTGAAATCCTTTAATTCGACAGCGGCGCCCGGCGCTATCTCAGAGACCGCCAGCGCCACGGGTGTGAAAAACTCAGGATCGGATTTTATCTCCACACGAAGCTCTCGAAGAGGCTCCTTACCCTTGTTTTCCAGCACTAGCGAGCGTATGAACTGCATCCCGTTCTGGTGCAGCGCGAGTCCCACGTATGAGAGCGAATCCAGTTTTACCAGCAGTGTTTCGTCCATCATTAAGCCTCCGCGAGAATCGGCCTAACAATAACACGCGCCTCATCTCTGTATGACGACGCCCATTATACTTTCTTGCTCACCGAATCTCAAGGACGCATTCTTTTCTATTCTGTTTGTCTTACGATGATGCTATAATGCAGGAAGTTTCGCGTGATATACGCGCGAAGGCGTGTTTCAATCGACTATCAAAGGTTCAGGGGGCAGAGATGAAAGGGTTTTACCGATTGGCGGCGGCAGTGCCGGTATTAAAGGTGGGCGACCCGCCTTTCAATGCCGACAGGATTATCGAGGCGTACGCTGAGGCCGTGGCGGCGGGAGCGTCCATTGTCGCATTCCCGGAGCTGTCGCTCACTGGATATTCGTGCGGCGACATGTTCGACCAGACGGTTCTAATCGACTCCGCCATGAATGCGCTGATGCGGATCGCAGCCGCAACGAGGAACAGCGGCGCGGCGATGATTGTAGGGCTGCCCCTGCGCGTCGATTCCCGCCTTTTCAACGCCGCGGCAGTGGCAGCTGGCGGCAAGGTGGCGGGGATGACATTTAAGGAATACCTGCCGAATTACCGCGAATTCCAGGAGAAGCGCCACTTCAATTCAGTCCGGGAGTTCGGCGCGGGCAGCGTCAAAATCTCGGGCGTCGATGTGCCCGCCGGGGCCGGGCTCGTGTTCGACGCCGCCGGCTCGTTCCTGTTCGGTATTGAGATATGCGAAGACTTGTGGGCTGTAATACCGCCGTCGGCTAATCTGGCACTCGGCGGAGCGCAGGCGGTGTTCAACCTCGCGGCAGGCAACGAGCTCGTCGGCAAGGCGGAATTCCGCAGAGGGCTGGTTGCCAGCCAAAGCTCGCGCATGTCCGGCGCGTACGTGCTGGCCGGGGCTGGCGTGCATGAATCGACTTCGGACGTCGTGTTCGGAGGCCATGCCATAATCGCGGAAAACGGCAGGATCGTGGCGGAAAACGAACGTTTCGTCAGGAAGTCTTCGATCATCTACGCCGATATAAAACCCGCATGGTGTGACAGGCTCCGAGCCTCCTGGACCGGGTTCAACGATGGCGTGGCGCGCGCGCCCATACGGCGGGTGGGAATCGCGGCCATACCGGAATCACCGGATCTGAAGCACGCCGCCATCTCGTCGCATCCGTTCGTGCCCGAGGAGGATGCGGCAAGGTCCGGACACTGCCACGAAATCCTTGAAATACAGTCGGCGGGGCTTGCCAAGCGCATCGAACACACTGGCGCGAAGAGGTTGCTGATAGGAGTTTCAGGCGGGCTGGATTCGACACTCGCGATGCTCGTCTGCGCCAGGACATGCGACTTGCTGGCCCTGCCTCGCAAGTTCATCTGCGCCGTGACGATGCCGGGGTTCGGCACCACGGGGCGCACAAGCGATAACGCGGACAAGCTTTCGGAGCTGTTGGGCGCAGAGTTGCGGAAAATCCCGATCGCGGAATCCGTCGGCGTGCATTTTGCGGACATCGGACACGACCCGGCGAAGACCGACGCTGTTTACGAAAACGCGCAGGCCAGGGAGCGCGCGCAGATTCTTATGGATCTGGCAAATGCCGAGGGCGGGCTTGTGGTGGGCACGGGCGATCTTTCGGAAATCGCGCTGGGATGGAGTACCTACAACGGCGACCACATGTCGATGTACAACGTCAACTGCTCCGTCCCAAAAACGCTCGTCCGCTTTCTTATAAGGCAGTGCGCGGAAGAGGCGGCGCCGGAATTGGCGGCGGTGCTGGGCGACATCGTTAACACGCCCGTTTCGCCCGAGTTGCTCCCCGGGGCGCAACACACGGAAAGCATTATAGGCAGGTACGACTTGCACGACTTCTTCCTGTATTACTTCATCAAATACGGGGAGGAGCCGGACGCGCTCGCCGCGCTCGCCGGGGAGGCGTTCGGCGGGGAGGCTGAACCGGATGAGATTAAAAAAGCGCTCTCAGTTTTCCTGGGACGCTTCGTGCGGCAGCAGTTTAAGCGCAATGCTGCGCCTGACGGCCCGAAGGTGGGCATTATCGGCCTCTCGCAGCGCGGCGATTGGCGTTGCCCATCGGACATGAGTTGCTCCGTCTGGAACAAATGGCTTGAGCCCCGCGCCTAAATCAGTTTAATTTCGTTGACAGCACAATAAAAGCGCGCCACGTGGCGTTCATGGGATGTGTGGCGCACCGCTAACGCATGGCAAAGAGGACTAAGCAAATCACCGCAGAAACGGACGACGGGACGCTCTTCGATCTGTTCCGCAAACGCGGCGATGAAGCGGCGTTTGAATTGCTGGTGTCGAGACATTCCACGTCTCTCATGCGGTTTATCCGCGGGATGCTGGGGCGGGATTCGGCATATGCGGACGATGCTTATCAGGATACATGGATCAAGGCAATAGACAACAGTGGCAAATGGAAAGGGGGAAGCTTCAAGGCGTGGCTTACAGCGATAGCGCGCAACACGGTAATAGACATATTCAGGCGCACCAAGCCGACGCTCAGCCTCGACGACGAGAACGAGTTCGGAGTGGCGTTCGTTGAGAACATCCCTGACGCCGGCCAGATCCCCGGCGAGGCACTCGCAGGTGAGGAAGCGGAGAGGTTCGTGGCGGATAATGTCATGGCGCTTCCTGAAGCTCAGAGAGAGGTGTTTCTGATGCGTGTGGAGCAGGACATGACCTTCAAGGAAATCGCCGAGGCGCTTGACATCCCGCTGAACACTGCGCTTGGAAGGATGCATTACGCCACGCAAAAGCTACGGGCGGTGTTGTCTGAAAAGTTGGAGGAACGCAATCTTCCCGAACAGGAGAATGAGTTATGGACAAACAAGTAGAAAATAAACACGCCGTGGAGATATGCGGCGTCGCCGCGCGCGGTCTTGCGGCAGCGCTAAGCGGGAGCGTGTCGGCGGCGGCGGCAGACCGGGTGCGCGAAGCCGCGCGTAATCATGCGCGAGCAGTCCGAATGCGGCGGACGTGGAAGCGCCTCGCCACAGGCGCAGTAACCGCGGCGGCATCTCTTGCGGTAGTCTTCAGCCTCACGCTCCAGTCTAGGCACACAAGAACAGAGAAGGCCGACCTGGAGGCGTGCATGGCGCTCGTGGCGCTGACGACGGTCGTCACAGAATACGACGGTCTCTCATCGGACGGGATCGAACTTACCGACGGCACGTTGCCGGCGGCAGAGGAGTACGTGGTGGACTTCGATTCTCTTGCGGACAGTCTTCTGCTTATGCAGGATTCGGCGCTTGCGTTCGACGACTACTATGCTCTGGGTTATTAACACATAAAACTGGAGACTGAAATGAAAATTCATAATGCGGCATTGTTCATGGCAACCGTGGGACTTGCGATAGCATTCGCCGGCTGCAACTACGAGAGTCCCCTCGTGGAAAAAGACACAGTCCCGGTGGGCACGGAGCTTCTGGGAGTCTGGGATCTGGTTCCAGACGAAGAGAAACCGGA
>JALHHX010000483.1:0-570 GCA_022837245.1 Lentisphaerota bacterium
ACAACTTGTTCAGGTTGCTTTGGAGGTCTCTTTTTTGCCATGGACATAGCCCCCTGAATGGCATCTAATTTTTCTATAGGGGTTTCATTTAGTAGTTTATTAAATTCTTTCATTTGTGCATTAACTTTTTCTAATGCACCAGCAAAATTATTAACTTTTGTTTGGCTAAACATATTTTTTAAAACTCTATTAGTAGACTCAACCTGCCCTCTAAACTCGTTAATAATACCTGTAATTTGACTTCCAAACTGTTGAAACTCTTGTTTGGCTTGCTCTCCTTGTAAAACTATATTAACTACTAAACCACTAGGTACTCCAAAGCCTTCCATAAGCTACTCCTACTAAAGCAATTATACATCTTGGTTTTTACTATCTTCAATCATTTCTGCAAATGTCCTAGAGTCACTAGATACTCCTGTAGAATTTCCAGACTTAGACTCTTTTTTATGCTTTTCAGCCATCGCATTCAACCAATGCTTATACTCAGACTGAACTAATTTTAATTCCCTTATAGAATAAAGGGGCTGGTCATACCAACCCCCCGAATAAGGGAGAATTAGTATATCTCCG
>JALHHX010000483.1:586-1108 GCA_022837245.1 Lentisphaerota bacterium
ACATCGAAAAATAATCTAATACCTTTCCCCCATACTTCCTATACTTACCTAAAACATCCTCTATATACTTACGTCTAGCAGGATCTAAAGTCGGTAAACTACCATCTAATTCAAACCTAAGATACCTGTTTATCTCTCCAGAGAAGATGAGGGAGGCTATTCCCCCAAAGCCTCCTCATCCTTCTCGTCCTCTTCCTTAGCCTTACCAGCCATACCATAAACTTCCTTAACTTTAGCCAAAAGCTTGTTAATAAACTTAGAATTAAATTCATTAAGAATACCAATAAAATCATCAGTCTTCAAAGGCGGAGTAATAGTAACTACTTCACCCTCTTCAATAGAAACTATTTCCTTAACTACCTTAGATAGCAACCACAATTCTGTTTTAAAAGCTTCTTCTTTAATTTTAACAACTTCCTCACCCTTATAAACTATTGAATCAGCCATCTTCTGAGTATATCTAGTGTGTAAAGAATATGTTAAACTATCTAGAACTTCTACATACTCTGGAGTCTTTTCATC
>JALHHX010000184.1 GCA_022837245.1 Lentisphaerota bacterium
CCGCCGGCATAGCCGTAAGTGGCCGAGCGCCCGCCGCGATATTCCCAAGCCGGCTCGTAGAGCGTGCCCATTTCTGGGGAGAAGGGCGTCTGCGCGCGCCGGTCGCTGCCCAGCGGCGCGGTCACAATCCGCATTTCGCCGCCGGTCTCGATAGCCCGCACCCAAAAGCGCACCGCCGTCCCGCGCGTGATCGCCGCACCCGCGCAGCCTTGCAGCACTGACAGCAGCCGACCGCGGCTCGCCGTGTAACTGATAGATGGCCCGCCTGTTCCGCCTACGACGCTAAAGACCATCGCGGTATCCAGGGCGCGGCCCGCCGTCGTGTAGGTGTCTAGCATCGCCTCCTGCACATATTCCAGCATCACCATGCAGGCATCGCCGGTTTTCTGCGCTTCTGTGCTGCCCGCCGCGCCAGTCACAATGCGCCAATCCAGCACCGCGTTCATATCGTAGCCGCGCACCCAGGCTATAGCCACGTCGCTCGCCTCCATGCGCTTGCCGTAATCCATGAGCCAGTAGGATTGTACCAACGTCGGCGAGGCTTGGAAGCGTGGTTGCCGCCACACCTGCAACAGCAGGCGGTCGTTGAACCAAGCATCGTTCCAGTCGGCGGCATTGATCTCCAGGTAGCACGTTCCGACGCCGGAGAGCACAATGGCCCATTCCAGGTATAGCGCCTCAGTCAGCGGCCCCGCGACGCGGTTACCGCTCGTATCTACAATGTAGAGTTCATAGTTGTACAGGCTCACAACCTACTCCGCAACGTTGGCGCTCCGGTAACTGTGATGCCGCTGGATGTAGCGCAGAGTGCCGTCAATCGTTGCGCCGTCGTTTACCACCCGCACGTCAATCTGATTCCCGGTCGGTAGCAGCGAGAACGACGCAAAGCGCGAGCCAGGCAGCGGAGTGATGGAGCGCTGTACGTTGTTGTAGTCCGAGTACACGCGCAAACTAACCAGGTCAATGTAAATGCTCTCGCCGTCGTTGAGGTCCAGGTTTAGCCGGATTTCATCGCCCGTCGTGCGGTTGCGCACACTCTCGATTCTGGCGCTTGTGCCGCCCGTGCGGGTCAAGCGCAGGATGGGCTTGCTCTCTGCGCCGCCAGGCACATTCGCTGTAACCGCCGTGATACCTCCGGGCCAGATTGCCGCGCCAACCGTGTTAAAGCCGATGTAGAGGTTGACGTTATCCTGCACCGGTCGCGGCGGTAACCACGGATACACAGGACCAATGCTCACACTCTGGTCTATGCCCACGTGGAAGGCATGACTTGCTAACTTCACACCGCCACCCAATGGCAGCGTGATCTCCATGTTGTAAAAGATTCCGCCTTTGTACACGGCACAGGCATCCGCATTATCCAGATAACCAAGCTCTGTAAAATCGCCAGTGATATAGATATAGCCGGTATTATCATCATAAGCGATAGCGAAAACACATTCTGCCGCTCCAACAGCAGCAAGTGCGTTGTATTTTGGATGGCCGTTTTTTTGCACTGTTGAATCCCAAACGACGCCAAATCCTTGGTCGCCCATGCCTCCGGTATAGATTTCAGTGCCCGTACTCTCTAGTGCTGTTATTCTGGTTGGTCCGTCAATCGTTAGCCATTTCGGAACTGCCGCCCTGATGTCTACTCTATACAAACCAGTGTCCCCACCTGCGTAAAGCCATGTCGACCTGGAGCTTGAATTATTGACAAACTCTATATATCGTATTGTTGCTGGCGTTGGATCGCCAAACGCTGCCCATGTAACATACGGATAGGGCAACACATATACTTGCAATGGCGTCGCTGCGTACACATCCCCGGTGATGGTATCTATTGCCAAATCCGATACACGAGCAACGCCCGCAAGCCCATCGCCAAACATGGCCCACGTAGCAGTTGCTTCGTTATATACTCCGATGTTATCAATAGGTACCGCATCAATATTATCTATATTGCCAGCGGCGACAAGTCTGCCGTCTGGTAATACCAACAGTGAAAAAACAGCTTGTGGCGGCGCCGGTGGAGCAACGGCATACGGTGTATCCCATGCTCCGGTTTCTTTGTTATAGCGCACGAGCAAATCTTGACCGGCAGCATCAAAGTCCTCAAAATCTCCGCCAAAATATACGTATTTCGGAGTTTCGGCAATCGCACGAATGCCATATCCGCGATGTACGCCCATGCTTGCCGGTGGCCCCATGACGCCCCACTCGCCTTCGATGCGCCCCATTACAAAGCGCGCCGTGCCGGTCTTTTCCGTGGTCACGTCTACCGCCCGCTCAATGACCTCTTCCCAGTACGGCTCTACCACGTCAAAGGTGAGCGGGTAGCGCTGATTACCGCAGTCTTTAGCGTCTTGCATTTCATCCAAGCCGCCGCCGTAATGCGCGCGCAGTTGCAAGACCTTCTCTGTGCCCCAGTACTGCAAGACAACCGGTTGCGGGCGTCCGTCAGACGCCACGGGCACGGCGTCAGGCCGCAGGATGTCAGTAAGCGCCACGTGCTGCGCGTGCAGCGGCAGCACGTTGTTGGTGATCAGCCAGCCGACCAGGATTAAAACGCGCGTTCCGATACGTGTTACGTCCACGCTACCTCCCGCCCTAAAGGGCCTCTCACTGATGATATTGAGCGGGCGCGTCATGTCGCCCGCGATGCTCTCGATGTGCAAGCCGTAGTCGTCCAGCAGGTCATAGACAATGCCGCCAGCGCGCGTCGTTACTGGGCGCGTGCTGAAACTGGAATGGTTGCCACCGGACCAAGCACAGCCCGGTTGGTCCCCGTCAAGATAGGTTTGTGCCGGATTGTCGCCGCTGACCGCCAAAGTCACCATGACGCAATCGAGATACCAGGTCTCGTTGGCAGTGTTATAGATGGCAAAATCCACGCCAATGTCGTTGGCAACCTCAGAGATATAGAGATACCAGTCACTGCCAATGATTTGCACGCGCGTTGTGGCGTAGGTTGACCCGCCGCTGTCAATTACCAGACTACCATTCACCACATCGCGCGCGTAGAAGAGCACGTACACCTGAATGCCGTCCAGGTCAGTGCTAGTGTTCAGCGTCACGCCGCGCCCAGCCCCACCGGGCACAATTTTGTAACTGTACTCGCCGCGCGCGCTATAATCCGTCGAGCGGGTCACTGTGGAGCCGAGATATGCCGTGTAGTTGCCGGTAGTCTCCGCGCTCGGATTCCGCACGTAATTGGAAGCCGCGTGCGGCACAACGATTTTCCAGGCGCTCATAACATGGCCTCCACCAACTGCAGGTCACGGTAGATGCTACCGGTTGACTGCTGCGTGTAAATGTTGACGGTCATCCCGCCGGCGCGCGCGTTATCGCCGCCAATACCGCCTTGCGGCGTGAACGTGGCACGCTCTGGACCAGCCTCACCTGCAATGAACAAGGTCGGGCGGTTGACGAGGTAGTCGCCGCCGGTCGCGTTCATGATGGGGCCAGTATAGCCAGGCCCGCCGCCTGGAGACACTTGCGGTGGCAAATTTTCAGCACCATAAGCGGTGATGTCAATGCCGACGCTAATCCGTGGCGGTATCTTGTGCAGCCATTCGTACAGACCACTAGCATGGCCAGCGGCAGTCCGCAATTCTTGCCCGTAGTTGGCTATATCGGTCTTGCCTTCCTCGAAAGCATCTGCCGCGGCGTCAATCGCCACAATCGTGTCGTAGGTCTTTTGGTCAATCAAGCCCCAGCCCGCGGCTACGTCCGTCAAGGCTTGCAGCTCGTCGGCGGTCAGGCCATCCAGCCCTAGACGCTGCTCAATGTAGCCAAACAGAATGCGCTTGGTGGCTTCCTCATGCGCAACTGCATTTTCCTCTACCGCGGCGTTGGCTTCTGCTAGTTCCCCGCGCAA
>JALHHX010000185.1 GCA_022837245.1 Lentisphaerota bacterium
CCCCGGCGTGATCCGCAGCTTCATGGTCAAAAACATCAAAGGCGTCCGCTTGATCCGCGAGGATACCGTCGAAAAGAAAATACCCGACGCGCCGAAGTAAGTCCGAAAGGCCGGAGAGGTGCGAGTGAACGGAAAAAGTCAAAATAAAACCCGCGCGGGCAAGCCAACATCCTCGCTCGCCACTTTATCCGCTCTCGCCGTGGCATTGTGCACACTCTGCCACGACGCCGGCGCCGCGTATCTCGTCGTGCTGCGCAGCGACCAAAGCGCCCTGCCCGAATCGATCCTGCGTGAAACGTACGCCACCATCGACCGCTGCCGGTACATGCTTGTCCAGCGATGCGGCGAAGATGGCCTTTGGCCTCTGGAGAATGGTTCCACCACCGCCTTTCCCGCGCTTGCCCTCGCAGACCCCGTGCCCGGATATTACAGCAACGCCGTGTCCAGATCCATCTCGGCCGCCGTAGCGAAGATGGAGGGAACTGCCACGAAACCGTGGAACTACGCCGTTGCCGCGGAGGCCGCATACACCGTCATGCTCCAGGCGATCGCCGGCGGTGAAGAAGGCGCTTCCCCACAACTCCTGAAGCGTCTGGCGAGGATGCCTTTCGACGACGCCGGCGCGGACCCCGCCGCGCGTTTTCTCGCGCTGCTCGCCCTGGAGGCAAACAACGTGGAGGTGGACGGACGCTGGGCCATGCTCGCAAACGGAATTTACAAACGCGGCGAACAGAACGCGTCAACGGTCGCTCTCTCCGCGCTCTGCCGTATGGCCGCCGATTCCGGAAGCTCCGCCCGCATCCGTCCAGGCAACGATGTGCTCGCGCACGTGCGGTGGCTGGCAAACAAGCTTGATCTCGGTTTCGGGAAGGAGACGCCGAATCCCGATCCCGTCACGCCGGAATCGGCTTTTCTTGTCGCAGTGCTCGCATCACAGATCCCGCGTCAATCGCTTCTGTCAGACAACACCCTCCTGCCTTACAACTGGCGCAACCATCTGGCAAACCGCCTTATATCGAAGCAGCTTACCGACCCGAAAAGCGGCCTCAACTACTGGGACTCCTCCGTCTCCCCCTCCCCTTTTTCCGACACCGCTCTCCGCGAAACGTCCTACGCCATCATGGCGCTGGTGTTGATGGCGGAATAAGGCTAGAACCCGCTGAACAAAAGCGAGGAGAAGGTGCTGAGGGTGCTGGCTTCGCGTGCGTCATCGAGCATTTCACGCACATCGGTCACGGCACCGTCTATGTTGTCGTACATTCCAGTGTCGGATGAGAGCAGCTTGCCGAGCGTGCCTTCCCCTGCTTCAAGGCGATCCGTGATGTCGCGCAAGTTGGCCACGGTTGCGTTGAGATTCGTGTAGACCTCGTCGTCGGCGGAGAGCAGCCTGCCGATTGTGCCTTCGCCCGCCTCGAGGCGCGTCGTAATATCGCGCAAATTGGCCACAGTGGCGTTCAAGTTCGTGTAGACCTCGTCGTCGGCGGAGAGCAGCTTGCCGAGAGTGCCCTCGCCCGCCTCGAGGCGCGTCGTAATATCGCGCAAATTGGCCACCGTGGCGTTCAGGTTTGTGTAGACCTCGTCGTCTGAAGACAGCAGCTTGCCGAGAGTGCCCTCGCCCGCTTCGAGACGCGTGGCGATATCACGTATGCTTGCAACGGCGGCGTTGAGGTTTGTGTAAACCTCGTCGTTCTCGGACAGCAGCTTGCCAAGCGTGCCCTCGCCGCGGTTTACGCGGTCGGACATTTCCGAAAGATCCTCAGAGAAATCCCGCAAGTTTTCGAGGGCGTCGGTTTCCAGGAAGTTCTTTAGTTTGGCTATGGCTATCGTGGCGTCGGCCATCATGTCCGATGGTTGTTTGCCTTCGAGCTTCATAACGTCATCCACCCGCGGCCGCGTCGCCGTGCCTTCGTTGATTACAAGCTGACGCCCCCCCAGGATGGACGTTGGGACGACGGTGATGCTGTAATCCTCAAAGAATACGACGGGCGCGTCCAGTTCGGCGACGACGTGCACGCCGTCGCGGGCGTAGAACACATCGCTCACCGTGCCGACCGTCGTGCCTTTGGAGATCACAAAATCATTGCGGCGGAGTCCCATGGCGTCTGGCATCACGACTTCGATAGTGAACTGCGAGTCTTTGAATAGCGTGCTGCCGGACACCACGATTGTGAACGTGGCGAGCGCCAGGAAAATCAGGGTTACGAACAACCCGACTAGCATGTCGATTGCGGCTTCTTTGTCGGCTGGGGCTTTTTTGCGGTTCATTTGGTGTTATCCTCCTCCCATGCCCCTTTGCGCGTGATGTACTGCGCATCGAGGAACGAGCGAATTTCGGGCGAGTCCGATTTGATGAAGTCCTTTGGAGTTTCGATTGCGGCGACGTGTCCGCCGCTTAGCATCGCGATGCGGTCGGCTATGCCGAGCGCGCTGTGCATGTCATGCGTGACGACGACGCTTGTTGTGCCGAGCCTGCCGTTGAGCTCCACAATCAGCTTGTCGATCATGCGCGAGCTGACGGGGTCGAGGCCGGAGGTAGGCTCGTCGTAGAGCAGAATTTCAGGCTCCGTGACTATGGCCCGCGCCAGGCCTGCGCGTTTCTGCATGCCGCCAGAGAGGTCCGAGGGGAACAATTCAGCATCGTTCTCGAGTCCGACTTTCTCAAGGGCGTCCATAACCTTCCCTGTGATTTCCGCCTCGCTCAATTTGGTTTTCTCGCGCAGCGGCAGCGCGACGTTTTCGAAAACGCTCATCCATGCGAGCAACGCCGCGCTTTGGAAAAGATATCCGAAGCGCGAGCGCAGGCGCGGCAGGTCTTGCGAATCCGCGCCGCTGACGCATTCCTCGCCCACGCAGACGCGCCCGGATGTCGGGGCGAGAAGCTTTATCATGAGCTTGAGGCTCACGCTCTTGCCGGTTCCGGACGGCCCGACGATGCAGAAGATCTCGCCTTTTCGGATCTCGTACGAAACGTCGTCGAGCACCGTCTTGGCTCCGAATTTCTTGGTGACATGTTCGAACCCTATCATCAGTAGAACAACCTCGTCACAAAGTAGCCA
Organism: Lentisphaerota bacterium; assembly: GCA_022837245.1. Lineage (GTDB taxonomy): Bacteria > Verrucomicrobiota > Kiritimatiellia > RFP12 > UBA3636 > JAAZFF01. The sequence goes on from JALHHX010000185.1 coordinate 3,057, forward strand.
ATCACCAGAATGAGCAGGAAGTTTATCACGACGCTCGCGCGCGTGGCGCTGCCGACGCCCACGGCGCCGCGAGAGGTCGTGAAGCCTTCGTAGCACGACACTGTGACTATGATCACGCCGAATATTGTCGCCTTGAACAGCCCCACGTAGAGCGAACGCAGGTTGGCGAAATCCATCGCATTCGTCCAGTACGCCGACAATGGCACGGCGAGCTGCGTGTAGCCGACGACGCTTCCGCCGATAAGCGCAAGTATGGATGTGTAGAAGGAGAGCAGCGGCATGGCGATGAGCATCGCCACCATGCGCGGCATAACGAGAAAGCGCAGCGGATTAATAGACATTATTTCAAGCGCGGCGATTTCGTCGTTCACCGTCATGGTGCCCATCTGCGCCGCCATCGACGCCCCCACGCTCGCGGCGAGCACGAGCCCGGCCATGAAAGGCCCCATTTCCCGCAGCATTGTCGCCATAACCACGGAACCTATAAGGTGTTCCTGGTTGAAACTCCTCAGCTCTATGCCAAGCTGGAGGGCCAGAACCATGCCTATGAAAAAGGCCACCACCGTTACGACGGGCAAGCTCTTTACGGCGCAGATGTGGAGTTGCCGGACTATTTCGCGGCGGGAGCGCTTTGTCAGCATATAGCGCATCTGCGCGAACGCGCCTATTCCAATCATCGAGCCGCGTCCGATCTTCCCGATCAGGAGCGTCGCTTCTTGGCCGATCCTGCCGAAGACCCCATTCCTCTCAC
>JALHHX010000186.1 GCA_022837245.1 Lentisphaerota bacterium
ACCGCCTGCTTTGGAGGCGGTTGTGCCACTACTCATGGGCCGAAGCAAACTCAATGGATGTGGGAGGTACGCGCGAGGAGAGATGATTTGGAATCCCTGACCCATCCACCGTAATCTTGCATGGAATTGCAAGATTACAATAATCACGTGTGGCTGTGCTGGAACCCTGCCACCGTAATCTTGTGAAAAATCACGGGATTACAATAATCACGTGTGGCAGAGTGGAAACCCATCCGCCGTAATCTTCAATGGAATTGCAAGATTACAATAATCACGTGTGGCTGTGTTGGCACCCATCCACCGTAATCTTGCGTAAAATCACGGGATTATAATAATCACGTGTGGCTGTGTTGGAACCCTGCCACCGTAATCTTGTGAAAAAAAACACGGGATTACAATAATCCCGCGTGGCAGAGTGGGAACCCATCCGCCGTAATCTTGCATGGAATTGCAAGATTACAATAATCCCGCGTGGCTGTGTTGGCACCCTGCCACCGTACCTTTCGGCATGACTAAATGTTTTTTTCAGGGGCTTGCGCGCACCGTGTGCCGCAGGCATATAACACCATGGCAAAGGCAGACCGTGGTTATGACTCTCTGCTGTTCAAGCAATAAGCCGAGGGGAAAATGGGGAAAGTCCACACGTTATTTGTAGCTTGACATATTTCGTCATTTTTAATAGACTGCGGGAATTCAGGTAGTAAAAAGCGGGCGTAATTCAATGGCAGAATGGAAGCTTCCCAAGCTTCATACGTGGGTTCGATTCCCATCGCCCGCTCCATTAAAAGGCCGTCCTGGACGGCCGGTGTCACGGGGGCAGCCCCGGGGGGGGAGGGTAGCAGTATGGAAGAGAAGATCAGGGGAAAAGTTGATGTGATGCGCAAGATGCTCCAGGCCGATGGCGGGGATTGCGAAATCGTGGAAATAGCCGGAAAGACCGTCATGATGCGTCTTCGCGGTGCATGTGGCTCGTGCCCGCACGCGATGGCCACCCTCAAAGGATACATTGAAGAGACGCTTAAGAACGAGGTCGACGAGGGCATCGTAGTCGAGCGTGTCTAGTTGCGTACGCCGCGGCAACTTGATCGCGGCGAATTCTGTTTTGAATTGTAAACGGACCGCGTGCATTGTTGCACCGGTCTTTTTTATTGAAGGGCGAAATGAATAAAATCTTAGGAAAAGAACAGCTGTCAGATGAAGTCTGGCGCATGGATATCGAGGTTCCGCACATAGCGCGCGAGCGAAAAGCGGGGCAGTTCCTAATTCTGCAGGTAGACGTCGATTTTGGCGAGAGGATCCCGCTGACCATCGCCAATGCAAATCCGGAGACAGGGTCGATAACAATCGTCTTCCAGACGGTCGGTGCGACTACGCACAAGCTTGCGCAGTTGGAAGCCGGCGACACTGTAGCAAGCGTCCTAGGCCCGCTGGGACGTCCAACGAAAATAGAGAAGGTTGGTCGAGTGGTATGCGTCGGCGGCGGCATTGGAGTCGCTCCGCTTTATCCGATAGTTCAGGCGCAGAAGGCCGCGGGCAACCACGTCACGGTTATTCTGGGCGCGAGGAACAAGAGCCTGATCATATTCGAGAAGGAAATGCGCGAAGTCGCGGACGAGGTGATCGTATGCACTGACGACGGTTCATATGGCCGGAAGTGCGTCGTAACAGTTCCGCTCAAGGATCTTTGCGAATCGCCTACGCCTCCTGATGAAGTGGTGGCGATCGGACCTCCAATCATGATGAAGTTCTGCGCCGAGACGACGCGTCCTTATGGAATACACACGGTTGTTTCGCTCAACACAATAATGGTGGACGGCACGGGCATGTGCGGCGGGTGCCGCGTCACGGTCGGCGGCGAGACGAAGTTCGTATGCGTCGACGGGCCGGAGTTCGACGGGCATAAGGTTGATTTTGACAATATGATGAAGCGTATGAAGGCCTACAAGGGGGTGGAGATGCGTGCGCACGATTCTTTCCATGTATGCAATTTGGACGTCGCCGCGCGGGATCTGGAGAAGAAACAATGATCAGTAAAGAGAAGCTTGATTCCGAAGCCCGCGAGCTGCTTGGGAAGCTGAAGGCGCAGGGCGAATTGAAGGCGAAGGACAGGGCGCGGATCCCACAGCAGCTTATGCCCGCGCAGTCGCCCGTGGAGCGCGTGAAGAACAACAGCGAGGTCGCCACCGGTTACACCGAGGCCATGGCGCGCGTGGAGGCCATGCGCTGCCTGCAGTGCGTCAACAAACCGTGCGTAAACGGGTGCCCGGTTTCAATCAACATCCCGGCTTTCATAAAGGCCATAGGCGATGGACGCGATGGCGACGCCATAAAAATAATCAAAGAGACGAGCCTCCTGCCCAGCGTGTGTGGCAGAGTCTGCCCGCAGGAGTCGCAGTGCATGGAGCTGTGCACGCTAGGTAAAGTCCTGAAAGACGTTGAAAAAGGCGTTGCGATAGGCCGCCTCGAACGTTACGTTGCAGATCTAGAGCGTGAGTCAGGCAAAGCACTGCCACCACAAGTAGCGCCCGAAACTGGCAAAAAAGTCGCGGTAGTCGGCAGCGGACCGGCGGGGGTCACATTCGCAGTGGATGTTCGCCGTGCTGGCCATTCCGTAACTTTGTTCGAGGCGCTTCACAAACCCGGCGGCGTGCTGATGTACGGCATTCCGGAATTCCGTCTCCCAAAATCAATCGTGGAGCAGGAGATAGACAACCTTCGTAAGATGGGAGTCGAAATCGTCACCAACTTCGTGATCGGGCGTTCGCGGCCGCTTAGAAGCCTCATGGAAGAGGATGGATATTCAGCTGTGTTCATCGGCTCTGGTGCCGGGTTGCCTAAGTTCATGGGCATTCCAGGCGAAAATCTCGTCGGAGTGTTTTCCGCAAACGAGTATCTGACGCGCGCCAACTTGATGAAAGCGTACGACACGAGTCGCTCCGATACGCCGATTTCGCACGGAAAGCGCGTTGCAGTGCTAGGTGGTGGTAATGTGGCTATGGATGCGGCGCGCACGGCGGTGCGGCTCGGAGCCGAGAAAGTGTATCTCGTTTACAGACGCACAGAGAAAGAGATGCCCGCTCGTATCGAGGAAGTCGCACACGCGAAGGAAGAGGGCGTGGAGTTCATGCTGCTTCAGAACGCCGTGAGGCTGATCGGCGACGAAAACGATTTGGTGACGGGCATGGAGTGCATCCGCTTTGAACTAGGAGAGCCCGACGAGAGCGGACGCCGCAGCCCGGTGCCCATCAATGGGAGCGAGTTCGTCATGGATGTCGATAGCGTGATCGTGGCCATCGGAAACGAATCAAATCCGCTGATAGCATCAACGACGCCTGAGATAGCAGTCGATAAACGTGGTCGCATAAAGGTTGACGAAAACAACGAAACCTCGATGCGCGGCGTGTTCGCCGGCGGCGACATCGTGCTCGGCGCGGCTACTGTGATCCTTGCCATGGGCGAAGGCCGCAACGCCGCCGCTGCCGTCAATGCACGCCTGGCAGGGAATTAATAAAAAAAAATTGGGGTCTGTCCATAATTTTTATCCTTGCATCATACACGATTTTGGCAAAAAAGTGCAGCTTCCATGTCAGTATCAAACCACGTGCGTAGCAAGAGATCTGTGTCCCTCTGTGTCCTCTGCGGCTTAGCAAAAGCCCCGCAGTCGGGGATGGTCGGCGGATCCCGAAGCCGGGGATTTAACAGGGATTCCAAATCAATTTTTTCGCGCAGAAATCCCTCTCCTAAACACCGTTGATTCAGTCAATAAGGCTGACTGACGGAATAACAAAACAAAAAA
>JALHHX010000016.1:0-38014 GCA_022837245.1 Lentisphaerota bacterium
ATTCGTAGTTTCAAAACAGGCAAAAGTCTATCAAACCCTAATCTGCGGTGCAATATAATCGCCGTTAGTGGAACCTCCAATCGGAACAGCCCTAGACACTAGACAAGACGGTCTATTTATTGATAGAATGACGCTGTTCTCCGCAAAAACGGATGCCTCAGTCTATGGCACTTCAACAAAAGGAAACAACCATGATGCATAATAAGTTGAAAATCTGTGGAATCCTGACTATGGCGTTAATAGCCAATATTGGACTTTCCGCCGGCATCGCCGGCGATGCCGAGGCGGCCTCGCATGGCGACGAGGCCGCTTTTCTGCAGATCGTCCCCGAGACCGAAATAAAGACGGATGATTTCGTCTTCCGCCAATACAACCTCGGCGTGCTGTCGCACTACTCCTACCTAATCGGCAGCGGCGGCGAGGCGATGATCGTCGACCCGGCCCGAGACATCGGGCGGTATCTGGATGACGCCAAGGCGCTCAATCTTAAAATAACACGAGTCTACATAACGCACTCGCACGCAGACTTCGTCGCTGGCCATATGGAACTAGCCAAGGCCTGCGGCGCAGAAATCGTCGTCAACGCAGACACTCAAGCCGGCTACCCCCACAAGCCTGCCAAGGACGGCGACGCCATCACGTTCGGCAACGTCCGCGGCGTGGTCGTAACCACACCGGGCCACACGCCCGATGGCACCTGCCTGTACGTGTACCACCCGGCCACCGCCTCCGATCCCGATTTTGTGCTGACTGGCGATACGCTCTTCATTGGCAGCGTCGGGCGGCCGGATCTAATGGGCGAGGGCATGACAGCGTCCGCGCTGGCCCGCATGGGCTTCCATTCCTGGACCAAGAAACTCTCGAAACTCCCCGACGCGACGAAGATCTTTCCTGCCCATGGCGCAGGTTCGCTCTGCGGCGCACATCTTAGCGACAAGCCAGTCTCTACCATCGGTGAGCAACGCATCGAGAATCCCTACTTGCAACACAAGGATCTTAACGCCTACGTCATGGCTGTTATCGACGGTCTGCCGGAAGCACCACAGTATTTCAAACACAACGCAAAGATGAACCACGACGGCCCGCCACTTGTGGACTGGGACAACGTCGTACCGCCCGCGCTTGCCCCGGCCGAAGTGGACGCTCTTGCGAAGAGCGGCGCATGGGTCATAGACGCCCGCGACGCACACCCCTTCTCCGCCCGCCATCCCGCGGGAGCAATCAACATCGGCATCCGCGGCCGCTTCGAAACCTGGACCGGCATCATGATCCCCTGGGGAGAGCCGTTCGTACTCGTCGGCTCCGACGAAGAGGTCCGCGGGTCCGCCTTCCGCCTGAAGCGCATCGGCTACGATGCGCCCGCGGGCTTCCTCAAGGGCGGAACGGAGGCCTGGGCTCAGGCAAGCCTCCCCGTGAACACGATCAAGCTCGTCAAGCCCGCCGATCTCCACCGGCAGATGCAGGACGGCACCGCGCCGATCATCGTCGACGTACGCCTTCCCGCCGAATGGATGGGGTTGCGCATCGGCAACGTGCTGAACATTCCGCTCAACGCGCTCTTCACGGAAAGCAAACGCCTCGCAAAGGATCTGCCGGTCCTGACTGTCTGCAACTCAGCCTACCGTTCGAGCATGGGCGCGGCGGTGCTGCAGAAGATGGGATTCACCGACGTCTACAACATGGAGGGCGGCAGCGAGGCGTGGATCGAGGCGGGTCTCCCCACGCTTGGAGCGACCGCAGCTTCTGGCGTCCCCGCGCCTGCCGTGCGGGCCGTGCGGCTCCCGGAGCGCCTCTCCGCTGACGAACTCAAGCGGATGATAATGGACATGCCCGGCACGTTCGAGATGGTCGACATCCGTCCGGCGGCGCAGTTCGCGGACTACAACCTGCCGGGCGCGATGAACGCGGACGTCGCCGACGTGATCGCGAATCCTGCCTACCTTGTCGGTCCGGCGCCGCTTGTCCTGCTCGACCGGGATGGATCCATCGCCATGGCCGTCGGCGGCATCCTCTCGCAGAAGTCGCCCCGCCCGATCAAAGTCCTCTACGGAGGCCTCGAGGCCTATTGGCGCGGCTCATCAGCCCCGGCACCAGTCCCCGCAGCCTCTGCTCCGGCCCTCGCGCCAGCCCCGATCCGGGCGCCCGCGTCGTCGACACCCGCCCCGGCAAAGCCGGCAGCACCCAAGAAAAAAAGCGCGGGGTGCTGACATGAATTCCGTCAACGGCAACAACGGTCCCCGGCCGTTTTCAAACCCCTATCTGGCCGGCATGCTCCTGGGCGGCGTGCTGATTACGTCATTCGTCCTGCTAGGCGCGGGACTCGGCGCCTCCGGCGGCATCGCCCGGATTGGCGCGTCTTTGTCAAGCAGCATCGCACCAGTCCATACGGCTGCCAGCGAATATTTCGGTGCTTGGGGCGAACAACCGCTTCGCTACTACCTTGTCTTCATGCTCGGCGGCATCTTCCTCGGAGGACTGATCTCCGCGCTGATGGCGAACCGGATGCGGCTGCAAGTGGAGCGTGGAAACAGGTGTTCTGCGGGCCGGCGGCTGTTCTTCGCGCTCGTCGGCGGCGTACTCGCGGGCTTCGCCAGCCGCTTGGCCCAAGGTTGCACATCAGGGCAGGCACTCAGCGGCGGCGCGCTGCTCCTCACCGGCAGCCTCGTTTTCATGATGTGCGTTTTCGCCAGCGGCTTTGCCGCGGCTTGGTTCGTCAGGAGGCAATGGCATGATTGACACCCTCTACAACCTCGACGCGCTGGGCACCCCCCAGGCGTTCCTGCTTGCGCTGCTCATCGGCATCGGATTCGGTTTTGCTCTGGACCGGGCCGGTTTCAGCAGCTCGCGCCGGCTCGCCGGCGTGTTCTACTTCACCGACATGGCCGTCGTCAAAGTGATGTTCACGGCGATGCTCACGGCCATGCTGGGCCTCTCGTACCTGTCGGCTGCCGGATGGCTCTCCTTCGACCAGGTTTTCCTGATGCCCACGATCTACGGGGCGCAGATTATCGGCGGCCTGATCTTCGGCGTCGGCTTCGTCATGGGCGGCTGGTGCCCGGGCACGGCAGCCTCGGGAGCGGCATCCGGCAAGATTGACGCAGTTGTCTTTCTCGTAGGAGCCGTGGGAGGCGGCATCATCTTCAACGAACTGTTCCCGGTCGTAAAACCGCTCTACACCATGGGGAACCGCGGCGTGCGGTTCATCTATGAAGATCTTGGCACCTCGCATGGTATGTTCGCGGTCGGTTTAACCATAGTCGGCGTGGTGGTTTTCTGGCTCTGCGAATGGGTGGAGAAACTCCGCAACGGGCGATCGACCTACCTTGGCTCCCCGTTCCTAAAGGCCTTCAGCGTCGCGTTCATCGCGGCGGCCGCCGGGCTTCTGATCCTAAAGCCGGATTCCAACTCCGCTGTTGCGAGCACGAAGATCGCAGCGTCCGTAGAATCAGAGTTCCTAGCGGCCGTCGACGGCGCAACGGACCACATCGAGCCCGAGGAACTCGCCGACAGACTGATGGCCGGCGAGTCCGGCCTCACAGTGGTGGACGTCCGGCCCGCCGAAGAGTTTGCCTCATTCCACATACGCGGTGCCATAAACATTCCGCTTGCCGAACTAGCCCAAGCGCTTGAACCGCAAAAAAACGCCGGAACGATAGTGCTCTACTCGAATGGCATGACGCATCCCGCGCAAGCCCGAGATTCGCTCCAGCGGCTTGGCTTTTCCAACGCCTTCATACTCACAGACGGCATTGTTGGCTTCCGTGAACGCTGCCTCATGCCCGTGTCGCTCCGATCAGAACCACTAGACAATGCCACAGCAACACGCGTCAACGCCTGGCAAGCCTACTTCTCGGGTGAAGCAGCTCCTGCCACGGCCACCGCGACGCTTCCAGCCGAAGTGACCGCGCAGAGGCTTGTCGACACGGCGTGGCTCGCCGATCAACTCGGCACACCGAATTTGAAGTTGATCGACCTGCGTTCCCAGCCGGAATACAACACCTCGCATATTCCAGGCTCCCTGAACCTTAACTTGGAGAGCTTCCGGGGCAATGTTAACGGAGTTCCCTCTTTGCTACTACCTCCTCAAATACTTGCAGCGCATTTCTCACTGATGGGCCTCGAGCCAACCGATACGGTGCTGCTGGTTCCCGGCGATAAGATCCATGACGCCACGATCGTCTCAATGGCATTCGAACGCCTTGGGCACAGCCAATATGCAATCCTGACAGGCGGGTTCGGAAAATGGCTCGCCGAGAACCGTCCGGTCGATGCCGTGCTGCCGACCGTGAACGCATCCAGCTATCCGGCGCCTGCAGCTCGCGACTCCTTCACTGTGGACTACCGCGAAGTCGCCGCCGCAATCGGCAAGCCAGGGATCGTCATCCTCGACGTGAGACCGGCTGCATATTACTCGGGCGAAAAGTCCGACGAAGCTCGCGCCGGCCACATCCCCGGCGCCATCAATCGGCCTTATACAGAAGACGTGGCTCAATCGGCCTCGTTCAAACCGACCGAGGAACTCGCCGCCGCCTACCGCGCGCTGATCCCCGACCCAAAAACCCGAATCATCGTCCACTGCCGCACGGGGCATCAGGCCAGCCAGACGGTCTTCGTCCTCAGGCATCTGCTCGGGTACGCCAACGTCCGCTGGTACGATGCCGGCTGGACGGAATGGGCGGCTAAGCCCGGGCTGCCTGTCGAACGCTAATCTCGACATCGTGTTTTCTGCGAATCTACGCGCAGGGCAAGTTCATGGGTTTTCCGGAGAGCTTACCCCATGTTGTTTGTTCTCATAAACATCCATTCCCCGAATGTTTTACTGAACCCGTGCGCATTTTATATCGGCAACGAACAATCCCAACAATGCTTTAGTTAGTGGCACGTAAAAAACGTTTTAAGTCTAGTTGGCATACTACGTAAATCTTACCGCCGCAACAATCATATAGATGGCATAGTGATTGCAGATTGCGAGCAAAACCATAGCAATAGGGCATGTAGTTTAGGTGCAGACCCGGGGCAGACCCTGAAAAATTCCTGAAAATGGGAATGCCATTACGCCACACTCACCTTAGGGACGCTGACCTTGTCCTCCCCACGCAGCCACCTGGCCGTGTAAATCTCCACCTCGTCGCAGCATTCACATCGTCGAGAGGTGTTCTTCGATGATTTCAAACCTTTGGTTAATTCCCTGACAAACCATGCCGGACCTATTGCAAGACCATGGCTAAAATACCGCACCCTGCATCGCAGCATCTCGAAGAGTGTGAGCTTTCCGCCGTCAGCTAGCTCGGACTCCACCTTTTCCCGCACGAATTCCCGGCGCGCTTGAGGCTTTTCTTGGTGCTCCCGGTTCCCCGTCTCGGGGGCTTCGGAGTTTTCTTTCACTGGTTGCTCGATGAACCCCTCGATGGCCGACTCGTAGGCCTGCAGGGCGCCCTCGAACGAGACATCGCGCTTGCCGTAGGCCGCCGCCACCATGGCGCGTATCCCGTTGCGGGATAGCACGTTGCCGCGAGTTGCCGCGCCGTACCCGCACCAGCGGTAGACGCCGGGAGTTTCAACGATTTGAGCCCGGACGGGATTCAAGTCGATGTAGGAGCCAACCGTCATCAGCGTCTGGTAGTCCGGGGATAGCAAGATGCTCTTGAAGCGTGATCCCCAGATGGTGCCGACATGGGCATGGCGGTTATTGTACGACATGGAATACGTCTCCTTCAGCGTCTTGCAGAACTGCGAGAGGTCGAACATGCGCCGGCGCAGCGCCGCCTTGGCGTCGTCCGCCTTGAAGGCAAGTCCCCGCAGCTCCCACGCCTCCCACTCGCGAAGCAGCCGGTCCGTCTTAGCGTCACCGTAGAGCACGCGCATTTTCGCCACCAGCTCGTCATCGTCCACCTCATGCGCCAGCGGCACCTTTACGAGCATATGGAAGTGGTTGTCCATCAATGCGAAAGTCATAATCTCCACGCTGGAGAATACGGCGACGTCGCACATCAGCCGCATCAGCACGTCCTTCTCCTTGTCGTCCATCAAAAACTGCTGCCCCGCGATCCGGCTAATCACATGGTAGTATCCCACGCCTTCCGCCACAATCCGTCTCTGTCTCATAACGCATCCTCCTTCATCTCCACCACCCTACCACACCAGCCTCCCCGCCGCAAGCTCAATTTAGGGGACAGACCCCAAAATTTCGTTCCTACCACACCAGCCTCCCCGCCGCAAGCTCCCGCCGCAAGCTCAATTTAGGGGACAGACCCCAAAATTTCGTTCAATTTAGCGCAATTTAGGGACGCAATTTAGGGGACAGACCCCGAAATTTCGTTAATTTGTGGATTAAAAAGCAAACGCAAGCTAGAATGTACCGCAATGAATTTTTCGAACCGGAATATAGAGTCTCCAATATCCGAGCAGGATATTGCGCCGTTGCCAGAGAACCCGCGCCTACAGACGCTGCTTGCCCATATTGGTGTTGCCTCGCGCCGCCACAGCGCGGAGATGATCAAAGACGGCCAAGTGACCGTAGATGGCGAGACTGTTTTCGAACCCGGCTTCCGCGTGGCCAATCCTGAAAAGGCCATAATCACGGTTCGTGGGAGAGTCTGCACTCTGCCACGCGGCGGGGTGAAGTCGAGGACAATAATGTTAAACAAGCCCGTGGGGTTGATATGCTCTGCCGATTCGACGCATGGCGACACTGTGTTCGAGTGCCTGCGAGGCGTGCGTGAACGACTTGTAACGGTCGGAAGATTAGACAAGAATTCCGGAGGCCTTCTCCTCCTTTCAAACAACGGTGAACTTGTCAACCGCCTGACCCACCCGCGGTACGGACATGAAAAAGAATACATCGTCTCGGCACGAGGATATTTCGACGAGGACGTTCTGAAGTTCCTCAATTCTGCGATACGCATGGACGGCTACACAACCAACCCGGCGCACGTCGAGTATATTGAGCGTCTCCCAGACGGGCCACGGGGAGAACCGCGTCATTTGTTGAGGTTCATTTTAGACGAAGGACGCAACCGCCAGATTCGCAATATGTGCGAACAGGCCGGGCTGCGCATATCTACATTGACGCGCGTGGCGATAAACGGGCTGCGTCTTCCTGATGACTTGGCTCCGGGTGAATGGCGCGATCTCACAGAAGCTGAATTGGCGCTATTGGACGAACCAATATCACTCCGGTAACAACGAGAGACCGGGTACATCCCATGGTTCGTCAAGGCCGAGTCCGCGCAGATCGGCGGCGACGTTCTTCTGCTCTGCTTCGTAAAGACGCCAGATAACACGCAAACTCTGCAGGCTGCCAATGCCGTCCGTAAGCGGTCTGTTGCCGGTGCGTATGCATTCCAGAAAGTGCGCCATCTGTCCGTGCGTGTTCTTCTGCCCCAGGGAATCGAGCACCACTTGTTCGGGCTGTCCGAATTTGAGGATAAGCACTTTCCCTTCGTTCACGCGTATATCGATCATGCCCTCTGTGCCATGAATGTGCATGCTCGAACGCAGGCGGGATCCGCGCGCACCCCATGTGCCAAAATGATACGCGGTGATTCCATTCTCAAACTCCAGCACGACGTTGCTAGAGCCTTCCTTCTCCATCCATGGAGTCCCGCGGTTGGTGCCGATGTGGAATCCGCGCACAGGGCGCCCAAGGAACCATAGAAGCAGATCCACGTAGTGACATCCGTGACTGAAGAACTGCCCTCCCCCAAGCGTCGCGATCTTGTGGCCCCAGAGACGGTCGTCCGGGAAACGCGTGAACTGCTCGGTCCAGATCGACATCTGGAACGGGTCGCCGATTGCGCCGCTTTCCACTAGTTCCTTTGCCTTGAGCACAAGCGGATTGTAGCGCATCACGTAGCCAATCATCAGCACGAGTTTCTTTTCGTCAGCCAGGTGCACGAGATCAAGGCATTCAGACTCGGTGATCGCCAGCGGCTTCTCCATCAAGACGTGCTTACCGGCCTCAAGGCAAGTCATCCCTACAGGATAGTGCAAATGATGAGGCAGGACCACGAGCACCGCATCCACAAACGGAAGCATCTCCTTATAGTCAGTCACGGCCATGTCGGCCTTGAGCAGTTCCTTCGCCTTCCCTGCGCGCTCTTCGACTATATCGCACACTGCGGTGATCCGGACAGAATCTTCAAGCCCCTCGATTCCTTTTTCGTGAGACTTCTCCATCCCGCCACAGCCGATTATTCCCAAACGCATCTGTTTCATGATTTTATACTTGTGATGGTTTTTATTTTAACTGGATTTTGAAAATCCCCGTTTCGAATGTGGTCAACGGAACTGGAATGGCGAAGTGCCCATGCCCGTAGTCCGAGACGCCGACCTCGCCCCACTCCCCGCTTGGCGAGAGCCTTTCCGCCGACAACACGTAGCGTAAAGAGCGTAGCTCGACGCTCTTAAGCGGGTCTATGCCGGCGTTGAAAACACACAGCAACGCTGTGCCGTCGCGGCATGTCCCGTACCGGGCGGAAACGTCTTGCTGGGTGTCGACAATCATCTCCATCCTTCCGTCGTCACTGAGACAGTCGAGCATTGTAATTATGTGCTCGCGCTGTCCGTGCGCAAGGAGGTTATAAGCGCGCATCTGCGGGCCGAAAACCGTAACGCCAACACGCGCTCCGAATTCGTTCGTGTACAATGTGGCCCCAGCGCCGGCATACATGTCGGCCTGCGAGTCACCGCCGGGGTTGCTCGCGTACAACCTCAGCAGTTCTTCAGTCTCATGGGTCGAGGGCATTAGCCTCTTCATGGAAGGATCTATCATGCGCCGTGCGGATTTGCCAGTTCGAGTATCGAGCACGCGTGAGAAGATGAACGAATCGTCTTCCACCACAGAGCAACCCATGTAACGCGCAAAACCACGTTCCGCTAGTTTATAGGCAGCATGGCTGTCTAGGAGCAACCCGCCTTTGAAGAATTCCAGCAACTCTTGGTCAGAGAAGTAATCCACGTTCCCGCCGGCGAGCATGCGCAGCGCCTGGCGATCCGACATCTCGTAGGTGCACGGAATGCCGAAGCGGCACAGCATGTTTCCCGCAAATTCAGCCTGTTGGCTCGGAGTGTACGGCCTGAGGGGGTCGTAGTTGTCTTTGATGCGTGGAACTGGCTGCACCGGACCCTTCCACGCGATGCCTTCGACGGTTCCGAGCAGCTCATCATAGAATCCCAAATTGTCGTGCACTATCTGTTCGTATGGAGCCGCGGCCTCAGGGTTCGGTTTTGTGAAATCAGCGATCCACAACTTCGAGCCGCTGAGACCGTCGAGTATGCCGCTTGTTATGTGCGCATGAAGCGCTGTGGCACCTTCGCTGCGGAGCGTCTGCGGGTATGTGTCACTTTCATCGATCACTTCGTCAATGCCCTTGACCGATGCGATGCGCTTAGAGGTCGTTCCCTGCAGCGCCGCAATCGCCTGAGTGCTGGTGTTTAGGTAATATGCGTTTGCAACTCGCACGAAAGGCTCGGTCCCGCCCGCCAGTATGCGTGCGATTTCCTCGGCGAACACGTGGCCCGAGCCCGGCATGCAGTACCCGCAGCGCATTGACGGATCGTGCCTGTCGATCTCGGCGCGTATTTCGCGCGCGAAAACGCGCGAGGTTTCGATTCGCAGATTCTCGTAAGTGCGTTTGAGCGGATCCGAGGCCGGGATTTTTTCAAGCGCGGCAAGAAGTTGGGAACCGTTTTCAAAACCAGTACCCGCTGCGGCATTAAGCTCCGCAAGATGCGCTGGACAGCAGCATTCGCCGTCCCTCAAGCCGAAATCGTCGTCCACGAGAAGGAAGGCAGGATCGAGCGATGCGAATTTCCCAACCGCTTTTATTATATAGTCTCGAAAGCGCTTGTCGGAGGGGCACATTCGCTGGATGGTCGTTCCATCGAGCTTGACGATACGTTGCCATGGTTCGTTCGTGAGTTTGATGTGACCGCTCCAACCGTGACCAATGATGCTTTGTATCAGGATGCCGAGTTCTATGCCGGGCTCGTCATCGAGCTCCTGTTTCATACGTGCAAAGAAATCAGCGAGCTTGCCTGCATGCGCAGATGCCGGCATGCCTTGCGGATGTATGCTCAAGCTAAACGCAAAGCGCTTCAGGCCGACCTCGCGCGCGATTCTCCGCGTGTTCGCCACAACAAACTCGGGATTGTCTATGAATGCGGGAGTTACATTGTAGAATCTGAACTTACTCCCGCGTTTTTCATCTCTTTTTACTTTCTGCATATTTAAATCTACTTCTCCAATTGCCTTAATTGTGGCCTAGCCATAGCACGGGGATCGGTACAAGGACGTGAGCCCTATGCTACGCGACTGTCATAGAATACCCCATTGCCATCAAGTGTCATTATACATTATACAGCAATTCTTATACAGCAATTCAAGAGACGAAGACATCCTATTTTTTTCAGGCAGGTTTATCACGGTTCTTAAGGCTTACTAAACGGCTTGTGCTCGCCTACGGAATCACGCAAGCCGAGTGCGGTGCAACGCGCTACCGCACGCTACACCGCACACATGGCAAACTTATGACACTACCGGACTATAAATATGGTCTGTCCTAGTGACCATATCAGCTCGCCGCCGTCCTCCACTACGACGTCTTCTTCGATGCCATCGGTAAACGTATGGTAAGACTCGGCAACAAAGACTTCACGACCGTTGAGCTGCAGCCGGCTGTTGGCATCGACCCATGACACATCACCGAACTTCACGTTGGCGTCGGTGATTCCGACGCGCGCAAGGTCGCGAACCTCAAGAGCCATGTGTCGCAGAGCGGGTCGGTCGGCGTCCAGTGCCTGTGGCAACTCTGTTACGATGTTTGTCTTTGACTGGGAGTCGTTGTCCACAATCAGGCGGCGTAACACGGGGGCAACGCCGCTTCGACCTTCAAGGTAGATCGTGCCCGAGGCACCGGATGCAGTAGCATCGCTCCAGCGCTGCATGCTCGACACGTCGAAAGCGACATCGCCGAATTCCGCCGAATCGGAGAGTACCACGGCGATGCGTCCGCCGCCGCCACCTTGATATCCCATTGCGCCGCTGGCATCGACCCGGCCGTTGCCTTCGAGCGAAGAGCCTTTGAGGTAAACCGATCCGCCTGAGCCGCCGCCGGTCATGTCGTTGCCATTATACGAATTGGCCAGAATTTCGCCGTTAAGCGTGATGCCGCCGTCAACGACCACGTGAACATTGCCACCACCTGGCGATCCAGAGCCGCTACCAAGAGACTCCGGGTGAGAGATCGAGCCGTAGGTCACGCCCTTGGCAGCGTAGGCGGGGTCGTAGTTGCCCAAGCCGCCGTGGGAGCCGCCGCGGCCCTTCACATCGCGCCCGCCCCAGATTCCCGCGCCGGGCCCGCGCATGTTGGCGAAGCCGCGGTTGATGACATCGATCACGGCGTTGCTACCAAGGGTGAAATCGCCGCCGACGCTGACGGACAACCGATCCGCCGCCACGGTATCTCCCGTGTTGACGGGGTGCGTCCATGTTCCGTTGTTAAGTATGCAGTCGCCCGTGATCGTGAAGTTGGTGAATGTGCCATGCCCGGGGTAGCGCGTGTTGAAGACAACCCACCCGTGGTAGCCGTCGGCTGGTGTGTACGAGGCAGCAAAGCCATCGGTCTGCGTCCACGACGCCACGGGGATGTCGAGATCCCAGTGCATCTCCTTCAGACTTGTCTCGTCCAGCACGATGTGCGCGCCGTTGCCCGGCGCGAGGTGCGGATACCAGTTGTCGGGGTTGCTGGCAAGCACGTCCGCGCCGCCGCCGATCCAGGTGGACGTGTCGGCCGCAGTGCTGGCGAAGATCGCCCGCAACGTGCGCTCCTGATCCACCTTGGCCACTAGCGGGTTGTCCGTGCGGTTGGAGCCAACGGGGACGTCGCCCTCCCAGTAGACGAAGGCGTGGCCGGAAGCCGGCGTGGCCGTCAACGTGACATCGGTACCATACGCATAGAGGTTGTCGGCGCTTTCCGGATACCGTGATACCGAACCGTTGGGGCCATTCGTCACGACCAGAGCGAGATCGATCACCGATGCATTCCATACGATGGCGCCGCCGTTTTCGAGCACCGTGCCGCCGCCGTAGTCGGCAGGGAAATTGCCGGCAGGCTCCTCCGCCTTGAGGTAGAGTGTGTAGCCATTCAAATCAATTGACGAGCCGGTTTCGAGCAAATCGAAATCGCCAGCCATTAGACTGGAGGATAGCTGCACCCTGCCTTGGTTCAGGATTTCCAATGTCGAGTTTTCGATCTCCCCGCCCACAGCGGGGGCGAGGTCGTAAGTCTCACCAGTAGGCATGAGGTTTGCAAACACCTGCGCAGGCGCATACCGATCTTTGTTGTCCACGATTAGACGGCGGACGGAAGGTTCGCCGTTGCTCCAGCCTTCGAGATAGACCGTGCCGGCCGCGCCGTTGTGCTCCCTATCAGCCGTCGAGGTGCCGTGGATGTTTCCAGAGGCGTCAAAGGAAATATTGGCGAAATCAGTTGAATTGGTCAGGATGACGGCGATGCGCCCTCCGCCGCCACCGCAGTAACCAACGGAACCCTGGGCGTTGAGCTGTCCTGAGCCCGTAAGCGATGCGCCGCGCAGGTAGATCGAGCCGCCTGCGCTGCCGACGTTTTGCGTGCCGTCCATGGTTCGGTCGGAGTGGGCCTCGATGATTCCGTCTATGGCCAGCGCTCCTTTCGCATGGATCAGCGCTGCGCCGCCGCCTGGCGTTGCAGCAGCACTACCAAGTGTGGTAGGTGCAGTGATCGAGCCGTAAGTTATGCCCGGAGGGGTGCTCCCGACAACGTAGCCGCCCATGCCGCCATGCGATCCGCCGCGTCCGTTTGCAGGGCGGTTCCCGCCGATGCCGGCGCCTGGGCCTCGGCCGCCAGCGTAGCCACGGTTGACGACCGTGACGCGGGCGCCGGAAGCGAGCGTGAAGTCGCCGTCCACCGTCACGGACAGACGCTCCTTGGCTATGTCAACGCCGGTGTTAGCCGGATGAGTCCATCCGCCGCCGCCTAGTTCGCAGTCACCCCTAATGGCGAGATTTGTGAACGTGCCCTGTCCAGGGAAACGGGTTTGCATTGTAACGAGGCCCTTGTGTCCCAGGACCTTGGTTTCCAGAACCCCGTAGAAAAAGACGTAGTCGGACGTTTGTATCCATGAGGCAGGCTCAATGTTCAAATCCCAGTTGCACTCGACGTCGCTTGCCGCGTTGAATACGATGTGGCAGCCTGATGTCGGAGCCGACGCCGGATACCAGTTGGCCACCGTCGAGGCGTTGCGGTTGGCGCCTTCGCCTATCCACGTACGCGTGGCGCCGTCGTCTTTCGCGACAACGGCAGTGAGGTCGCGGCGTCCGTCCATCACGACGGTCAGCGGATTGCTCGTGCGGTTAGACCCTGCGGGCACATCGCCCTTCCACCACAGGAAAGTGTAGCCTTCGTTTGGAGTGACCGTCAACGTCACCGGCGTGTTGAGTGGGTGGTAGCCGTCGCCCGTCGGGCTGGCCGGAGCCGCCGCCACCGAGCTGTCGCCGTAGTCGTATGTCGTCAGCTTGACCGTCGGCGCGGCGTTGCCCCAGACGATCCTGCCGTCGTTAGTGATGACAGTGCCGAGCAGTGCGGCACCAGGTGCCGCCGCCTTGAGAAACAGCGTATGTCCATTTAGGTCTAGCGTCGAGTCAGCCGAGAGCTCCGTGAAATCGGCCATGAGCAGATCTGAGGTCAGCTTGATCCTGGCCTTATTGATGAGAGACAATTCCGCGTTTTCCATTTCGCCGCCGCCAGCGGGCGGCGAAGCGAAGTTGGCCAGTCTTGCAGGAAATTCTCCGACGACCTCTAGACGGCTCGGCATGGGGTAGAGGCGCATGATCGCCGTCTGCGGCACGATGCCAGCCTGATCTAAGACGATGCGTTCACCTGCCGTCGTCTTAATGAAAATGGTCCCAGAAGTTCCTCCTGGGCCGGCGTTGCCTGTTCGCGCCTGAATCGACAACCCGCCAGTTGTTTCCCCGGCCGTCGCAATTAACGCGACTCGGCCACCTCCAGCCGCATAACCACCATTTTCACCCGGGCCTCCATTTGCCCGAAGCGTTCCTGCGCCACCAACCGTCCCCGCCTGAACGAAGATCGAGCCGCCTGACGAGCCAGAGCGGCGGCCGCTTCGGTAGCCGTCAGCCTGGACGATGCCATCGATCTGCGCCGCGCCTCCGACCGTGAGCCATAGCGCTCCGCCGCCGGCAGTGCTAGCAGTGCCGCTGCCAAGCGTATCGGGATGCGTGGCAGATCCGTATGTCGGCGAGCATAGACGGTCGTGGTGGAAGCCTCCGTTGCCGCCATGGCTGGCGCCGCTCCCGTCGTCCTGGTCGTCAACGCCCGCACCCGGGCCGCGACCGCCGGCGTACCCTTTAGTCGTTAAGTTGATCCCGCCTGCCACTCCCAGCGTAAAGTTTCCGCCGACGGAAACGCGCAGACGGTCCCAGGCCTCGTCGACGCCGCGGTTGGCACGGTGCGTCCACGTGCCTCCCGCCAATGTGACGTCGCCGGAAATCGTGAGGTTCGTGAAGCCCGTGCCACCGGCTATGCCGGGATACTCCGTCCAGATCGTCACCGTTCCGGTGTAGTCGGCTGTCTGGTTCCAGTTAAGCAATTCGACATCCAAGTCCCAGTCGCAGTTCTTCGTGCTTGTGGCGTCGAACTGCACGCTGTCGCCAGTCTGCGGAGCAATGCCGCCCGCCCAGTTCGCAGGCGTGCTGGCAAGCGTGTCTGCGCCCCCGCCGTTCCAAGTGATCGTACTACCCGCCACGACTGAAACGGTAGTGGTTAAAAACAGCAGAAGCAATCCCGACAAGGTTGTTGAAACACGTATTGGCTTGATTTTCATTCTTTACTCCTTAATTTGTGAACTGAATTGCTCATGTTCCTGCAAGTGGATCAATGCTGGTTGCGCGGCTGCATTCCACGAGACGGACTCGGGATATACCTCCGGCACTGCGAACATTGTACAACAAGTCAAGTGTTAAAAACCTCCTGCTTCTCAGGTTAATTTGTCCCGTTTCTTAAGGTTTACGAAGCGGTCGGAGCGTGAGGACGAAGCCACGTTCTCAAGACTGGGTGAGAGTTCCGCCCCCATGCCGGAGACTTATTCGACGAAAAAGGGCTAAAAGTCCCGTTTTTTAAGATTTTGGGCTTGTCCTTTTGGAAAAGTTTCTTGTATAATGGACGCCATGAACCCGTACAAGCAGTTCCTGTCGGATTTGTATGCGATCGAGTACAAAGGTTTTTCGTGTCGCAGTGGTTTCCCGCATGCTCAACATGCGGCACACTGGCACAGCGAAATCGAGGTGAATTTTATCGATAAAGGTTCGGTTTCGTACCTCTGGCAAGGTTCCATTATTTCGCTCGAGAGCCAGAGCCTTTCTGTTTTTTGGGGCGGCCTCCCGCATCAGGTCGTGGACGCCTCGGAGGATGCGGAATGTTACTGGGTGTACATTCCTCTGCCTTGGGTGGTGCAATGGCAGCTCCCCGGAGATCTCACCACGGCGTTGCTGAACGGGAAGTTTTTCAGCCTGCCCCACGAAGACGCGGCCGATGCCGGTCTAGGCTCTATCAAGGAGTGGATGCGGAATCTGGAGAACACCGAACAAACCCAGGAGATCCGCACTATCGTTCTGCTGGAACTGGAGGCCCACATGAGGCGGCTGGCGCTTGCGAAGCTTTCCGAGCCGGTGAAGAACGCCGCGAAGGATCAGAAGAAGTTGTCTGCGTCGCTAAGCCGTCTGGAGGAGATGGTGCAGATGATAGCACGCGAATACAAGAACCAAGTGTCGCTTGATGGCATAGCGGAGTCGGCCGGGTTGCATCCAAATTACGCATGTGGGCTGTTCAGCCAGGCATGCGGCATTTCGCCCCATACGTATTTGAACAGGCTGCGCATAACGCATGCGCAGAGGTTGCTTGCCACTACGGACATGAAGATCGTCGATATAGCCATGGACGCGGGGTTCGCATCGCTTAGCCGATTCTACGCGATTTTCATGGATGAATGCCAGTGCACGCCCTCTGCGTACCGCAAGCGCTTTATTCCACCGAAGAATTAGGAGCGCCTGGCGTCGGCTCAGTCAATCCTTGAGATTGCGTAAATCTTTGACGCGTTTTGATTTGCCTTCGAAGCGCTCAAGCGTGTTCGGCTGCTCCAGGGCGACCTTCATGTGCAGCCCGGTCACGCCCGCGATTCCGGCTACGATGCGGTCGCGAATTGCGTTGAGCTCGGAGATGGAATCGACCATGCTGTTGGGCTTGAGTTCGACGTGTACAGTGACTTCGTCCATAGATTTCGGGCGTGACACCTCGATCATGTAGTGCGGCGATGCCTCCTGTATAGCGAGCAGCGCCGCCTCGATCTGGGAGGGATACACGTTGACGCCGCGAATGATGAGCATGTCGTCCGTGCGCCCGGTGATGCGCGACATTCGCACAGAGGTGCGGCCGCAAGGGCAGGCGGCGTTGTCCAGGCGCGAAATATCGCGTGTGCGGTAGCGTATCAAAGGGAAGGCTTCTTTGTTGAGCGTGGTGAAAACGAGTTCTCCCTCCTCCCCCTCCTCCACTGGCTCAAGCGTTTCGGGGTTGATGCATTCGACAATGAAATGGTCTTCTGCCACGTGCATGCCGTTGCGGAAAGCGCACTCGCCCGAGATGCCGGGTCCCTGCACTTCGCTGAGGCCGTAGTTGTTCTCGACATATATGCCTAGTCCCTCCTCCATGCGACGGCGCATTGCTTCCGTCCAAGGCTCGGATCCAAGGAACATGCCTTTTAGGTTCAAGGAGGATCGGTCAATGGCGCCCGACTGGATGCCGTCCGCCAAATGGAGCGCGTACGATGGCGTGCAGATCAGGAAATCGGCACCCAAGTCCTGGAGCAGCACTAGCTGGCGGGCGGTATTTCCGCTCGATGCGGGCAGAACGGCTGCACCTACGCGCTCGATGCCCTGGTGGAGGCCGAAGCCGCCGGTGAAAAGTCCATAGCCAAAGGCGACTTGGGCAGTCATGCCGGGGCGAAGGCCACCCGCATATAGGAAGCGCGCGCAGAGGTTGACCCAGTTGTCCATGTCAGACTTCGAGTATGCCACGAAAGTCGGTTTGCCGGTTGAGCCGGACGAACCATGGAATCGCACGACCTCGCTTCGCGGTATGGCGAGGTATCCGAGGGGATAGTTTTCGCGTAGATCGGCCTTCGTCGTGAATGGCAGGCGGCGGATGTCGTCGAGTGCCTTTATATCGTCGGGCTTCACCCCCGCGTCGTCAAACGCCCTTGTATAGGCGGGCACACTGGCATAAACGCGAGCCACAAGCGTCCGTAGCTTCTGGAGCTGCAGTGCTCGCAATTCGCCCTTGGGCATGCATTCCTTTTCTTTTTGCCAGAAAACGTTTTCGACTAGAGGTTTGGTGTTCATCCCTTTGATTTTCCTATGTCTCCTATTCAAACAAATCTATATCTGCGAGCACGTTGACCCCGGCCTCACGGAGGGCTTCGGTGGCCTTGTCGGGGTCGTCGAAGCGGAAGACAAGCACAGCGCGCCCGCTCTTGTGGAAAGTGAACGCGTAGACGTACTCGATGTTGACACCGGCCTTGCCTATTATTTCCACGATGCGGTGCATCCCGCCGGGTTTGTCATCGACTTCGACGGCGCACACCTCGCGGAGCTGCACAAGGTATCCCGCCTCCTCCAGCTTCTGGGCGGCGAGCTTCCATTCTTTTACGATGAGGCGCAGTATTCCGAACTGCTGCGTGTCGGCAAGCGACAGCGTTATGATGTTGATGCCGTTGTCGGCAAGCGTCTTGCATATCCCGCCCAGATGCCCGGGCTTGTTCTGGAGAAATACGGCCAACTGCTGGATTTTCATTGTGTGCTCCTTTGACTTTGGTTGAGTTATGCGGAAATTGCCGGACAAGCCGTGCGCCTATTGCCGTCCTCGCAAGTCGGTGACGCGTCTGGCTTTGCCTTCGCTGCGAGGCAGCGAGTTTGGTTCGGCCAGGGTTACGGTGGCGGCGATGTTGATAATACGGTGGATGGATTCGGCGATCTGGGCGCGGAGCTTCTCGATTTCACTGATTTTGTCGCTGAATTTCTCGCGCGGGATTTCGACCTGCACTTCCAGTTTGTCGAGGTTGTTCTCGCGCGTGACGATTATCGCGTAATGCGGCAACGCTCCATCGACGGAGAGAAGCCCCGCTTCGATCTGCGAGGGGAATATGTTTACGCCGCGTATTATGAGCATGTCGTCAGTGCGCGCGTGTATGCGCCGTATGCGGCGGATGCGGCGGCCGCATTCGCATGGATCAGGGCCGATCACCGAGAGGTCGCGCGTGCGGTAGCGGATCATGGGCATAGCCTGTTTTGTGAGGGTTGTGAAGACCAGTTCGCCCTCCTCGCCGTCAGGCAGCGGCTCGAGGGTTTCTGGATCGAGTATTTCCGGGTAGAAATGGTCTTCGAAAATGTGCAGCCCGTGGTGTTCCTTGCACTCGATTCCGACTCCCGGGCCGCAGATCTCCGTCAGCCCGTATATGTCGAAAGCCTCAATTCCAGCCTCCTCCTCTATGTGGCGGCGCATTTCGTCCGTCCACGGTTCGGCGCCGAAGACTCCGACCCGTAGGGGCAGGTCGCGCATGTCGACGCCCTGCGCCTTGGCGGCGTCGATCAGGTGGAGGAAGTAGCTGGGCGTGCAGCTCACGGCGGTCGCGCCGAAATCACGCATTAGCATTATCTGGCGCTCTGAATTGCCGCCCGAGACGGGCACCACCGTTAGCCCGAGGTCCGTCGCGCCTTGATGCAACCCGAGCCCACCGGTGAAAAGCCCGTAGCCGTACGCGTTTTGGATGATGTCGCCAGCGCCGAGGCCGCATGCCGCAAGCGCGCGCTGCACACATTCGCTCCAAAGGCGCAGGTCATCTTTCGTGTAAGCCACGACGATCGGCTTGCCGGTCGTGCCGGATGATGCGTGGAAGCGCACGATTTCGCTCATTGGCGTGGCGAAAAGCCCAAAGGGATACGTGTCGCGCAGGTCAGACTTGGTAAAAGTCGGGAGAATCGCTATGTCTTCCAGGTTCTTGATGTGCTCTGGCCTGACGCCGCGCTCGACGCAGCGGTTGCGGAAGAGTTCGACACGGTCGTAAGTGTACTTCACGAGAGACTTCAGGCGGTGGAGTTGCAATTCGCGCAGCTGCTCCTGGGGCATGAAGTCGGGCGCGCTGACCGGCATTACAGGGGAGTTCTGGTCGTTCCAGTAGTTAGAATTCATCGAAGTGTGGCATATATTTAGTTGCAAGCGTGCCGCGTAAGTGCGCGGCGTGCAGAAAATCACGGTGGATTCTAACACCCGTGGAATGCGAATGCAAAGAAATTCGATTCGAGGTGTACTGGCGGAATTGGCAGCCGACGCAGCCACGCGAAGGCTCTTGCACAGTGGTCACCTCACGCGAAGTCGCGAAGGAGCGAAGCATTGCTGCCGTGACTTTTGCTCAAACAGGAAGCCTGCGGGAAAGAGCCTGCCCGCAGGGAGTGAATAAAAGCTTTGCGGGCGGATGGCGCGGAGCACATGCACCTACACTCGCCTGTGGATAGCGCAGTGCAAGTGGTCTAATGCCAGCACGGGCTTTACACAATAAAAGCGCAGGGCTTTTTACCCACTCCCGGCAAGCAGGCTCTGCTTGCCTGCTTCATGCAGGTTCTTTGCCGCGGGGCGGCGGCAGGGGACTGCCGCCATCCAACCTTTGCTGAGGGCGGCGGACCGCCGCTCCACACCTCTTGCCACGGGGCGGAGCGGAAGCTCCGCGCACCCAGCGCTCTTGCCGCACGAAAGACCTAGAACCTACGGCCTAAGGCCTAATACCTAAACCCTAGAGCCTAGACTTCGGTTATTCAACCACGTCAGTGCGGCCGGGGGCGACAGCGCCTCCTGTGCCATGGATGTCGTAGGTGTTTCTGCCGGAGATCCAGGTACCGTCAAGGATGCGTGTGCCGCTGCTGCTATCAAGCGTTCCGACCATCTTGTTGTTCTTGCTGGAAACTTCGTACTGGGCGTTGTAGCCGTTGCCGACTTGGTTCACCTTGCCGAATTGTCCTTCCATGACGATGCCGTTGGAGAGGTTGAAGCGGAGGCGCTGCCCAGTCTGCGTAACTGTGATAGACTTGATCTTCACGCCCTGGTCGGGTGTGACGCCGCCGTCGGATCCACCGGAAACAGCTTCGGTATATGCGTATGCAGCCTTGATGGTGCCAGTGTTCGGGAAATCCGCGTCGCTGAAAGTGTTGACCGTAAACGACCAGGCACCGGAACCGTAGTTGATGCTGCCGTTTCCAGCCGCCGGCGTGTTGCCCGTCAGCTGACCGCTGCCATTGTCGGTGTAGATGAATCCGCCCGCTGTGATCTGAACTGAACCCGCGACAACGCCGCCATGAAGCTTGCCTGAGTAGGCGCGCGTGCCGAAAGTGTACGAACCAACATTTTCTGAAACGCTGATTGTGCGGTACTCGTCGGAAGGCGTCGTGGGGGTGGTGGTGCCTCCGCCGGAGACCGTCGTGCCAACACGGTACGTCGCGGAGAAGTTCATGTTGTCATAGCTGTTGCTCCAGGATTCGTCGGAACTGGAACCGGTCCATTCGCACCCGGCGAAAAGAACCGAGCAAAGTGCTGATACTGTCAAAATTTTTGTTACTGCTGAGCGCATGTTTTGGTCTCCAACTTTGGTAATTTAGGATTTATTGAGAATGCTTTTTAGGTGCTTCTATTCTTGAAAGTATAATTCAGGGGAAAAATTAAATCAACACGGATGTTGATGATACGGGGCGCGTTTTTTTTGCGGACGCGCCCCGCATTCTATCTATCAGAGTTTCCACTCTCCGTAGTCGACATTCACGTCTATCTTGAAGAATCCTGACTTCCAGTCTTTAAGCCCGGTAGGCTTCATGATAAGGGTGCCGGCTTCCAACGTTCCTTGCTGGACGTCCGGAGCCTTGATCATATCCTCGTATACTACGGTCCAATCCTTTTCAACAAGAGTTTCCTTGTGTTTGAGGATGTAGGAGACTTCGATACCGCGGACGAGCGCCGGGTAGGGGCAGAGCACGTAAGGCTCGCCGTCGGCGTCGAACTCCAGCCCGAGCGTCTTGTACGGGATGGCCACGGAGGCGTCGAGCGGGTCGCTACCGGATAGGAACTCCTCGAGGTCGCTGATGCCGTCGAAATCTGTGTCCACCAGATGGGTATCGGTTCCAGTGAGGCGCAGCTCCACGGCGTCGGACAGGCCGTCGCCGTCAGTATCGACGCGGTTCGGGTCTGAGTCCAGCGCGCCGTCGGCGTATTCCTCCCACACGAACAGGTCTGGCTCGTGCTTGTCGTACCCGCTTGTGCCTAGGTTGCCAAAGTGCTGGTATTCCCATGAATCGGGCAACAGGTCGTTGTCTGTGTCCTTGTCACGGAGCGTGATGTTCATAAGCACGCGCGATGTTGGCAGCGCTATTGCCGGGAAGGAAGTGTAGATCACGGGGCCTTGCATACCACCTTCCACGGCGACGCCGGACGATTCCCAATTATCGTATTTGCCGTTGTTGTTGGAATCGAGGAACGCCCGGACGGCGTACTTGCCGGCAGGCAGGCCCTTTATTTTGTACCCACCCTTCCGGTTGAGCCTGACGCGGCCGTAGATGTCGCCCGCGACACCGTAGCAACTGCTCGCGTTGTCCGCCAGTTTGAATGCCTCCACGATTATCGGCTTGGAGAAAGACTTGTCGACTACCTGCAGCTTGTATCCCGCCGGTGGCGGCTCCAGCAACGTGATATCGAAGGAGCGGGTTCCGTAGTAGACGTGTCCGCTCACGGTATTTGTGCCGGATTCCACCATCAGGGAACCTTCGGCGAAGCTGTCGTTCATCGATTCGACGGGTTTCCCGAGGGACGTTACGATCTGGAATCCGATTGCGCCTGGCACGAAGTTAACATGCGACAGCGGCACCGTGCCGGTGACGTGCGTCTCCGTTCCGTTGAACGTGTGCACATCGGTTACTATGCGGTTCTGATCCGCCTTGCCGAAGTACGATATATTACCCGATATCGAGTAAACCTCGCGCGCGGCCGCGTCTTCCGGCACCATTTGGAACTGGCCGGTTATGGACTGCGGCGTTATGCCTGTGGAGCGGACGTATTCTGTGATGGTGTACGTGTAGCGGCCGGCGGGCAGCTCCACGAAGGACTTGCCGTCATGCAGTTGCGGCGTGGCGCTGTAGTAGTACACTTCGTCGAGCACCTTGCCGTGCCTCACAGGCAGCGGGATAATGCCGTTGTAATACGTTATACCGTTGTCCAACCCCTTGATGGTGATCTGGGCGCCCTGTGTGCGGTAGTCCATCTCCCATTCGAAAGTCACGACGTTGCCGTATATCTCTTCGAGCTGCTTGGGATAGCGCAGTGCCATCTTGCGGCGCGTCGCGTTCGACCCGAGGTCGAAGTTGATAGACCCGGCATCAATGGGGACTGAGCCGTCGTAAACGTTGTATTCGAAGGAAGCCCTGGTAGCGGCACCGAAGTTCAGACCATTGATGCCGTTGATGATCAAGTCATTCTCGTGCATGAAGGTTCTGGGCTTTTCGATTTTGACCTCGGCAGCCAATGAAGGTCCGTTCCAGATCGTGACTGTGTATTGGCTGGAAAGCTCGTTTGTACCAGCGGGCCACGAGATGCGCGGGTAACCGCTGAGTTTGTCGGTTATCGCGATCGCCGCGTTCACGGAATCCCACGACACACGCGTCGGCCTGTTGATCGATATGCCGCCCGGTTCGCCCGTGTCGAACTCCCCGTTGTTGTTCAGGTCGAGGAATCCAAAGAACCGGTTGAAGCCGCCACGGATGTGCGTGCCGGCCGCGACGATCGGATCATTTACTGTGACAGGGAACACAAACCCGTGCTGGTAGGTGGCTGAGTATTCCGCTCCCACATAAATCCCCTCGGCGACGATGGCGCCGGATGCGTAGATGAGCCAGATTTGGCCGTCCATGTCGGAAACGAAGACTCCCATCTCCTCGTTGAAAGGCTGGCATTGAACCGTCTGCTGGACGTTTGTGCCGTTGACATCCATACGGTACGTCAACGAAGCTGAACCCTCTGTGATGCTGCCGAACTCAAGATACGAGACGGGGAATTCGTAGCCCTTGAACAACAGTTTGCCGTCTTCGCCCAGCACCCCGCCGTCACCGGTTATGTTACGGTGCGTCGAGAGGCGCCCGTCGTAGCCGCCGCCCATTGTGGAGCCTTCGGTGTCCTCACTGTACGTGTAGACCACCAGGCTTTCGATGTCCGTTGCGGCCCCATCATAGTAGAAGGTGAAGCTTGTTGAGGGCACCGGGTAGGAGAATGCCGAATTGGGCAGCGTTCCTGCCATGTACTCATCGTGGTTCGACCAGCCGTCTTTGTCGAGGTCGAGATGTGCGTCGTAACGCTCGGGATTGAGGCCGTGCGCCACCTCCCATGCGTTGGGCATACCGTCGCCATCATCGTACATTTCGCCATAAGTCAGGCTCTGGTTGTTGTCGCGCGAGTAGTAGTCGGAGTATCCGTCGCCGTTGGTGTCGCTGGAGACGGGATCGGTTCCCGACAGATACTCGTGATAGTTGTCGAGGCCGTCCTTGTCGGGGTCGCCGTACTTGCCGTTGGCGCCCTCAGCCGAATTCGGGTCCAGCCCGTTCGCGACTTCCCACCAGTCGGGCATGCCGTCGCCGTCAGGATATGCTGTTTTGAGTCGCGAATGGGACGTCGAGATCCGCGACCGCGTTGACGAGCGGGACCATGTCGGTGTAGAACGGCATGTACTCGTAGTTGTTGAGGTGCGTGATCTTCCCGGGGAAGTCCTCCGGGTTCTTCTCCCATTCGTACGCCACCGCGGTGAAGTACGACACGCCGTACGGGTTTGCTGAGTTCGGCACGTACGCGGGGTCGATGTCGAAGGCCGCACCCACTTCGACAGGATTGTAATTGTCCACCGTCCTGCCGTCGATCGACGTGGCGAAGCGCAGCCAGTCCGCAGGCGTTCTCCATCTGTAGCCCAAGAAGTTGTAGTTGCCGTCGTACACCGCGATCATGGACTTGACGTCAACCGGCGGATAGCGGCGCAGGTGCGCGGCCGTGTTTTCGATGATCGGCACGTAAAGGTACGTCTTGTTGTAAACGCGCGACCTGAGACCCGAGCCGTACCACCAGCCTATTCCGGGGTACACGGAGGCGTCGGGGCGCCTGAATCCGGGGTCGGTGAAGCCGGCCGGCACTTCGTCGGTGTCGGCGCTTGGTATGAACGCGTTGGGGTCGCGGTCGGCCGCAGGCACGACGTCCGGCAGGTTGTCGAACGTGAAGTGGTAGAGGAGCTTCTGCGGGAAGTCCGAGAGCATGGTGGCACTCGCGAGATTGCGCTGTTCCCACGCGAAGCGGTAGTCGTTGACCGCCGCCACGTCGCGCCTGTCATAGCGCTTGCGCATATCCTGCTGTATCTGCTGCTGGGTGCGCACGCGGTCCCAAATGCGGATTTCGTCAACCCATCCCTTGAACTTGTCGAACAGCACTGGCTCCGAATAGTTCAAATCGTCGCCTCCGACGGACGCCAGCGGGTTCGCGTCTGACGCGCCGACCACGATTGGCGCGGGGTGGTACACGTACGACACGCGCGTGATCCCGGTACTGGGGTCGGTGACGCCTGAGAGCGCGAAGGTGCCGGTGCACGGCTTGAGGTCGCACGCCACGGACTTCGCCAGTTGCCCGTCGAGATAGATATTGAGCTTGTTGTTCACGGAGTCCATCGTGACGGCGAGGTGGTACCAGGTGTCGGCCGAGATGGTGCCTCCCGTTCCGGTGGTCTCCGTGGAGAACGTGGCGAGGGCGTCGTTGTCGAGTTCGACGAAAATGCGCCCGGCGTTGTTGATCGAGACGCGGAACGTCCGGCGGATGGCGGTCCCGCTGCCTGACGGGTTCCGCGGGTCGATCGGCGCCATGACGGGGCGCTCGATGAGCGTCTGGTTGCCGCGGCCCACAGGCTGCTGGGCGCGGAACCACAGCTCCACGGAGTAGGACGTGAGAGCCCAGTTGTCGTGGTGGTACGGATGGCGCGTCCGGGTGGCGGAATTACCGTCCAGGTACATCGCCTTGCGGGAGCGCGGGAAGTCGAAATCGAGCGGGTCTGTGACCCCGCGGTCGCCGTCGCCCGCCAGCTCGATGCGGTCGGGGATGTTGTCGTTGTCGGTGTCGTAGCCCTCGTTGAGTTCGAAGTCGAACATGTACGCGGGAGACCGCATCATCACGCCGTGCATGGGCAGCGACCACCACCAGAGGCCGTTCATGTACAGGCTTCCCGTGGTGAAGTAGTTGTTGACCATGGAGGCATTGCCATCCCCGTTGTCATAGGACATGTCCGTGAACCAGTACGGCGAGGGGTCGGTGTTGGACAGGACGTCGGGCGCATGGAGATTGTACGACTCGTTCCAGTTGTCTATGCCGTCCATGTCGCAGTCCGCGTGCGGGCTGCCCGTCTGCCACGGCTTCTTTTCGAAGTCATACGGGGTCATTTCGTTCAGGAAAACCTGAAGCCGAGCTTCTCCCGGATATGAGCCAACCCCCCACTGGTAATCGCTGATTATCCTCGACGCCTGGCCGGCGGAGACCTGCGAGCGCGCGGCCGGCTGGGAATCTCTGGCGACCACGTCGTATTTTTCGTCGCCGGGGTAGCCGCCATAAAGCGGGTTCAACCCATGGAAGACTTCCCAGTAGTCCTGCATGCCGTCGTAGTCGGTGTCGGCGTTGCGTGGATGCATCGTCGCGTAGAACGGCGATCCGTCCGCAAGCTGGTTGCCGCCGCGCAACGGGGCGATGAAGTAAAACGGGACGCCGGGGATGACTTCGACGGCGGGATCCCAAGATGCCGGCTTGAGGCCGTAGTGGAACTCTGCTGGCTCGAGCAGGTTTTCCAAAGCACGGGCCGCCGCCACGACGCCGGCGCGCCTGGACGACTCGGCAGTGTCGAGAAGGTTTGTGCCGGGAAGCGTGACGTTGGTGTACGTGTTGATGTAACCCGGGTCGCGCAGGATTTCATACGTTTTGGCAAGCAACGTCATGTTGTCCGTGTCCGGGGCGATCGGGATGCCAAAGAGGTTAGTATGGATTTCATTGAGGGCGGTGTATCCATAGTGCAGCTCGGTGGGCTTGGGCGCCGGCAGGAAAAAGTCCGACGGATCGTAAGGCCGGAACGTCCTGAACCCCGTGTACGTCGGATAGTCGGGATCGGGAATTCGGTACTTGACGTCGCCAGGGGCGTACCATTTGTCGTAACGCCAGCCGTAGACAGCACCGGAGAGGTACTCCTGGTAGTTCGGGAAGCCGTCGCCGTCCGGATCGTCGTAGACGCCGCCGTATATGAAGTTCGCGATGTTCGTGACGGCGGCTGGCGGCTGGTTGGTGCCGCCCGTGCCCGGTGCGGCGGCGACATCCAGCGCGTGGTCCGGGGAGATGATGCCCATGGCGTACTCCCAGCCGTCCGGCAACTGGTCGCCGTCGGTGTCGACGGAGCACGGATCCAAGTTCACGAAGTTCGAACCGTCCCTGTTGGGATCCACCAGGATCGATTCGCGGAATTCAAGGCCATCGGCCAAACCATCGCCATCAGTGTCGAGATTCCACG
The DNA here is from genome assembly GCA_022837245.1 of Lentisphaerota bacterium. Lineage (GTDB taxonomy): Bacteria > Verrucomicrobiota > Kiritimatiellia > RFP12 > UBA3636 > JAAZFF01. Next base: position 26,710 of record JALHHX010000016.1, read on the forward strand.
GGTCGCAAGGCCTTGTCTTGTTGGTCCAAGTCGGGTTCGGGTTCTGGAAATGGCGCCTTATAGCCGTGACGCCGTCAACGACGACGGTTTCGTCGGCCGCGCGTATCGCCGTCGCCGTCACGTTGGCGAATTTCTCCAACGCCGAAAGTGCTCCTTCGCCGGTTTTAAGGAACGGGCTGCCGTACATGGGCAACTTTGTTGTTTCGCCAGTCGCGGGGTCTGTCGTGTCGAGCATGTCGGGCGGGAAGCCCATGCTGACCAGTTTCGATTCCTCCGCAAGTTCCACAACAGGGAATCCCAGCTCGGGGACTGAAGGTATCGGGTCGAGGCCGACGTAGAGCTCCCAGCCGTCCGGCATGCCGTCCTGATCGGAGTCGTTGTCGCACGGGTCGGTCGTGTAGGCAAGCCAGTTGTCCTTGTCCACGGAGTCCACAAGACCCATCTGCACGTAGTATTCGGCGACGCGGAATTCCTCAAGGTTCGTGAACGCGGCTCCCCCGTTCCATGCGAGATCGGGGTTGAACGGCAGCGCCTCGCGGCCATTCCAGTACGTTTCGTTTATGTAGTCCTCAATGTAAACCCTGAGGTGCTTGATGTCTCCGCCGCCAGCCATGTAATCCTGGTCTGGGTTGCCGTTGGCGCCGTTGGCGTTTGTGCCTATGCGGTCGCCGTTGAGCGGGTCGAGGCCGCGTTCTACTTCCCATCCGTCCGGCATGCCGTCGCCATCGGTGTCCCAATGCAACGGGTTGGTGCCTAGCAGGCATTCCTCCCAGTCATAAAGACCGTCCTGGTCAATATCTGATGCGGGATCGCCGTTCTTGGTCATTGGGTCGAAGAGCGCCAGAAGCGCCTCTTTGGAGTGCGTCCCGCCGTATTCGTTGTAGGAAAGGACGTAGTCGGAGCCGACTAGGATGTTCGTGACGTTCACCGTCAGCGTGTTGTTCGTGCCGGCTGTGATGCTGATCAGGTCCTCGGAGGTTTCGCCCAGCACGTATTCCGTGCCGTTTGTGAAGGTGACGGTGAGGCTTGGCCGGAAGAACCAGTTGGAGATGACCACGGTGAAAGTCTCGCTGGCTATCGAGTTCGTCACTACGGTGTCGTCGCCGCTCAGGATTGGCAAGCCGGATTCCGACGTGTCCTCCGGGTCGTACGTCCCAAAGGTCGGATCCCAAGCGCGCCAGTTGCGGTGGTTGACCTCGTACATGATAGTGGTCCAGAAGTAAAACTCCCAGCCGTCGCCCATGCCGTCGCCATCCGTGTCCGCAAGCGCGGGATTGGTTCCCGGCGAGTTCCCGCGGAGAGGGTCGAGCGGGTCGGTCAGATTCTCCACGGCATACGCCATCTCTGGTTTTCCCGGGCGTCTTTCAAGCAGGCCGCGGAATTCGCGGAAGTTGTCGAACGCATTGCCGCCCGCTGGATCGGGGAGGTACCCGTTCCAGTTCCAGCCGGCTCCGCCGTGGTCGGTAATAGGGTAATCGAACACCTGCACAGTCCCGCCTTCGATTCTGTTCGTGACCCATGTGAGTGGCGCTGAAGGCATGTAGTCAGCGTCGATATTGCCGGTTCTGCCCCAGTCGCCGCTGGGGACGGTGGCCGCGGTAGTACCGATCTGCGCGGATTGGCCGTACCCGAAATAGACGGATTCCCAAGTGTCGCCCAAAGCATCGGCATCGGCGTCGCCGAAACCGTCGCCGGGATAAAACTCCCTGCTGAAGAGGTAACGCACAGTGAGATCGTCGGTGCCCAGTTTGATGCTTACGTCGCCCTCCTCCGGCGTGGGCGCGGGCATCCTCTGATCCTCGGCGGTCAGCCCGGAATCCGCACGCCATGCGAAGCGGTAGGAACCGGGATCTGGAATCGCCCTTGCGCGGACAGAAGCGTTTTCACCAAACGTGTTGCCAAGCGCGGGATCCCACGCGAGCGTGCGGTTGACATATTCCATCCTGCCAGTCCCCAACCCCGTGAGCCCAGCGTACGGGGATTGCATGACCTGCAGGAAGAGTCTGACGCCGGGGTGCACGATGATCGGAACGGAGCGCGTGGCGCGGCCGCCGTCCTCGTCGTTGACAACAAGCACGGCGTTGAACTGGCCTTCAGTGTCGTACAAATGCGAAACTTCGCCTGAAGCCCGGCCTGTAAAGGGGGCATCCCAGGGGAGCGGGCCGCTGGCAGTGCGCACGGCAGGGGCTCCATGCCCGAAATTCCAGTTGTAGGACAGCGAGTCGAAAGTCTGGGCTTTGTCAGTCGCCGAGAAGTTGAAAGTGTATTCGTCGCCGGCGTATATGTTGACTGGCGTGCTCATGCCGGGTTGCGCCGGGTCCGCGACGGGGGTTTCGATGACCGGTGCCACGTTTGTGACGATCACCCGCAGGTACGACACGTTGTAGTTGTGCGCCGCGTCTGTGATCGTGAGGGTCGTCTCCTGCCGCCCGTCCGGCGCGACAACATTGAACGACCCGGAGGACTGCCCGGGGTTGATCACGACTGTCGGATCCCCGGAAATGTTGCCGGCATAGCCTGTCACGTTGAACACGGCACCCGTCGGAGCCGACGCGCCAAGCTGGATTCGGACGCGGTGGAACGCATCCGGGTCTTCCCCGACGATCAGCTCGTCTGGGCTGACCACCACGGCCTTGGCCGTTCCGGTTAGCGATACCGTAACGGGAATGACGACGAACTCGTTCGGTTTTTCCTTCGACTTGATCGTAACGGTAGTCGACCCCGGAGTCACCCCGGTCACCGCGAACTGAGTCTGCATCGAGCCCCCCGGGATTACACCCGTTGCGGTGACGGTGCAAATCGTCGGATCGGCGCTTGAAGCGATCAGCTCTATCGGGCCGGTGTTGCCCACAGCAGAGGGATGGCGACGCACTGGTACATTAAGCGAGTTCCCTGTGATGATCGAAACCCCGCCGGAATCCGACGATTCTATCTTGAACATGTTCACGAACAGATCCGCTGCGGTTGGTGCGTATGGAGCTGAGCCGGTGTTGAATCCGTCCGCAAGCACATGCGTATATTGGTCAATCCTCGGCAGGACGCTACCGGCGACAAGCGTGTTCCGGATGTTGTGGGTTTCATCTCCAAGCCCTATCGCATTGCGTGAAAAGCCGCCGATGCCCGGGAAGTCGGAGGTTGGGAGTTTTATTCCGGCACCGTAATCAGACGCCGCCGGCACGTAACGGAAAAGCATGGCGTCGTTGCCAGTCGTCGAATACAGGGGCCGGAACCCGACGAACTCCGCCGTTTTAGCCACGCCGCCAAGTTGAAAAGAAAGATAGGGAACCGCAGTCTCCGGATCCAGCGCCAGATTGGGCGCGGACGCGTCGGCTTCCTCCATAACAACCAAAAAGAAAATCTCGTCGGCTTGCGAATAGACGTTGGTCGTGACCACTTCCGGTCGATTTATCCACATAAGGAATTCGCTGACGTGTATCCCCTGGGCCGATACAGGTAGAGCGGCAGAGGAAACGAGCGCCGCGGCAAATGCCGCCTTCAACAATTTTGTCATATGTTTTTTCATGTCTTGTCCTTGCAAATGTGTTCTAAATTACTTAGTTTTCTCTTTTTCTGCCGCTTCAGCTTTTTTCAGCGCTACGAAGGCTTCAAATGTCTTTTTTTTCGACGCCTCGAGCTTGGCGTCGAGTTCCGCCAGCTCTTCGTCCGCTTCCATGATTTTTTCAAGCGCCGCAGTCTTTTCCTTTATGACCTTGTCGAGCGCCTCCAGCTCGGAAACAAGCTTCTTTGCCTCGGAGTTTTCCTGGGAGATAGTTTTCCTGCGTTCGAAAGCCGCCTCGCGCGCGCTGGACGCCTCCTTTTGCAACTCCTGCAAGTTCGCCTGCAGCGTTGCCATGTCAGCATCAGGCTCCGCGGCAATTTCACTTTTCGGCTCCGTCTTTGGATCTTCGGCCGGTTCCGCCGCCGCGAAAACGCCAAAAACGACTGCGGAAGCAACCGCGAACACCGCAATTTGAATGCCCCTTAATTCAAATATTCTATGCATCGTCTCCCCTTTTGTTATCGATTTGATTCCACTTCCGTTCACGGTTGTTCGCCGGACGTCAGCCGTTTGACGTTTCAACTCCGGTTTGAATTCACTCCCCGTCCTTTTTTTCCTGCTCTTTCTGCTCGCGTTCGCGCCTGAGCGTCTCCGCAACGGCGCGCCTTTCCGCGTGCTGGCGACGTATCGTTTCGCGGACTTCCGCCTGGGTGCGGCGGACGTCCTCACGCGCCATGTCCATACCGGCCTGCAGCTCCAGGAGTTTCTCGTCGTCCATGAATATCTTCCCAAGCGCGGCCTTTTTCGCGGCAAGCTCCGTTTCCAACTCCGCCACGGCGGCGGCGAGCTCCGCGGCTTCCTCGTTCTCCTTAAGTATCTGCGCCTTGCGCTCTTCCATGCTCTTGCTTATTTCAGTCAGCCTGGCCACTTTCTTATCGCGCTCCGATGCCGCTTTTGCCGCCTCGGCGCGGTAGTCCATCATGATCGGATCCTGCACACGCGCCGGGTGAATTCCCGGCGACCAACTTGTCAACTGCGGCAGACTGTCCGACTTCATCGGCGGCGACAACCGGAGCCGCTGGCTTGGAGACCGGAGTTTCATCCGCCCCCCTTGCATCCACGGAAACCAATCCGGCTGCGATCAATAAAGCAAAAAAACCGGGACGTGCGGCATGCGCCAGGGCGCGGTGGACTCTCTTTGTATAAATTCTATCTTTGAACATATTTTACGTATCCTGTAGCTTGTAATAGTTGCCTTGCCCCTAAAAAGTTCGAACCCATCTATGGTGTCCCCGCATCTATGATCAACGCTCGGAAAAACATGGTGTTAGTGGCGCTGTATAGGCCGCTGATGTCAAATGTTATATAAGTGAACCCGTCGGGGTCGTGCACCGGATTAACCTGTATGGGGCTGAACGGAGCCGTCAGCTCCGGCGAGGTGAAGGGGTTGCCAGCAGCTAAATCGGCCTGCGGGAGCGGGAGCCAATCAGTCCACGAAGCAATGGGCACGGTCAGAACCGGACTCGTCTTGATCATGAAATTGGTAACTATTGACGACGTCGGCGTCCGGAAGGTCGCGTTCGAGCTGGTGATGGCGGTAAACACCAAATTGGAGCCGTCGGCGGGAGGCGGAGGTGGCAGAGGCGCCAAGACAACCACGGGGAAGCCCGTCGACATGGCCTTGCCGCCGTCCGGATCCATGACGAGGAGCTTGAACGTGTAAGTCCCCGCCTGCGCGTAGATGTGCCCCACCGACGGGAATGACGTGGTCGTGGCCTGCGTCCCGTCGCCGAAACTCCAAATGTAAGCAAGGGCGTCCCCGCCCGGATCCATCGCGGTCGCGGAGAAAGACACGATTTGCTGGGAGTGTACAGCGTTGGTGGGCACTGTAATGGAGGTGATTACGGGGTTCAGGTTTGTGACCGCGACGTTGTAATAGCCGGTCATGTACGAAGTCGGGGTCGGCGCAACGGGCGTGAAACTGAAGTTCGCCGTCGCATTGCCATTGAGAGGCTTGAAGGAAAACACCGCCGTGCTGGTGCCGGCAGGAAACGACAACATGGTGGACACCGCCTCGACGCGCCCCGGCAAAGACCCACCGATCACATACTCTGCAACTGCCGAAGGCGCCTTGCCGCCAATCGCCACGACAACGTTCGAAATTCCGAACTGGTCTTCGCCCACGGCCGCGGGGCCCACGAACACGAGAGAACCCGGCAGCGGATCGTTAGGATCGAGGGGGTTCGTGCCGAGCAGCACCGCCTCTTCGTAGTCGGAAAGCCCGTCGCCATCGGTGTCCGCGATTTGGGGGTTTGTGCCAAAAGTGAATTCCTCGAGGTTGGTCAACCCGTCGCCGTCTGGATCCAGCGCTGAATCGTCAAAACCGGGATTCAGTCCGTTGGCGGTCTCCCAGACGTCCGGCATGCCGTCGCCATCGCTGTCCACCAGCCCCGCAATGTCGAAAACCTGCACCCGGCGGTTCTCCGTGTCCGCCACCGTCAACTCGTTCGCGCCTGGTCCTACGAAAACGCTGAACGGCTTGCTCATCTCCCCGGCGCGCGTGCCGGAAGAACCGAACTGCGTGTAGGGAGCCCCGCCCGCATCAAACAAAGAAATTCTGTTGTTAAAGCCATCAGCCACCACAAGGTAATCGCCCCAGAGGGCGACGTCGGTAGGGCGGTTTAGAAGACCGGGGGCTGTGCCGGCCTGGCCCTGGACTCCGTACACCATGTTGAAGTACCCGGACGAATCCGCCCGGAAAACGCAGTGTTCCGAGGCGCTGGCGGCGTAAACCGGGCCGCCCTCGACCGCCTCGACACCATCCAATGTGATGCCGTAATTCTGGCGCACCCAGCTCACATACATGCCGCTGTATGGGCCGCTCAACTTTAGGAGATACGCATATGGGATCCAGCCGGTCTGGTTGTTGCCGCAAACTATGACATCGTCCCCCATGAACGCCACGTCGGTGGGGTTTGCCATATAGCCCGAGACGGGGTTCGTATATTGGCCAAGAAAAGTGAACACGACCCCCGTAGCGCTCTCTGTAAAGGAGTAAAGCACGATTCTCTGCGCGGACACGCCCCGGTCCGCGATCGCGATAATGTTCTGCGTGGGATGCTTGGCCATGCCGAACGGCGATGAGAAAGAGAAACCCTTTGCCCCAGTACCGTCCGCCACGTCTGCTATGCCGGTGAAATTGCGGACAAGCGGACCGGCGGGTGTCTTCTTCCAGATGGAGAGCTTCTTGGCATAAGCGTCGACGGCGAAAACATGCATCCCCGTCGTGAAGACCCTGTTGGGGGAGGTGCCGGAGTCAACTTGGCTGAACGCGGCCGAGATGTACTGAGGAACGACCAAGGAATCCGACGTCGCGGCGGTGGCAAGCGCGGGTATAGCCATGGAAAGAACACACAAAAAAACGGATATGCGGTTAGGAATCTCTCCGATTCTGGCCTTTTTCATTGTTCCCATCCTTGCTACTTCCTTATTTGAAACACCTTTACATCCAAGGCGCAGGGAAGAAAACAATCCCCGCGTATTTCCGACATACTAGCACAAAACACCTCGCAGTACAAGTGGGCATTCCCAATTTTTTCATAAAGCCCGAGGCTACGCAGATAGCGGGAATCAGCGTTTAAGCGCGTCCGAGATGGCCGTTTCCAGGAGATTCTCCGCGTCTATGCTTATGCTGACCATGCGCTCGTGCGCCGTGTTGATGACAGTCCGCGCATGTTTCAGCTCGGAGGGCTTCCATTTGGCGGCTTGAGACACGATTCTGCTCAAAGCCCATCGCTTTTTCGAGACGACGTCGAACTTTCCAAGTCCGCCCACGGCCGCGGCGTCTTCATCCGGAAGGGATCCCGCCCAGCCGCCCGAGTCCGTCATGCGCCGGGTGCGGATGCTGTCGCTCACGAGATACAACTCGTTGAGGCGTGTCTCGAGTTGTATAACTAGAAATATGGGCGCCACGTCCTTTTCATACAGGTTGTGCAGCGCCACGAGGGTTTTCTTCAGGTCGTGGCTTCCGAAGGCGTCCGTTAAATCCCAGAATTCGCCCTCCGCGTAAACGGTACATATCGCCTCGACGTCCTCAGCCGTGGGCGTTTCCCCGTTTGTGTAGAGGTAGAGCTTCTCCACTTCCATGGCGAGCACGCGCGGGGAGACACCAGCGCGGGCGACGATTTCCTCTGCCACCTGTTTCGGCATCTCGTATCCGATTTTCTTCGCGGTGTCGAGCACCACGGGCAAAGCCGACTTGGCGTCGGGCGGACTGAGCTCTTCTATGACGGCCAGCTTCTTTTTGGTCAATTCCGCGAACGTTTTGTAGAAGCGCGAGGTCTTGGGTATCTTGGGGGCGGAGACAAGCAGCGTGAAGCCGTCGGGTATGCCGTTCGCGGAAAGCCAGTCGCAGAACGAAGCGACGTTGTCGGCGAAAGTATCCGATTTCTGGAGGCGTTTCGCATCCAGAAAGGTGAGGCTGCGCATCCACACCGTTTTCTCTTCGCTGAAAAACCCCTGCTGTACAAGCGCGTCGCGGGTGGCGTCCATTGCCTGCTTGGAGGCGTCTATCGTGTCGACCGCGCAATCGATTTCCTCGAGGCCGAACATGCGGTTGGATTCGGGGACGAGGTCGTTTATGATCTTTTTGACGCGGGTTTCGAGCAGGTAGTCGTCTTCGCACGTGACGAGAATGGCGGGGGGATGGGAATTGGCCATTTCAAACCCTCGTCTGGCCGCTGCCGCGTACAATGTACTTGGTGCTTGTCAGGTCTTCAAGCCCGATGGGGCCGCGCGCGAAAAGCTTGTCATTGCTCAGCCCTATCTCCGCGCCCATGCCGAACTCACCGCCGTCGGTGAAGTTCGTCGATGCGTTGGAATACACCGCAGCTGAATCCACGTCGCGCATAAATACGTTCTGGGCGCCGATGTCGGAGGAAAGTATCGTGTCGGAGAGGTGCGATCCAAGCTTGTTGATATGCTCGATGGCGTCCTCCAGGCTATCGACGATGCCGATGGTGATGACGATTTCCTTGCGCGGGTTGCGCCATTCGTCGGCGTCCGCCAAGATCTTTACAGGAAGCAGCGCCACGGCCCGATCGTCTCCGTGCAGCTCCACGTTTTCCGCCTCCGCCTTCACGGCGAGCGCCATCAGGAAACGCGAAGCGATGTTCTTATGAACGAGCACCACGTTTGCGGAGTTGCATGAATACGGCTCCGCGCAGCGTGAGTTCATGACTATTTCCACGGCGGAATCGATATCGACCGGATTTACCTGCGGATCGCCTGCCGGAAGCGCGCCGGCCTCGGGCGACGGGATCTCGAGCGCGGCTTTCGCCGTGGAGAATCCGGGGGCGGCGGCGGAAACGCGTGGCGGCCCGCCTGCCGGGGGCTTCATCCTGTCACAATCCACATATATGTGGCAAAGTCCTCCGGTGTGCTTGAGCACTGGGATCCGGGCGTGCGCCGTGAGGTCGGTTACAAAAGCGGGGTCGCCACGTAGTATGGCCACGTCCACCAGCCCCTCGAGAGACGTCAGGATGCGGCCGTCGAGCAGGTTGTCGTCGCTGCACAGCACCTGAAGCGCATCCGCAGGCAGGCCACGGCGCTCTCCGCCGTTGCGTATGACCCTGGCAAGGCACTTGCAGGTGCGCGAGGATTCGCCGTCGCCCACCACAACAACCGCGTTGTTCACCTTGAAGCAGATCGCGGAGGCGAGGGCTATTACGTGCGGACGCGATTCGAGCGCGATCCCGATGACGCCGATAGGCACGCGCCGGCGCACTATCTCCAGCCCATTCGGGCGAATCCACCGGCTGATCTGCTCCCCTATCGGATCTTTGGAATCGGCGATTACGCGGAACGCGCGAACCAAGTTGCCGAAGCGGTGCTCGGTGATCGAGAGCCTGTCGAGGAAAGCCTCGGAGCGGCCGCGGCTCCTTGATTCGGAGATGTCCTTCTTGTTCGCATCGAGGATCTCCTCGCGGCAACTTTCCAGCTCGTCCGCAATGGAGTAAAGGATGTCGCGTTTCGTCCGGCTTGTAAAGCCCAGCATCTGGCGGTGTGCCGCCGACGCGCTTTCCGCCATGTCCCGTATTGTTTTCCTGTTGTCCATATCTATATCAATCGGGGGAGGCGATGAAAAGCGTCCCTTCGTCGCAGCCGGAAATGACGTTGCGCAGAACATCCTTTTTGCGCCCGTTAGCCACCACGACGTTGCAGCCGGCCTTGGTGCACGCGAGCGCCGCGCGGAGCTTCGAATCCATGCCTCCCTTGGAAATGCCGCCGGCTTCCGGGGGGCGGACCAGCTTCATAATGTCCTTTCCTATCTTCTCAACGTAGGGGACCCGCACCGTGCGCCCCCCGTTCACCGGCGCGCGCAGGCCGTCCACAGTGCTAAGCATTACGAGCAAATCGGCGCGCACCTGGCGCACCACGAGGGACGCGAGGTGGTCGTTGTCGCCCAAAGACATGTACGCCTTCAGCTCCTCATCGGCCACCACGTCGTTCTCGTTGATTATGGGGATTATGCCCGAGCGCAGCATGTGGTCCATCGCGCGGCGCATGTTGGCAAGGCGGATCTTGTGGTCGAAATCGTCATGCGTCAGCAGCATCTGCCCGACAAGTATCTTCTCCTTGTCGAACTCCGACGTGTACTTCGCCATCAGGCGCCCCTGCCCCACGGCCGCGCACATCTGTATGTCGGGCACTGACATCGGACGCTCGGCGATTTTGAGAGCCTCCATGCCGGCGGCGATTGCTCCGGAGCTCACGACAACGACCTCGTAGCCCTTGCGGCGCATGGACGCAAGCTGCGAAACCAGCACGCGTATGCGCGCCATGTCCGGCCTGCCCGTCTTGCCAACTATGACACGACTGCCGACCTTCACGACCACGCGCCGCGACTCCGGTAACGTTTGACGGAACCTGTCTCCGCAATTCATATATAGAATCTCCATTGCCTTTTCAAAAACGAGCCGTATTAAACCATTTCGCCCGCCAAAACGCAACACCCAATGAAAATGCGAAATTCGCGGTTTTCGAGGGTGCCCCTTTTTGCTACAATGACCCGCGACAAGATAACAATTGGATTTTGACCGGGCGTTTTCAGAGATGTTGGTGCCGGTCTGCTTAAGGAAGGATATTGACGATGGCGGCAAGCAAAGCAGAAACGCCTGTACAAAAAAACAAGGGCAAGAAGCCCAAGAACAAGACGGGCGGCGCCCACGCGAAAAAGGCCCGCAGGGATCCGCAGCTTGAGAGATGGGCGAAGTGCGCCATCGAAAGCAGCATGGTCGACCCCGAGCTGTACACGAAATACGACGTCAAGCGCGGCCTGAGGGATATTTCCGGCAAAGGCGTCATGGCGGGGCTGACGCGCATCGGCGAGGTGCTGGCTCAGAAGGAAGGGGGGGGAGGTGTGGACAAAGGGCACGGCCAGCTCCGCTACCGTGGGATTGACATCGAGGAGCTCGCGGAGGGGTTCTTCTCCGATGGACGTCTGGGATTTGAGGAAACCGCGTACCTGTTGCTGTTCGGGAAGCTCCCAAACAAGGAGCAGTTCGAAGAGTTCAACGCCCGCCTCTCAAAATGCCGGGCGCTGCCGCACGGATTCGTCAGGGACGCCATCCTGAACCTGCCCAGCACGGACATAATGAACTCGATGGCGCGCTCCGTGCTCGCCCTCTATTCAATATCCCCGGCACCGGACGACACTTCCATAGAGAACATCCTGCGGCAGTCGATGCAGCTCATAGCCACCTTCCCAATGCTGGCGGTGTACGCGTTCCAGGTCTGCTCGCGGAC